>BNZR01000041.1 GCA_026001245.1 Clostridia bacterium
TCGTAACCCCCTATGACGGGCGCATGACCGAGAACTGGACGTCATACAAAACCATGCTGTACATGCGCACACTGCCGCAGCAGTATCCGTTCGTAACGGTGGCGGACTGGTACGCCACGATCGAGCCGCAATCATACGTAATCGGCGCGGACAAGATTCACATGGGCGGCAACAAGCAGGCAATCGGCATTTACACCGATATGATTATAGCCGCGCTGGAGGAATCTGCTGGGAAACCCGCGAAATAAAGGGTTTGCGGAGGGTCGGCGAAAAAAATAAAAAATAATTTTAAAAATCGTGTAGGGATTTGCCCTAGATAAACGGAGTATATAGTAGCACACCAAAACAATAAAAACGGAGGTCTTTAACATGAAAAAGCAAATACTTAGTCTCGCGCTGGTCACTGCAATCTTCATTGCAAGCATTCCGTTCTCGTTCGCGGAGGAAGCGGACACAGGCACTAACACAATGACGCTAACGGAAAAACAGGCATATGTGGAAACGTTAGGCGTTACGCAGGAAACAGCGGAACAGCTTCCCGAAGTTATTCTCGACGATATGATTGCAGACGGACGGGAAGTTTTGAGCGCGGATGTAACCACCACAACGATAGCGGAAAATCCGCGTTTGCGCGGCACTACCAGCGACATTAAGATGGTCATCTATATTTATCGCGACGATCGTTCATCAAAAACTGAGGATTGGTTGGAAATAGACTCCTACGCGCTTTGGGAAAAAACAAATCCATTTTTCCAATTCAAAGACAAAATAGCGACTGCATGGAATTGCGGCTTTGTTCTTAAAGAAGATTCGTGCAAGCGGACGCAGCCTGATCCGGCAACGGGAACTCGCACAGACGTAACCGCCGGAGTGGGTGTTGCGCACGAGGTTCAGCTTGGCAATGGTCCTTACAATACTATTAGACAAAGGTGCATTGTTGAGAGAGCGACACAGAAGGAAACACAAGATTTCCAAGCGACTGTTTCTTATGC
Source organism: Clostridia bacterium (assembly GCA_026001245.1). The sequence goes on from BNZR01000041.1 coordinate 993, forward strand.
CCATAAGCGGCTTGCAATCGGGGGTATTACTGTTGCATTCAGCGTTAACAAGATCTCTGGGCCTACCGTTGGCTTTTCGGCGCCTATAACCGTGGCCTATGACACAGCAAGTCCTGCATACGCTAGCTTTTCAGTGAAAGGGGTATCAAAATGAAAAAATATCTGATTGCGGGGTTATGCGCCCTGATTATAAATGGAATTGGATTTTGGGGGTCGGCGTTGATGGGGATTTGGTTCTTCCCGTATGAAGCACACAACCCATACAAAAGCCCCTTAGGCTTCATTTTCGTGATCATACTCTACAAAATCACGATTGATGTCTTCTTCAAGGTGTTAGAGCGGCACGAGAAAAGCGGAAAGGACAAAGATTAGGACTTAAAGGAGGGGCAAACACAATGAACAAAAAACGAATTATCCTAATCGCGGCAATCATGGCGTTAGTCATAGCCGTGACACTGTGGGCAAACGGCTACAACATCATTCTGGCTGTAAACCACATCAAAACCCCTGTTGTACTTGACTACGAAAGCTATAGCGACCGTGCGTCAGACGGTACGGGTTCGATGGTTATTCTCCATGATTTTAACTCCGATACGCTGTTTCGGTTTGTAAAAAACGAGTGGGGGTTTTGGTCGAAGCAAGCAGCGTGTGAAAACGAAATAAGCTATTCCAAGTTCTCTTCAACCTCTCCCGGTGACCAAGCACCAAGGAAATTTGATGAGGGGTGGAGCGCGTACATGGGAGAAGAAATGCACCGGTATTTCTACGGGAACGACGCTACCAAGGAGTTTGACATGACGGTAGAGGACTTCCCGCCCGGCTACGCAGTTGAGTTTTGGCAACTCGGCTCGGAGTATTTTATCCATACTGTCACGTTTAACAAAGACAACAGCCTGCGGTTCGAGGACTTGAAAGACCACTTGATGTAGCGGATTAGAGGGAGGCGCATAACCATGAAACCCAAACACATAATTCTAACGGCGGTTGTCGTGCTAGTCCTTGCGGCGTTGTTTGCCTACGCACACAACCGCACCATCGTGATGAGCGCGCACGGCTTCACAGCCCCCAGCGTTATCGGCACAATAACCTACAGCAACATCGGGGGTCTTCCCAAAGATTTAATCGAGGTCGTAAATCAGAACGGCACGACAAAGCTCGGCGCGTTCCGCAAAAATTGGCTGGGGATTTGGAGCTTGCATATGCAGGGCGACAAAATGCTTATGACAATGAGTGACGGCATGAAAACCCCCGGAGAAGTCGACAGCCCATCTGAGTACATCTCATACGTCGGGGCTGAAACTAATGCGTATTATATCATCGACGACCCCACGATTAACTTCGACAGCCTGACGCTGGACGATTTCCCGCCCGGCTACGCGATTGAGTACAGCAAGTACCGCGACGGCTATATATTCCACATCACCACATACAAAGAAAGCGATATTATTCAGTACGACGATTTACTCGCACTGGCGCAAAAAAACACATAGCAGATCAACCATCATCGAGTTGAACTATGGCAACTCGTGTCATAGTTCAACTGTTATCCTTGACATCATGGCATAAGTTTGGTATAATCAAACAATCTTATTGCATGGAGGTCGGGGGAAATGCTTCAATTCTACCTATCCGCGCTTGACACGGAAGCCGAGCGCAGGACGCTGGCCGATATATACGAGCAATACTACAACCGTTACATGTGCGTGGCCATGAAGCGGTTACACAATCACGCCCTGGCCGAGGACGCCGTACATATGACTTTTTTGGATATAATCGAGCAGAAAGAAAAAATTTTTGCTTTTGGCCGTAGTGATTTCCTTAGGTACACGGATTCTATAGTGAGGAACGAATCGATGAACATACTGCAAAAGGAGCGGAAATATACTGAAATGGATGAGTTCGAGCAGCTTTCCGATGAACGCGCTCGCGTAGAGGAGCTTGTGGCAAGCAAAATCGACATCGACAAATTGATGGCGCTTATGGATACGCTTAGCGATGAGGAGCAACAGATATTGAGAAACAAGTATATTTTCAACAAAAGCTATCAAGAGATAGCGCGTGAGATGGGGCTGACGGTTAAAAACGCCGAGGTTAAGCTCTATCGTATACGCCAAAAGGCAAAGCAACGATTGATGGAGGAGGGTGTAACCATTGGATAGCAAGTACTTTGAGGAGCTTATGCTTGACAATGCACTGCGCGAGGCGTTTATAGCGTGGGAAGGCCGGCAAAGCGATGAGCTTACGGAGGAAGACCGGTATACGCCGTCGGAACGGCAAGCGAGACGCATGAAGCGGCTTCTGCGCGGCGACGCCCGCCGGGAGATAATGCGGCGGTCTTTTGCGGTTGCCCGAAAGCTTGCCGCCGGCGTGGTCGTGGCCGCCGCGGTTCTGTTCTCGTTGGTCATGGTAACCACGCAGGGACGCGCCGCAGTCATTGACGTATTGATGACATGGCACGGGAAGTTTATTTCCATCCTGTCGCCGGCGGAAGCCGCCCCCACGTCCGCCCCGTCGGCGTGGAACGTGGAGTACGTGCCGCAGGGCTTTACCTTGACAGACGACGTGTTGGTTGGCGACCAGCGCGAGATATTCTACGAGGCGGACGAGCAATATTTTTCGATAACAATAGCGCCGCCGGGAAGCAGAGTTGACATAGGCGTCGAAAGTGTTCCGCCTAAAGAGCTGGAGCGCAATGGCGTGACATATTACAGCTTTGCGCTTGACGACAAGGAAAACGCCCTGTATTGGGACACAGAAAATACAGAATTCGCGCTGTCCGGCAACCTGCCGGCCGAGGATCTGCTGCGGGTTGCAGAAAAAATAAAAAAATAATTTCGATATGTAGGGAGACGATTGTCATGACACTCAATCCATTCAAGCCAATGAACCTCAAAAGCCGAACATTGTTCCTGTCCCTGCAACTGGCGGTGTTCGTAGCGGCTTATATCCTGTCCGTAACCACGCTCAAGGACATCTACGTCCCGAACTGGACGGCGCGCAATCTGTACCTGTTCGTCTGGGCGTTTGTGGTATTCCTGACGCTGTTCCGGAAGCCGATAATAGCGGCGGCTATCACGCTTGGCAACGTGTTTGGGATAGTAGTAGGACAGGGGCTGGACGGCGTTACGCAACAGGGCGCACCGGACTATGAATCCTACGGCTGGCTCATATGGCTTTGCACCATACTGGCGTTTCTGACAGTGGGCATAGTCTTGAGCGGGCGCAACGTCAGCAAAGCCTTTCTGAATCTCAACCCGTTCAAACCAATGAATATAGAGAGCCGAATGATGTTTATGCTGGCGCAGTTAGGGGTATTTTTCGCAACATATAGCCTGTATTTTATGCTAGAAACCTTAGGCTTGGGGAAAACTTTTATGTACATCACTCCCATCGCGTTTATACTTACACTTATCAAATTGCCGACAATATCGGCCGCCCTGACGATTGGCAACATATTCGGGCTGTTCATCGGGACTATGCTGGGCGAGTTTATGTGGATAGCATGGATTGTAATAGAGTTGCTGTTCTTGGCGGCGGGGATATTGGTTAGCAGGCGATGGGGCCAAAGATAAACAACGCAAAAAAGAACCCGCTCATCGAGCGGGTTCTTTTTACGCTATCCATTAATACTTGCCGAAATCTCCGTTATCGTAGCTCTCACTTTTTGCGGGCATTGCCGGGGCCTTGCGGCTTTTCGCGCCGATGGCTCGATGGCTTGTTCCGTCGTCGCCTTTTAGCTTGAACTGCGCCACCAAATCCTCCAGCGTGCTGGCCTGACCGCTTAGCTCCTCGGCTGTGGCCGCGCTTTCCTCCGACGTTGCGGAGTTTTGCTGTACCACCTGCGCCACCTGGTCTATGCCGTTGTTTATCTGACTGATTGCAAGGCTCTGTTGTTCGGAGCTAACCGCTATGTCGCTTACAATTTTGCTGGATTCGTTTATACCCGCCACAATCTCGGACAGGCTGGCGGCGGTTTCGCCCGCGATTCTCGCGCCCAGCTCGGCCTTTTCCATGCTGTTGGCGATAAGCGACCCCGTGTCGCTCGCGGCGGAGGCGGATTTCGCGGCCAAGCTGCGCACCTCTTCGGCCACTACCGCAAAGCCCTTGCCGTGCTGTCCGGCGCGGGCGGCCTCGACAGCGGCGTTAAGTGCCAAGATATTGGTCTGGAACGCGATGTTGTCAATCACGTTGATTACCTTTTGTATGCTGTGGCTGGCGTCGTTTATCTCTTTCACGGCCTGAATCATCTCGTCCATCTGATGGCTGCCCTTTTCGGCGTTTAGACGCACGGCCTCGGACAGGTTGGCGGCGCGATTGGCCTCGGCGGCGTTGTCCTTGGTCTTCAGCGCGATTTCGCTTATAGAGCTGGACAGCTGTTCCACGGCGGCGGCCTGTTCGGTACTGCCCTGCGCCAAGCCCTGCGCCCCGTCCGCTATTTGCCGCGACCCGTCGTTTACGGCGTGTGTTGCGCGGGTTATATCCGCGAAAACCTCGTTGTTCTTGGCCAGCAGATGCGCAAGCGCCTTGCCCGCCACGTCCTTGTCGGAACGCGGGCTGTAGTCGCCGGAATAGTCGCCGGAGGCGATACTTTCCACCGCCGTGGCCTGTCCGTGCGTGGCTACGATTATACTCTTTAACGATGCGGCAAGCTGGTCAAACTCGCCCTTAAAGTTTTCGGCCAATTTAACGTCAACACTGCCCTGCTCCACCTCGTTCATCGCGTCAATAAGCGCGTGAATCGGCTTGACCACGGTGCCGCGGATTCTAAGGTGTAACACCACGATAACGGCGACCAGCGTGATCGCGAAGATAGCCACCATGGCGATAATCGCCTCATAAACGGGGGCCATAACTGCGCTGGCGTTGACCGTGGAGATTACGCGCCAGCCCGTCCTTGAAATGTCCGCGTCAACCACAAAGGTCTTGTCCGTGTCCTTGATATCCGACAGCTTTTTGTAATTGCCGTCCTTGTCGGGGGCATACCTGTCGTCGGGGTGAATCAGGATATTGTCATTGCCGTCCACAAGGAACTCGTGGCTGTCAGGGTTGGTGTTGGCGGAGACCACAAATTCGTGCAGAGTTTTAAGGGTTAGATCCAACGCCGAAACGCCGAAGTTTCCGTTTTGGCCGACGGTTCGCGCAAAGCTAAGGCACAGTTCGCCGGTGTTCGAGTCAACATAAGGGTCGGTGATTATAACGGTTCCCCCGGCGGCCACGGCGGCTTTGTACCATCCGCGCTCGGTGGCGTTCCACGTGGCGTCAGGCGTCCAGCCCGAGGCGGCGGTGATACCCCCGTCCGCCCAGCCAACGTAAATCTCAAGACATTCGCCGTTGGCCTCTTTTGAGTCTAGCTGGATTTTAAGCACGTCGCGAAGCACGTCGCGGGTGAGCAGGCCGGACGCGCCCTCAACCGAGGCGGCGTTTATCGCGGCGCGAGCCATATACTTGTCCAGCCAGCCGTTTATCTCGGTCGCCAGCGTGTCCGCCGATTCCTCAAGAATCTGTAACGACTGCTCTTTAGCAAGCCTGTAGGTCAGCACGGACGACACGGCCGTCAGTATGCCTAAGCCCAAAGTGGTTACGATAAGTACGGTGATTATTAGGGTTCTGCTGATTCCTTGCTTCATAGGAAAAACCTTCTCTCAATATAAACTGCCATAACATATATATAATTATAATACCAAAATTGGCGAAAGTCAAGACGAAAAAGTCACCAAAAATGTCGGGGTTCTGCGGCCGATTTTTGTGGAATATGCTACATTTGAGCCAATTCAAGCCAAAAGGAGGTTATTATTGTGTGTGGAATAAGCGGGATTGTGGATATGCAAAGCGACACGCGGCGGTACATTGGGGCGTTTGACGAGGTTCTGCGCAGGCTAAATCGGCGCGGGCCGGACGAAAACGGGCGGTTTCTGTCCCAGCGGGCGTGCTTCTTGCACAGCCGTCTGGCGGTGATAGACCCGGCTCACGGCAAACAGCCCATGAGCGCGGGGCGGTTCACCTTGACCTATAACGGAGAGTTATATAACACGCAGGAATTACGGCGCGAGCTAATCTCACGCGGCCACAGCTTCCGCGAACGCTCCGACACGGAGGTGCTGCTTCACGCCTATATGGAGTGGGGCGAGAGCTGTGTCGAGCGGCTGAATGGCATCTACGCGTTCGCGGTGTGGGACGGCGAAAAGTTATTTTTGGCGCGGGATCGCATGGGGGTCAAGCCGCTGTTCTACGCAAAAATAAACGGCGCGTTATATTTCGCGTCGGAGATCAAGGCGTTGCTTGCCTACCCCGACGTGCCGCGAACCATCGACCGCGAGGGCATGGCGGAGGTGTTCCTGCTGGGGCCGGGGCGCACGCCGGGCGTGACGGCGTTCAAGCATATTTTCGAGCTGAAAGCGGGGCAAAGCGCGGTATTTGACGGCGAAAACCTGAAAATTCGCGACTATTGGCGATTAAAGGCCGCGCCGCACAGTCAAAGCTTTGCGCAGACGGTCGAGCAGACGCGCTGGCTTGTGACGGACGCTATCAAGCGTCAGACCGTGTCGGACGTGCCGCTGGTGGCGTTTTTGTCGGGCGGGCTGGATTCCAGCGCGATTTCGGCTATTTCCGGGGTAAAGTCCACATTCTCGGTGGATTATTTTGATAACGAATTGTATTTTAAGGCCAATAAATTTCAACCGGACAGCGACGGCGCGTATGTTGACATAATGTCGCGGTTTTTGGGGACGGAGCATACCACGGTGAAGCTGGACACGGCGGAGCTGGCCGACGCGCTGAAAGACGCGGCGGCGGCGCGAGACTTGCCGGGCATGGCGGATGTGGACAGTTCGCTGTTGCTGTTTTGCCGAGCGGTGAAGGGATACGGGACGGTGGCGCTGTCCGGCGAGTGCGCGGACGAACTTTTCGGAGGTTACCCATGGTACCGCGACGAAAGCGTGCTGTGGCAGGACAGCTTCCCTTGGGCTAAGTCGCCGGAATACCGTGCTAGCTTCGCCAGACCGGAGCTGTTCGCGGGGCTGGACATCGCCGCCTACGTGCGCGAGAGGTACGAGCAAACCTGCAACGCGGCGGAGTGCCTGGACACGGACAGCCCCTTAGAGCGGCGCATGCGGCAGATGTTCATGCTGAACACGCAGTGGTTTATGGCCACGCTGTTGGACAGAAAGGACCGCATGTCGATGTACAGCGGGCTTGAGGTGCGCGTGCCGTTTTGCGACCATCGCATAGCCGAGTATATGTACAACGTGCCGTGGGATTTCAAGAACTACAAAGGCCGCGAGAAGGGCTTATTGCGCGAGGCGATGACGGGCTTGTTGCCGGACAGCGTACTGTGGCGCAAAAAAAGCCCCTATCCCAAGACGTTGAATCCCGCGTACCTGCGGCGCGTGTCGCAGGAGCTGAGTGACCTGCTGGACAGTCCCAACGAGCCGATTTTCGACTACGCCGACTGTGACGCATTACGCGGTTTGTTGCAGACAAAAAGCGACACCCCGTGGTACGGGCAGTTAATGACCGTGCCGCAGACTGTCGCGTACTTTTTGCAGATGAATTATTGGCTGAAGAGCGTGGGCTAATGAGGATGTTTGCCGTGGACGTTGCCGGAGGAAAACCGGGATTGACAAACAATGCTCCAAGTGGTATACTAAAGACACAAGGTGGAATGCTAATGAAGATTACCGACGAGAGTATTGCGAAAGTGCCGCTTGTCGAAAGCGGCATTGTGCGTCAATCCAAGTGGGGCGAATTGCAACAGGCCCATAAGGACTTATTGGAGCATGTTCGTGATGACCCGATTGGAACAGAGGCAGTGGCCTATTATTCACTTGACATGGAATTGTTGACAAGGCATAAGGGGGACGCTGGTGTCGGGATGGTTGAGCCGAGGTGGATTTCAGCCCCTCATATCATTATTCACAACCATCCGGGCGGCAAAACATTTTCTGGCCAAGACTTTTTAACGTTCATGAACAATGATATGTCGTTGTCCATAAGCGCGGTCGGGAATAACGGGAATGTGTTTGTCTTGGAAAAGACTAGGTTCGCGGCTTTTGCCTCGGCAATGGATCTATTTATCTCTGAACTTCGTACAGGTACCGAGTTTGACATCGACAAGTTTTTTAGAGATATAGACAGATACGGATATACATATAGGAGGGGTGATTCTAATGCTTAAATCAAATGCATTTACCTTTGACGGGGAGAGCGATAATGCGGAACTTCTGAGACTTGCTACAGAAATGCTTAATGAGCGTAAAGAGACGAAAAAGGCGCAACAACCTGATGGCAGTGTCGATGGATTGCGGATTGCGGCGGCAATTGCAAAAGAATCGTTACAACGCTTCGCGTAGACCCCTAACCAAACAAACAAAGCACCAAGCTTTATGGCTGGGTGCTTTTTGCAGATGAATTATTGGCTGAAGAGCGTGGAGTATGCGGCATAGTCCACGCGCGGCTTGAAGTAGCCCTTGACGCAATCGGGGTTTCTTACGCATAATTGTGTGTGGTTTTTAGACTTTAAGCTCAAGCGTTGGGTCTACCAGCGGGAATTCGTTATCCCAAGTCTTCATTGTTGTTACCTCCTACAAATCCAGCGATATATTATCCGTGCCGTTCAGCTCAAACTCGGCTATATACGCCGAAATCTTCTCGTTCAGCAGATCCGTGTCCTCCATGTCGTCCGCGTCGGCTTCCATGTCGCGCCGTGCCAGTTCCTCGGCCAAAATCTCGAAAAACACCGTGTCCTCGTAGTCCATAATCGCCTCGTGTATGCCGCCCTCTGAAAACGCCTGCGAGGGGATTATGTCGCCCTGTGAAAACTCAAACAGCGAGGGCATGTTCACCTCGCCGCACTTGGCGAACAGCAAGCTCTCGACCTGATCGTAGTCGGCTATGCGGTCGTCGCCGCGGGCGGCGTTGAGTACCCAGTTGCCTATATAGACCATGTCCAGCAGACGGCGGAATTGTTTTTTTGTCAGCTCAATATTCATATCGGCACTGCACCTCCTAATAGACTTATCCCAAAGGGAGTGTGTCTATGCGAATAGTTTTGATTGTTTTCAGCGCGGCGGTGTTGCTAACGGCGGCGGTTTTGACGGCCTTGCCGGGCAGCATCCCCGCGTCGGCCAAGGCGGATTACATCAAATGGGTGGACTTCACGCCGTCCTACGCCGCCATGAAAAAGGCGTTGGACATAGACGTGGAAAGTCAAGGCGGGCAAAGCTGGATAGCCCTGCTGGCGTACCTGGGCGCGAAATACGGCGGCGACTTCGCCCGGTACAAAGAACGCGACCTTGAAAAATTCGACCCCGCCGTAAAAAACTACGACTACTATTACAAGGCCTACAGCGCGGCGTTGTCGGGCTTTGTGGGACATTACCGCGTTGAGGTTGAAAACGAGCTGGGCCAGCGCGAGTGGGTACAGCGTTACGGCCTGAAAGCTTTCTCGCCCATAGCGCGCGGCTATGATTACAGCGATTTTGACGACTTTGGTGTCAGCCGCTCCTACGGCTACAAACGCCGCCACCTGGGTCACGACATGATGGGGCAGACAGGCACGCCGATTATCGCGGTGGAATCGGGGGTTGTTGAGGAGCTGGGCTGGAATCAGTACGGCGGCTGGCGCATAGGCATACGCAGCTTTGACGGGGCGCGGTACTATTATTACGCCCATCTGCGCCGAAACAGACCATACGCCGCGGGGCTGGAGAAAGGCCAAACCGTTACGGCGGGGGACGTTATCGGCTACATGGGGCGCACGGGCTATAGCTCTAAAGAAAACGTGAACAATATAGAAGAAACCCACCTGCACATCGGGCTTGAGCTGATTTTTGACGAGAGCCAAAAGGACGGCGTGAACCAGATATGGATAGACCTCTACGCCATAAGCAAGCTATTACGCCACAATCGCGTTGAGGTGTGGCGCGACGAAAACAAGGAATGGCACAGGGTCTACGGTTACGAGGAGCAGTAATTACTCGCGATTCCCCAATTTCCAAAGCAACGGCTCGAACCGAACGCCCTCTGACGGATCTGTATCATTGTCGTAGGACAGCTTACAGCAGTCGAACACAAAGCCCGCCGCTTTATCGGCGGCGGCGGCCAGCGGCGCACCCAAAGTCATAGCCCCGACTACTACAGAAGCGTACAAATCCCCGGTGCCGTTAAAGCTTCTGCCCGCGAACGGACGCTGACAGCAACCGAAGTTGCCCGTATTGCGGTCATAGTACACCTGCCCCACGCGGCACTGCGCGGGGCGCACCCCCGTTATCAGCACCGACGTCCGCCCGCCGTTTGACAGCTTTTCCAGCCATGGCTGGAAATCCTCATAGCGTTTGGGCGCGGCGGAATAGTCCTCGTCCAGCAGTATCGCGGCCTCGGTTATGTTGGGGGTTATCAAATCGGCGCGGCGCGTAAGCTCGCGCATACGGCGGCACATAGACGGCGTGTAGGTTTTATAGGTGCGCCCATCGTCGCCCATAACGGGGTCTACCACGATAAGCGTGTCGTCCGTTTTAAAGGCCGCGAATATGCGTGACACCACGTCTATCTGCGCCTCGCTGCCCAAAAAACCGCTGTAGACCGCGCCGAAGCGCAGTCCAAGCTCGCGGTAATGCTGCGCGGCGGGGGATAGCTGTGCCGTCATGTCCGTAAAGGTAAAGCTTTTAAAGCCCGTGTGCGCCGACAGGTAGGCCGTGGGCAACGCCACGCACTGCACCCCCTGCGCCGAAAGCGCGGGCAACGCCACGGACAGCGAGCAACGCCCGTACCCGGACAGATCATGTATCGCCAGAACAATCGGCGGAGCCGTCAACTGTGTTCCTCGATAAAAGCTGCCACGTCCCCCACGGTGTGGAAGCTAAGCACTTGATCCTCCTCAATGGTCAGCCCGTACTCGGCCTCAACGGCCATCATCATTTGGATAATGTCCAGACTGTCCGCGTTTAGGTCCTCGCCGATGTCGGTGTCCTCGGTGATAACAACGTCGTCCAAATCCATTTGCTCGCGCAGTATTGAAATCAGTTTTTCCGTAACGCCGGTCATAAGCCCGCGCCTCCTTGTGAATTGTATATGTGTATAGTATAGCGACTATATGACAGTTTTGCAAGTACTTTTTTTGTTTTGGACAAAAAACAACGGTTTTTTACCGATTGATTACATTGCCAATGCCGCATATATGTGATATAATACCGGCATGATTAAAGAAATTTTTCTCGCCAAGCACGGGGAGCTTATACTGAAAGGCCTTAACCGCTCGCGGTTCGAGGCGCAATTGTTGCGCAACATCAAACGCCGCCTGTCGGATTTGGGGGCGTTTAACGTCTACTCTATGCAATCGACTATCTATGTCGAGCCGCAAGGCGAGGTGGACTACAACGCCGCGTTTAACGCGTTGTCGGACGTGTTCGGCATAGTCGCGCTGTCCCGCGCCGCCGAGTGCGCTAAAGAACCGGAAGCGATTTTTGACCTTGCGGTCGGCTATCCGCGTGACGCGTTGATGGCCGCGAAGACGTTTAAGGTTGAGGGCAGACGCTCGGACAAGGCCTTTGCGCTAAACTCGCCGCAGATATGCTACACCGCCGGGGAGCGTATCCTTGAAGCCTATCCGCATTTGACGGTTGACGTGCGCCGCCCGGAGGTTACCGTATATGTCGAGGTGCGCGACCGCGCCGCCTATGTACACACCACGGCGGCCAAAGGCGCGGGGGGACTGCCCGTCGGCACGGCGGGCAAGGCCGCGCTGT
>BNZR01000042.1 GCA_026001245.1 Clostridia bacterium
GCCTTGTGCTTTAAGGGTTTGTACTCGATTTTGAAAGAGGAAAACATGTGCGCGGACGTGGTGTCGGGCGGGGAGCTTTACACCGCGATTGCGGGCGGGTTTGACCCTGCGAATATCTACTTCCACGGCAACAACAAGACCGCCGACGAGCTTGAATACGCGCTTAAATCCAACGTTCGGCGCATAGTGGTTGACAACGCGGCGGAGCTTGCGCGTGTCGCGGCGATAGCCGAGCGGCTGGGGGTTGTGGCCGAAATCGGCGTGCGTGTCAAGCCGGGTATCGACGCGCACACCCATGATTTTATCGCCACGGGCAAGATAGACTCCAAGTTCGGCGTGGCCTTAGAGACGGGCGAGGTCTACGAGTTTGCCAAGCTGGCGGCGGAGATGAAATCCGTGAGGTTGGTGGGACTGCACTGCCACATCGGCTCGCAAATCTTCGAGACCGCGCCCTTTAAGCTGGCGGCCAGCGTAATGCTTAAACTCGCGGAGCGATTGAAGCGCGAGTTTAAAATCGTTATCGCGGAGCTTAACTTGGGGGGCGGCTTTGGCATACAGTATCTGCCCGCGCATGACCCCGTGCCGCTGTTTGACATGGCCGCGCTGATAGGCCGCGCCGTGTACGAGGCCGCCAACGATTTAAGACTGCCCCTGCCAAAGCTTGTGGTCGAGCCGGGGCGTTCGGTAGTGGGGCCTGCGGGGCTTACGGTGTATACGGTCGGGTCGGTGAAAAAAATTCCGAACGTTAACACCTATGTTGCGGTGGACGGGGGTATGACGGATAACCCGCGCTGTGCGCTGTACGGCGCGAAGTATCTTCCGATTCTGCCGGAGCGTCCCGACGCGGAAGCCACGCAGAAAGTTATAATCGCGGGGCGTTGCTGTGAAAGCGGCGACGTGGTTACCGCCGCGGATTTGCCGGAGGTCGAGCCGGGCGAGCTGTTGGCGGTACAGGCCACGGGGGCGTACAACTACTCTATGGCCTCGCATTACAACCGCGTGCCAAACCCGCCGATTGTAATGGTCAAGGACGGGGCGCATAAGCTTGTGGTCAAGCGCGAGGGCTACGAGGATCTTATGAGGAACGACCTGTAATGCCGGTGGTGACGAAAGAGCAGATTATCGCCTATCTGACGCGGGGTATCGCCGCGCTGTTCGCAATTATGCTGCACGAAATCGCCCACGGCTACGCCGCGCACAGATTGGGGGACGAGACGGCGCGTGACATGGGGCGGCTGTCGCTAAACCCGATACGCCATGTGGATTGGTTCGGGTTGCTGATGCTTATTTTGGTGGGCTTCGGCTGGGCTAAGCCTGTGCCTATCGACATGCGGTACTTTCAGAATCCCAAGCGCGACATGTGCTTGGTGGCGTTGGCGGGGCCGGGTATGAACTTCGCGCTGGCCTTTGTTACGCTTATAATCTACGCGTTGGGGGCGGCGGCGGTACCCGAGTTTGTGGCCGATTTTTTGATAGCGTTCGCGCTGATAAACGTGGGGCTTGGGGTGTTCAACCTGTTCCCGATTCCGCCGCTGGACGGCTCGAAGGCCATAGGGATACTGATCCCCGACCATATCTACTACAAAATACTGCAATACGAGCGTTACGGCATGATGGCGCTGATGCTGTTGCTGTTCACGGGCGTGCTGAACGGACCGCTTAGCTTCCTGCGCGGCCAGATTTTGGACGGCATGTGGTGGGTCGCGCTAAAGGTGACGGGCAATGGATGAGCTTACGTTTAACCTGCCCGACTTTGAGGGGCCGCTGGATTTGATACTGCAACTGCTGTCCAAGAACAAGATGACTATCTCGGACTTAAAAATCGCGGAGATTGTGGATCAATACCTGGAGTACGTCGAGCGCATGCAGGGCATGGATTTGGACGTGGCCAGCGAGTTTACGGTGATGGCGTCGCACTTGGTGTATCTTAAAAGCCGCATGCTGCTAAACGTGGGCAAAGACGACGAGGACGCGGAAATGGCCTTGATGTTAAAAACGCTGGAGGAACGCCGCAACCGCGAGGAATACGAGAAGATTTTAATCGCGGTGACGTTTTTAGAGCCGCTGTCGCACATAGGCCGCGAGCTGTTCGCCCGCCCGCAGGAACAGCTTACAAAAGAGAAGCTGTACACCCGCGAACACTCGGCGGAGGAGCTTCGCGCCGCGATGTCGGAGCTAAAAGTACGCGCCCTGCGCCGCGCCCCGCCGGAACGCGAGGCGTTTCAAGGGATTTTGGGCGCGGAGCCGTACCCCGTGGGGCGCAAGATAGAGTTTTTGCGGAACCGGCTACAGTCCATGGGGACTATGAGCATGATGGAGCTGTTTCGCGAGCAGAAAAGCCGGTCGGAGCTGGTGGCGGTGTTTTTGGCGGTGCTGGAGCTGTGCCACGACGGGCGGCTGACGATTGACGGCACACAGCTTACGGCAAAGGAGGCGGTTAAAATTGGAGCTTGAGGAAATAGAAAGGCTGTTGGAGGGCATACTGTTTGCGTCGGGGGATCCGATTTCCGTCGGGCGGCTGTGCGCGGTATTGGGGCAGGACGAGGACGTTGTGCGCGGCGCGGCGCGCGGTCTGCGGGACAGATATAATTTCGAGCGGCGCGGTATGCGCGTGGTGACGCTGGAGAATTCATATCAAATGGTAAGCGCGCCGGAGTGCGAGCTGTACGTGCGCCGAGCCTTGGAGGAGCGCAAGCCGCCGCCCATGCCCCGCGCAACACTAGAGACGCTGGCGATTATCGCCTACCGCCAGCCCGTAACGCGTGCGGACATCGAGAGGACGCGGGGTATCGACAGCACCAACACGGTAAATACCTTAAGAGAAAAGGGCTTGATAGAGGAGGCCGGGCGTTTGGACGTGCCGGGGCGGCCGACACTGTTTAAAACGACTAAGCTGTTTTTGAGATGCTTCGGGTTGAGTTCGCTGGCCGAGCTACCAGTGCTGGAGTCTGCGGACGACGATAAACAAATGACGATCGCAATTGACAATTAGGGGGTGAGGGCTTGGGGTTTTTGGGTGTTGACGCTTATTTTGGCGAGGAATTGAAGCTTTATTTGGTTGTCGGGTGCTTTAAATTTCGGCTTCGGTTGGACAAGCCTAAGAAGCCCGAAAAGGCCAAGAAAGCTAAGGCGGTTTCGGCGGTTGCGCCTGCGGACGCTCCCGCGCCTGTGTCGGCTGAAAAGCCGGTTGAAAGGGCTAAGTCTTCGGTTGATTTTAAGGCTCTTGTGCCGCTGTTGCCTATGGCTGTTCGCAAGCTTGGGCGGATATTGAAGTTTAATGTTATCCGGCTTAAGGTGGTGGCGGCTAGTGCGGAGGCTGACCGCGCCGCGCTGATGTATGGTCGGACGTGGACGGCTATCGGGGTTGTTACGCCGTTTTTGAAGCGATATTTGCGGATAAAGCGGTACGATGTAGGCGCGGAGCTGGATTTTGCGAAAACCAAGCCCGCGATTAGCGGGCGGGTTAAGCTTACGGTCAGTGTGTTTTTGGCGATAGGCTTTGCGATATGGGCGGGGCTTAAGATATTGCCGATATTAAAGAAAGGCGGAAAAAACAATGGAATCCAAACTGAATCAGATGATAAATGAGGCTATGGGGCAGATTAAAAACATGCTTGACGTGAACACGGTGGTGGGGGAGCCGATTATCGCGCCCGACGGCACGATGATTATCCCCGTGTCCAAAATCGGCTTCGGGGCCGGCGGCGGAGGCACGGAGTGGAACGGCGACAAAAGCGGCTTCGGCGGCGGCGCGGGGGTCGGCGGGTCGATAACCCCTGTATCGTTCTTGGTTATCACGCAAAACGGCGTGCGCGTACTGCCCATGCAACCGGGCGAGACCAACACACTGGGCAGAATTATAGACGCTATCCCCGGCATAGTATCCAAGGCCGAGGAGCTTATCGCCAAGTACGGCAACAAGTAATATTTTTATCCGGCGCGGGATATAATACCCCTATACAAGTTAAGGGGGACAAGTATCTTGCGTAAGTTTTGTTGCTTATTCGCGGCGTTTTTTATCATTAACATCAACGCGCTCGCGCTTACCACATCGGCCGACAGCGCGATATTGGTGGACGCGCATTCCGGGCGCGTGCTGTACGAGCAAAACGCCGATGCCAAGCACCTTATAGCCAGCACTACGAAGATTATGACAGGCTTTTTGGCCATGCAGCTAACCGACCCGGAAGAGGTCGTGGTAATCGAAAAGGCCGACACTATGGTCGAGGGGACGCGTGTATATTTCAAGCAGGGCGACAAGCTTACGGTGCGCGAGCTGTTAATCGGCCTGCTGTTGCAGTCGGGCAACGATGCGGCGTTGGCCTTGGCGCGTCACTGCGGCGGGACGGACGGCGTGGCGGGCTTTGTGGACGCTATGAACGACATGGCCTCGATTATCGGCCTGACGGGTTCGCATTTCGCCAACCCACACGGCCTAAACTCCGACGGGAATTACTCCACGGCGCGGGATATGGCTCTGCTTGCGACTACGGCTATGGATTTAGAGATGTTCGCGCAGATAGTCGGCACGAAAACAGGCAAGGTCGGGGAGCTGACCGTTAAAAACCACAACAAAATGCTGTGGAATTACGAGGGTGCCAACGGTATCAAAACGGGCTACACGCAGGCGGCGGGGCGGTGCCTTGTGTCCAGCGCACAGCGCAACGGACAGTTGTTGATAGCGGTGACGCTGCAGGACCCGTCCGACTGGCAGGACCACGCCAACATGCTGGACTTCGGGTTTAACAACTTTCCGGAGCGCAGGCTGTCCACGGCGGACGCGTTTGTGGCGGAGCTGGTGGTGGTCTCCGGCGAGAGCGCGGTGGACGTGCGTATGCGCGACACGGTGACGCGGGCGATGAAGGACGAAGAGCTGAAATTTGTAAAGACAGAGATAGATCTGCCGCGCTTCACGTGGGCGCCTGTCACGGCAGGCGAAACCTTGGGGTTTGTGCGTTTTATGGTGGGGGACGTGTGCGTGGGGCAGAGCGAGCTGTACGCCGCCAATTCCGTGGCGGAGCGTGCGCCGATAAAGAAAGGCGGACTATGGAAAGGCTTCAAAAAATTATTGCGGCTGGAGGAATAATGTCCCGCCGCGCCGCCGAGGTTGCGATTTCGGCGGGCAGAGTGACGGTTAACGGCCAAGTCGCCCAGTTGGGGCAAAAGGCCGAAACGGGGGACGCTATCACGGTTGATGGCGTTCCTTTGCTTGGGGTTGGGCAGTTTGTATATGTCATGCTAAACAAGCCGCGTGGGGTGGTAACCACAATGTCGGACGAGCGGGGGCGCAAGACCGTGGCGGAGATGGTGACGGGTGCGGGCGCGGCGAGATTATTGCCCGTGGGTCGCTTGGACATGGACTCCGAGGGGCTGTTGCTTATGACAAACGACAACGAATTGATACATATCCTGACACACCCCTCGAACGAGGTGGAGAAGGAGTATCACGTGTGGACGCACGGCGGCGATCTTGAAAAGCTGAAGCTAGACAACCCAAGCGCGAAAATATCCGACTTATCCGATAAGCTTTCGGTGGTGATTCACGAGGGGAAGAAGCGGCAGGTGCGCCTGATGTGCGCGGACGCGGGCATGAAAGTACTGCGACTGCGGCGTGTGCGGGAGGGGGCTATTGTGCTGGGCGACCTAAAAGTCGGAGCATGGCGCAATTTGACCGCGAAAGAAATAAATTATCTGCGCCCAAGAAGCGTATCAAAGACCGAGCGCGGGGAGATACTGAACGTATAAACATTAAAAGATTGAGGTGTGTGAATGATAACCAAAGTAGAGATATGCGGGGTCAACACCTCTAAGCTGCCGGTACTGCCGGGCGCGGAAACCATGGCGCTACTGCATAAAATCAAGGCGGGCGAGGACGTGGAGCGCTCCCGCGAGACGCTGATCGCGGGCAATTTGCGCTTAGTATTGAGCGTAATACATCGCTTTTCAAATCGCGGCGAGGCGATAGACGACTTGTTTCAGGTGGGTTGCGTGGGGCTGATAAAGTCCATAGACAACTTCGACGTGTCGCAAAACGTCAGGTTCTCCACGTACGCCGTGCCGATGAGGGTGTGAAGGGGAGATAGGTTAACGCACCGCTTGACAAAAATCCTTTCGCGTGGTACAATTAAGTTAATAAAACGCCAACAACCCACAGGAAAGGATTTGTTACACCATGCGAAGGACAAAAATAGTCTGCACGCTCGGCCCCGCCGTTGACGACCAATCCGTGCTTGAACAGCTTATGCTGGAGGGCATGGACGTTGCCCGCATCAACTTCTCCCACGGCAATTACGCCGAACACGACGCGCGTATCGCCCGCTTCCGCGCCGCTTGTCAGGCCACGGGGCAGTCGCCGGCGCTGTTGCTGGACACCAAGGGCCCCGAAATACGCACGGGCAACATCGCGGGCGGCGGCAAGATAACCCTTGTCCCCGGCGAAAAATTCACCCTGACCAACCGCGAAATCGAGGGCGACGCGACCATCTCGTACGTAACCTACCCCAACCTTGCCAAGGAGCTTAAGCCCGGCAACCGCGTGCTGATTGACGACGGGCTTATCGGCCTGACCGTTGAGTCCATAAATGGTGGCGACCTTATCTGCCGCGTGGACAACGGCGGCGAGATTGGCAGTCACAAGGGCGTGAATATCCCCGACGTGTCCATCAAAATGGACTATCTGTCGCCCAAGGACATTGCCGACGTGAACTACGCCGTGGACAACGGCTTCGACTATATCGCCGCGTCGTTCGTGCGCGGGCCCGAAGACGTGCTGGACATT
Source organism: Clostridia bacterium (assembly GCA_026001245.1). Next base: position 6,779 of record BNZR01000042.1, read on the forward strand.
CGCCGTATTCTTGAAGCTCGCGGCTGTAAGACCATCGCCATAATCGCCAAGATCGAGAACCGCGAGGGCGTTTCCAACTCCCGCAAGATTCTGCACGTCTCGGACGGGATTATGGTCGCCCGCGGCGACCTGGGGGTCGAGATTCCGCTGGAGGAAGTGCCGTTTATCCAAAAAAAGCTGATCCGCGAGTGCTACCGCGCCGGAAAGCGCGTCATCACGGCAACCCAAATGCTGGACTCTATGCAGCACAATCCCCGCCCAACACGCGCCGAAACCACCGACGTGGCCAACGCCATCTACGACGGCACCAGCGCGATTATGCTGTCGGGCGAGACGGCCGCTGGAAAATACCCGGTTGAGGCGTTGCGCACCATGTCGCGTATCGCGGAGTACACCGAGAGCAACATCAACTACAAGCGCATGTTCATGGAGGATCAGACGGGCTTCCAGATAAACGTAACCAACGCCATTTCGCACGCAACCTGCACCACCGCGCACGACTTGGGCGCGGCCGCGATTGTCACGATTACCACCAGCGGCTCCACCGCGCTGATGGTTTCGCGCTTCCGCCCGGCCTGCCCGATTATCGCGGTAACCCCGTCGGAACAGACCTATAGACATCTGCGCATGAGCTGGGGCGTGTTCCCGATTATGGGCAGTATGCAGGAAAACTCGGACGAGCTGTTCACCCACGCGGTGCAGAAGGCCGAAGAGACAGGGATTGTCCACAAGGGCGACGTTGTGGTTATCACCGGCGGCACACCCCTTGGTATCGCGGGGACGACGAACACATTAAAAGTGGAGCTTGTGGGCAACGTGCTGGTGTCCGGCAAGGGAATCGGGCAGGGCGTGGTCACGGGCGCGGTGTTTGTGGCACACGACCGCGAGGAGCTGGCCTCATACTTCGAGCCGGGCGGGATTTTGGTTATCAACAGCACGGATAACGAGCTGTTGCCGATTATAAAAAAGGCCTCCGCGCTGATTGTGGAGCAAGGCGGCGAGAACAGCCACGCCGCAACAGTCGGCTACGCGCTGGGGATCCCGGTGATAGTAGGCGCGGCCAGCGCGACAAAGCTGCTAAAAGGCGGCACGGTGGTCTCGCTGGACATGGCGCACGGGTACGTGTATTCGGGGAACGCTACTGTGACGTAAGAAATAAAGCCGCAGGTCAATACGACCTGCGGCTTTTAAATGTTAACAAATTGTGAATTTTTCAAAACGCTCTTGACAAACAAAGACAACTAAGGTATAGTCTAGGTGAATATATTGGGCTAGACGCTAAAAGAACGAATGAGAGATTAACTATGGGTAAGATTAAAAAATTCGCAATTGCATTTGTCATGTTAGCGTTTGTTGTAACCGTGTCCATAGCATACGTTGAAACGTCCCTAGCCTATTCCGAAGACCCGTACATTGCCAGCGGATATACTTATTTCATTAAAAACGCATATAGCGGAAAATATTTGGCTGTGGAGCAAAATACAGACGCAAACGCCACGAATGTTGTTCAGCAGGTAAAAAGCACTAGCAACCAGCAAAAATGGAAAGTTGTCTATATGGGAAGCGGCTTGTATAAAATTATCTCAATGGTCGGAGCGGGAACAAAGGTACTGGATGTTCATTCAAACTATACTTCCGATGGGGCGAATATTGACATATATGCCGATGCTTCCGCAACTGACAGACGGTTCGCCATAGAACGCACGGCAACAGGGTCATACAAAATCATGTCACAGTGCAGTAACTATACTAAAACGGTGACGGTAATGAACGCGAGTTGCGATAATGGATATAATGTTATCCAATGGACATATAACGGCGGTAAAAATGATGAATGGATATTCGAACCGGTTAACTTTTCGGCCTTGCTGGGGCAAACATATGCCACAAACAACTGGGATAGGCGCGTCCCGGCATATCCCGACACTAGTGATATGGGCGGGGACTGCACAGATTTCGCTTCGCAATGTCTGTTGGCCAGCGGGATACATTTCTTCGACGATTGGAAAGTAGATAGGAAAAATAACACGTATCCGAAGCCTACAAATACAACTCAACTAAACAACTCATGGACGCTTACAAGTCCAAGTCCTTGGATTAGTGCTAATACATTCAGGCACTTTTGGATAAATAGGACTACTTTCGAAACGTACACAGGGTCGTATATCCTTGCTCATAAATCTGAAATCTATAACAGGCCATTTTATGTGGGGGATATAATTCAAATTATGTATGATAGTAACGGCGTTCCTGGAAACGCGTGGCACACTATGTACATAACTTCATATGGAACATATAATGGGAATATGAGTTTCCAGTTGACTTACCATACAGTAGATACGCTCAACAAGAATCTGCTTCAAATTTGCGCAGCCTACCCCAGCGATCATTTTAGGTTTTTCCGGTTCAAGCCCTAACGTCAGTGACCGCTAAATTTTAAGGAGGCGTATTAATATGAAAAAAACTCTAATCATCGTTGCCCTAGGAGTGTTCCTGCTGGGAGTGGTCGGGGTTGCCATTGCCGTAAGTGGCGGGGATGGAGAGAAACGCCCGCTGTGGCTTGACCCGGATGCTGATCTTGCGGCCATCCGGGAATGGGAGCGCGAGGAGCAAAAATACAAGGAGCAGTTAGCCAACGGCGAGGTAACCCCTTCGTATGTTCCCTCTAGCTATCCGGAGCGTGATTATGAGATGGATAAACACCGAGAGGAATTACGTAAGGTGGAAGAAGCCAAGGACGCCGAGGACTTAAAGGCCTACGATATAATCAAACCGCTGTATAACAAAGAGACCGCCGGGCTGATTGTTGACCAAGAAGAGAATTACAAAGTGATGTGGCTGATGTGCGACATGCTGGAAACCGGCTCGCTTAACGAGCAAGATACGGAAATTTTGACGAATTACCTTGACAGACGGTACTGGTGGGAACTCGGCGATAAGGAGTTGCGCACAAGAATTCGCCAATTTATCAACTGGGATATATTTGGCGACGGGAGTTTTTTCGATGGGCCGTTTGGGCCGGTTTACAACTGAACAGAGAATGTTGCCACGGCGGGGTGAATCCGCCGTGGCAACTTATTTGATTTCCGAAAGAGTGTTCAGTCCTCCAGCGACAGCGCGTGTACCTCGCCTGTGGCGTGGTTTGCGGCTATCAGCTCGTCTATCGCGTCGTCTATCGTGGTGCTGCCCTCGCATACGCGTGATATTAGGTCGGTGAACAGCAGCCGCCCCATTTCGGGCTGCCAGTAATCCTCGGCGCATTTGACTACCGTGCCGGATGAAATCCTAGCGTCCAAGCAACTGCGCGAGAACACGGATAGCGTGTGGGATACGATAGCGTCGGCCTTGGTGGGCGTGAAAGTCACCCCGCCGCCCGCGAAAACGTCTATACTGCTGTCGGATAAAATGCGGGTCATCAGCTCCACCACCGCGCCGCGCTTTGCGGGGTCGTTCCACGCCTTGCGCGTGACGGCGAAGCCCGTCTCGAAGCCCGCCATTACCGAGTCGGGGGAGCGCACCGTGTAATCGCGGGAGGGGAACCCGAACGCCGCAACGGTCTTGGGGTCGGTGCTGGCGGTTTCGACCTGTACGCGGTTGCGGTGTCCCGCCGGTAAAAACGCGGACTTCTTGGCCGCAAAGGACGCGACAACCTCTTCGCGGGTGGCCGTTGCGGTGTTGGCGGGGAAGTAGCCCAGATCATAAAGCAGCTTGAAGTCGGCCAGTGCGGCGGAGATGTTGACCGAGGCCGCGTCGCCCGGCACTATTGGTATCTGCGCGGACATGTTGTTGCCCGCATGGTTGAACAGCAGGTATTCAAACAGATGGTTCGGCTCGGAGTTTAACTCAACGCCTATCGGGGTAATACCCATGGCCTTGATTTTTTCACAGGCCTCCAAAAAGCCCGACCAGCCGCGTGGAATATCGTTTATCCCGGCCTGTTCTAAGATGTCCAGATTGACGAAGGTCAGTTCCCAGTAGCCGTTGGTGGGCGCCCAGTAATGCTCGCCCTCTATGCCGCCGGTGGAGGCGAACGCGCTGTCTTTCAGATTGCTAAGATAGTCGGGGTATGTACGGCGAATTTCCTCTACAGACACAAGCTTAAGCGCGTTTTCTATGGAGGTGGCGGAGTGGCCGGAGAAGAACTGGATTATGTCCGGCTCGTTGCCCGTGGCGAAGTCGTTAATCACGGAGCTTTTCCACGTTTCATCGGGGTTGGCGGAGCGGTTGAACACCGTGTTGCCGCTGTCCTTTGCCCAGCCGGAGATAATTGTTTGAAAAAACTCCGCGTTGGCGTGATTGCCGCCGAAGGTGCTTACAACCGTCAAGGCTACGGGGGGAGCCGGCGGGGGCGGCGACACATCGCGGGCGCAGGCCGCCTGAAGCGTAAGCAAGCAAAGCGTTAAAAGCGTTGCGACTAATCGTTTCATATTTCCGCTCCTTCCGTAAGGGACGACCGCCGTATTACCATGGTGAACACGGTGCGGCCGCCGCCGGATTTGTAGGTCAGGCTGGCATCGCCGCCGTATAGCAACGCCAAACGCTGGCACACATTGGCCAAGCCGATACGCCGTCTGCCAAAGCTGTCCAGCTTGCCCTGATGTGTGGCCAAGGTTTTGTCCACGGCGGCGCGGTCCTTTTCGGGGATAGTCCCGGTGTTGATTACCTCGATATACATGTACGCGCCGTCGCCGCGCACGCGCAGACTAATCGCCGCCTCGCCGGGCGGGGACAGCGCGATGCTGTGGGACGCGGCGTTTTCCAAAAGCGGCTGAATCGACAGTTTGGGAACGGTTTCGCCTATCATGGCGTCGTCTATCTCAACGTTGATGGTCAGGCGTTTTTTGTAGCGCGTGGCGGTGATATACAAAAACGCCTCTACGTACTCCATCTCCTCGTAAAGTGGCACGACGGGATTACTGCCCCTGTCCACCGCCGCGCCGATAAGCGTCCCCAGCGATTCCACCATCTTGCCCGTGTCCTCGTCGCCGTGCGCCCTGGCCTGCCAGTTGATAAGCTCCAACGTGTTGTTGAAAAAATGCGGGTTTATTTGGGCTTGAAGCAGGCCGATCTGCGTGTCGCGCAGTTTTATCTCGTCGTTATAGGATTTGTCATAGAAGCCGCGCAGGTATTTATTGGTGTGGTACACGATGTATATAAGCAGCGGGGCCACGCCCAGCATGATTATAAAGCCGATGTTGCGTGCCAGGTTCATTTCCGGGTAGTTAGAGGCGTATTCCGCGCTGACATGCGCCGACAGGATATAGTCGCCGGTTTTGGCCACGGCTACGGCGTGGGACGCGTCCGAATCGTTCCATGATTTAGGCTCGGGGTTCTCCAACGCCGCGTCGCGCCCGTTGGGGTACACGTTGTCGCGTCCCAAATAGTCGGACAGGCGAACGGATATGCTTGTGCCGGACAGCGAGATGTGGTTGAACTCGTCCCGCAAATCGTTCATATCCAAGAAGACCACCAAGGTGGCGAAGGGGGTGAGGTCGGCATGGGTCAGCAGGTTGCGCACTATATACAGCCGCTCCCCGTTGGAGTAGAAACGGACGTATCCGTCGCTTCTGCCGGAGAGCGCGACTATGGCCGCGTGGTCGGTATTTCGGTAGGCCTCAACGTTTTCCAAGGTTGAGGACGACACGCGCTCGTCGTACAGCAAAGTGCGGTTTACGTTGCTTTTGTAGAACATGATTACGGTTTCGGAGGTGTTGTTGTGCGAGAATATATTGCGCAGGCTGTTAAGCGAGCGGGTGTACAGGCGTTCGTCGTCATGGTCGAAGGTTAAAAACAGGCTTTCCAGGTTGCCCAAGTGAGAGGGCAAACGGCTTAGCGCCGCGGCCGCGTCAAGATTAGTCGCGGTCAGCGACAGGGCGTACGCCGTGCCGTCCGCCAAGGCCGCGTCCAAACGTTCGCGCGCGCTTTTGGCGGACAGCGCGGACGTTGTAGCCC
>BNZR01000043.1 GCA_026001245.1 Clostridia bacterium
GTCGCGTAAGCGGTGTAATACTCCGGCACCTGCTCGTAGTCGATAGTGACGTAGTTGCCCGCTTTCCAGTCCACGTTCGCCAGATTGTAGGTTTTGCCGTTGTCCGACACGGTTTTAGGCACAAGCGACGTGTCAGCTGCCGATAAATGCGGGTATTCGCGGGTGACTTTCATCTCATAGCTTGTGGTTTTCGTCCCCGCAGTCTCAATCTTGATGCTTGTCACATCAAGCTGTAAAACCCCGACAAACTCGTCGTCCGTCTTGTATTCCATAGTCGGCGCGAGCAGGGTAAGGATTTTCTCCAAGTCCTTGGTGTCGGTGTTCAGCGTGATGGTTTCCGTATGCGGCTTTGTTTCCGCGTTGGCGGTTTCACGCTTCAAGATGTCCGTCAAGCTGTATCGCCAGCCGTTGCGCTCAAAGTCGGCGCGCGGAATGTCGGCGGGGCTTTCGGCGGCGGTCAGTTCATATGTCTTGACGATTTGCCGCCTGTTACCCTCGGCGTTCTCCGTCACGTCAACCGGGTACATCTTTATTTCGGTCGGCTGCACGGGCGCGGGCGTTTCCTCCGGCTCTTGCTTCGTTTCCTTATCGGGCAGAACGACCGTAATCGTTACGTTTGACGGTTCGTTATCGTCCGTTTCAGCGGCAAACGCCACTAAGCTCGGCAGAACACAGAGGATAACGCAGACGGCGAATAATAACGTAATCAGTTTTTTCACTCGTCATCACCGTCCTCTCCGTCCTCCTCCAAGTCCGTTTCGGTGTCGTCGTCAAAATCGTTCTCCGGTTCGTCATAGTCGTCATCGGCGGTGTCCGCGCCGTTTTTCTTCGGACGCACGATTTTGAAATAATACGCCGCGCCGCCGAACACAAGCACCGCAATCACTACAAACACGATTGTACCCGTGTTCCCTCCGCTTTTGACAGGTGCGGGAGTAGGTGTAGGTTCGGGTGTGGCAATCGGCGCGGTCGGCGTCACAGTCGGCGGCGTTTCTATCGCGCTGACGCCTTTGCCGTTGCCGGACTTTGCGAGCGACGCTAAATCGTCCTCGTTGACTGTGTTCAGCAGATAGACGTTATCTGAATTGCGCTGGCGGTCAACAATGAGATAGAACACGTTGCCGTCCGGCGTTTCGACGGTGAAAAACTCCTTGCCGTCTGCGTTGGTCGCGTTGTCAACAACCGTACCTGTGCCGTCTGGGGTAAAGGGTTTTCCGCTTTCCGAAATCCCCGATTCGGACGGCATTTCAACTGTGGGACTTGCCGTGTCGTCATTTGCGGAAGACACATAGTACGGGTTCTTGAACTGTATAGAGTTGGACGTGCGCCCTGCGCTGTCCGTCGCCTGAACCGTGACGTACTCGTCTGCGGGTTTGGCGTAGTCGCGCAGATTGAGTTCCAGCGTCTGCGCCGTGTCGTCGCTGTCGGAGACGTTGATGTGAAGCGTGTCGCCCGTGAGCCACACCTCTTTCACAATCAGCGAATCGCCGCTTTCCGGTATTTCGGCAGCATACGCCGTTGTCCCCGCGCAAAAAATCGCGCCGATAATTAGTGCCAGCGCGATAAGCGGGAACACTTTAGTTTTCAGTGATAATCGCATTATTCATAGCCTCCTGTCTGATATTTGTTTGCTTGGCTTCGGCGGCGGGCGGTTTCTTCAAGATATGAAGCTCCGCATCGCTGATGAAGTCGTTTAGACTTGCGAGCGCGCCAAGGTCGCCGCCGCGCACAAGCGCGACGATTTGCTCATTTTCGAGCCTGACCTTTTCGCGTTCCAAGTCGCGGAGCTTCGCCTGAAACTCCGCGATTTTAGCCTTGACCTTTTCGATTTCGCCTTTGACTTTCTCAATTTTGCTGTTGGTCATAAGTTCGCTCCCTCCTCAGTTAATGCGCCCAAAAGCGTAAAAATGGTTCTGCCAGTAAGTCGTGTCGATGTAGGTGTACTGAATCGGATTGCCGCAGTGGAGCATTCGCGGCCGCCCCGACGCGTCCGTGCCTACATAGATACCAACGTGCGTTACAGGCATCGGCGTTGAGTATGTGGAATGGAAGAAAACCAAATCGCCGGGTCTTGCGTCGCTTGGGAAAACAGGCGTTGAAATGTTGTATAAGGCTGTCGCTCCAAGCCGTCCGACATTTTTGACTCCCGAATGTACGAGGACATAGGAAACGTACCCGGAGCAGTCGAATGACGTTGACGGCGACGAACCTCCCCAGACGTAAGGGTATCCGAGATATTTCTCCGCTTCCGCCATCAGAGCAGCGTAAGTGCCGTCGCCCATCGCTTCGCCCGCGTAACCGTAGCTCGGCGTAAGGCTGAAACTGCCCGTATCGGCGAAGAAAATCGGGTTGAGATATTGACCATTGCTAATGATTTCAAGGTGCAAATGCGCTCCAGTACTCGCTCCCGTGTTGCCGACCGTCGCGATAACGTCGCCCGCTTTCACGGGCTGCCCGACAGCGACGCTAATCGTGTCGCAATGAGCGTACTTGCTAACTAAACCCTTGTCGCCCTCAATAACGACGACGTTGCCGTAATCGCCGGAGTAGCCCGCGAACGTGACAGTTCCGTCCTGCCCCGCCATAATCGGCGTTCCGAGCGGAAGTGCAATATCCACGCCCTTGTGATAATTTTTCTCGCCGGAAATCGGGTGGATTCGGTAGCCGTAGTAGCTTGACACATAGGGCAGCCAGTTTACGTCGCCAAACGGGTTCGCGATATATTGCCGACTGCCTTTGGTCTGCAACAGCAGGGCATAATGCGCGTAATCCTCGCCGCTAAGATGTGACATTGCAACGTCCGAAAACGACTGAACCGCAAGGGATACGGTCATAACGTGCCATTCGTAAGATTCTTCGCTCGTGGACGTTTCACCTGTTTCCGGGTCTTTTGTCGTCACGGTGCGATACCGCGTTTCCGTCGTCGGTGTGAACGTCAGATTGTACTGCTCGGCGAATATCGCCCGCAAATCGCTTTCAACTGCGGCATAGCTAAAATTCTGATGCTTTACCGTGAGATACGCCATCAGTTCATACGGGTTATGGCTGATTTCACCGACATTGTAGCGGTATTCGTCATAACCGGGGTGACTGCTCTCGGCGTTCGCGATTTGCGTCTGCAAGTCGGTCTCCCATTCGGTGTAGACGAGTTCGGCGTTGTCAATGTCCGCGTCCTCCGCGAGGTAACTCGCCGTGAGTATACCGCCCAAGCCGCCGCTGCCCATACCGCCGAACGCGCCGATGAGCGACATAAGCGCGAACAGCAGCAGCGCAATCAGCACAATTACCGCCGCCGCAATCGGGTGACGTTTTACCGCGCCGACAATGGCTTTGCCTGCGCTTGATACGGCAGAACCCGCTTTCTTTGCGCGTTCAGCCGTCTTTTTGGCTTCCCGCGCCGATTTCGCGTAGTCTTTCTTGATTTTCCGTTTTTGGAATGCCCGCGACAACGGGTTGCTTGCGAGTTTCGGGTTCTGCGCGAGTGTCTTTTGATATGCGGCATTGACCGTTTTCTTGGTCACTTTTCGCTCCAACTTCTGCACCTTACGATACGGCGCGGTCTTGTGGTGACGGAGCGCGGAGCGAACCACGCCCTCGGCGGTCATTTCACCCTTGTGCGCGGCTTCCGTGCCGACATTCTCCTGCTCAACTTGGAACATCTTGCGATGCCAGAACGCCAGCGCGGAGTTTCCCGCCGCCTTGACGGGTCGCAAAGGCATAGAGCCTCTCAGATGCTCCGCTTGCGACTTGACTTCGCTCTCGAAGTACAGCTTGCGCTTGGATTTGCCCGTTTCCTCGTTGAAAACACGCTTGGAGCGGACTTTCTTCTTGGCAGGCAGTTTGGATTTAGCGTTGTCGAGCTTCGTAACCGCTTTGTCCGCTTGCTTTTGCGCCTTGCCGTACCGCTTTTGCTGCTTAACATCGCCGCGAGAGGGTATCTGCGGAGATGATTCATCGTCGGTGAAGCGGAATTTGTCGGGCTTGTCTGCTTTGAGCGGCGCGTCCGCGTGTTCGTGCTTGAGCGGTTCGCCGCTTTTTGTGCCTGATGTTGCCGCGCCGCTGCTGCTTGGGGTGTCAGGCGGGGTCGTATGAGAACGACTTGGTGGCGTATCGGGCGTTGTCACTTCTGATTTATCGACTGGCTGCCTGTGTTGTTTCGGCTTTTCAGGCGGTACAGCCGTGTCGTCGCGCGTAAAACGTAGATTTGACGGTTCACTTTGTTTAAGCGGCGTTTCCGTGCTTGGCGTTGCAACCGCGCTGTCGCCTTGATTTACGGAAATATCGCTGTCAACGGCTTCTTGCGACAGCGGTTGACGCGCTTGTTTAGATTTTCCTTGCGTCTGCGCGGCGGGTTCATCGACGTTCAGTTTAGATGGAGCTTCGTGCTTTAATGGCTTATTGTCCGTAGTAGTCGGTGTTACCGCGTCCGCTTGACGTTCCGCGTTCTGACAATACTGCGGTCGCCTGTTAGGGGGCGGCTTAGACTTCGCGCTCGGCGGTCTGTACGGAACACGTCCTGTTTCGGTTGACTGCGCCGGGTGTTGCATTTCATCGGCGTGGGTATCATCCGCTATGACCGCTTGCGACTGAACCGCCGCGTTATCGTTTGGCTTCGGCGCGGACTGCACGGCGTTATCTGCCGGAGTCTCTTGGATTGAGGACTTTTGCTCAACATCGGCGGATTCAGCCCTGTTATGACGATAAACCTGCTTGCGGTTTTTGCTCTTAGCTGAACTTTTCCCAACTTGGGAAAAGTTCGTTTTATCCGATTGCTTCCCGCCGCGCAGGTCGAGTTCTGTATCGCGCTTGCTTACGCGAACCTCGTCGCCTGTGGCGGCGTTGCGTTCCACCGCGCCGTCGCGGGTATTTTTCAGCGCGAGTTTATCGCGCCCTTTAAGTTTGCGTTTACTCATACCTCTAATCCGGTTGTCTTAGCGCGTTCCGGCGTCGGACGCTCAAGCTCACGTTGCGCGGCACGTTCCTTACCACGCGCTATACGCTCGGCTATCGGCGGTTTGCGCTGTTTTGCCGCCGTAGTTTCAAGCTGTTCAAGCCGCTGAACCATCGAGTTCGCAAGGCCGCTGATTTTCAGCAAAACCGTCTTTTCAGCCTTATACGGCGCGGCAACAGCTCTCGCGAGCTTGCCCGCCTCTTTCTTCGCGTCAATCGGCGGCTTGCCGACAACGATGCGCCCCATATTACGCAGAGCGTTGTTCGCGCTGTGATATTCACGCGCGAAGCTGTTAATCCGCTCAACTGCCTTATCGCAGGACTGCGCGGACTCCCCGACGCTGCGGTCGATTGCCTTAATCGCGCCCTTGATATGGAAGAACGACGCGAGGTTGTTCAGCGTGGACAAGCCTTTCTCCTTGAAAGCCTGAACCGCCGATTTACAGCCATCGACAATATTTTGTTTGAGTTCCGCGAGTTGGACTTTGACCTCCGCGACCTTGTTTTCCAGCGTCTTAATCGCGTTTGTCAGCGCGGTCTTGACGGGGTGGTTCTGTACCTCTTTCATATCGGCGAGTTGCGATTTCATATCTGAAATCTTGTCCTCGGCGCGTTTGATATAGTTCTCCATTCCTTCGACGTGACCGAGCAGAGCGGACAAACCGCTCGTGTCCCTGCCGTTGTCTTTCAGTATCGAGAACAATTCTTGGACATATTGGTTTTCCGCAAGGGTTACGGGGGGCGCGGCGTCGCGTGTCACACTGGTGTGTTCGTTCATAGCGTGATAACCTTCCTTTCCTCATAGATTTTTCAGCCATCGGCATTTACTCCCCGCAGGATATTTGTCCGGTGTTAGACGCGGACGTGATGGAACATTCCACGATTTGGCGTTAACTGTTTGTCCGTCGAGTATAAATCCGACCGCTTTCAGACTTGCGCCGCTCTCTGTCGGCAGAGTATATGTGATTGCGCGGTGATACCCCATAGCTTTTGCTGCGCGTAGAGCAGCGGCGTAGAGCTTGCTGTTGGCGTTCGGCTTGTTTTCAAGAACGCAGCAGCGCGTGATTTCGGCTGTATAGCCGTCGTCGTGCGCCCGCGCTATCGGTCTGCCGCAAATCACAACGCCGACAAGCGTTTCTCCTGACTTCAAGCCGATTGAGAATTTGTGACCCTGCGGCGGCGCATTATGGCGGTGGTTCTCACCGACAAACTCCCGCGCCTCTTTCAGCGTAACGGGGCATAACTCATACATCAGACACCACCTCCGCGAGGTCGGCAGGGCGAGTTGTCATAATCCTATACAGTTCCGTATCTTTCGGAAAGCGGTCAACGAACGGGATTATGACGTTCCCATAGAATAATAACCCCTCTCCGGCGTTGGAGTGTGTGACGTAGGAAAGCTGATGCGGCGATATGCCGAGTTGTTTCGCGAGAATTTGCCTGTCGCCCTGCGCCTGATTGAGCATATAGATGAAGTCGCTGTTCTCAAAGATGTTCTCAATCTCACGGCTCGCAAGCAGGTCTTTGACGTTCTGCGTCAGCGCGGACGGGATGCCGCCCCACTTGCGGAAGCGTTTCCATATCTCCACCGAATAGGCGGCGGTTTGTTCCTCTTTCAAGAGCAAGTGAAATTCGTCCTGATAGAACCACGTCGTTTTCTTCAAGGCGCGGTTGGCGGTAACTCTGCCCCACACTTGGTCTTGCAGAATTAGCATACCGAGCTTTTTAAGCTGTTTGCCGAGTTCCTTGATGTCATAGCACACGAGTCTGTTCGTGATGTCCACATTCGTCCGGTGATTGAACACGTTTAGCGAACCCGTGACGTAGATTTCGAGCGCGGTTGCGATACGCTGCGCTTCCGGCTCTGATTGCTTACGGAGTAGGTCGTATAAATCCTCTAAAATCGGCATACGCTCCGGCGCGGGGTTCGCGAGGTAATCGCGATACACAAGCCGCACACAGCGGTCGATAATTGTTTTCTCCACGGGTTCAAGCCCAGATTTCCCGCCTATAATCAGTTCGCACAGCGACAGAATAAAATCAGATTTCAGCATCACGGGGTCGTCGCCGTCGCTGTAATTGTCGTTGATGTCCATCGGGTTAATGTATTGCGTACTGTTCGGCGAGAGCTTTATAATCTGCCCGTCAAGGCGGCTCACGAGTGGGAAATATTCCGCTTCCGGGTCTGATATGATGATGTCGTCCTCCGTCAAGAGAAACACGTTTATGATTTCGCGCTTCGCGGAGAACGACTTACCGGAACCGGGCGTACCTAAGAATAACCCATTGGGGTTTTTCAGGTATTTGCGATTGCACATTATCATATTGTTCGACAGCGCGTTCAAGCCGTAGTACATCGCTTCGCCAGTCTGGTTTAGTTCACAGGTGGTGAACGGAATGAAAATCGCCACGCCGCTTGTGGTGAGCGCGCGGTTAATTTCCACCTGATTCACGCCGAGAACAAGACTGCTCATCAGCCCCTGTTCCTGCTGATAATCCAAACGCTTGATTGCGCAGTTGTGCTTTTGCGCCATTGCGCTGACGGCGTAGAAGTTGTTGTCAAGCTCCGATTTCTTCTTGGCGATGTTCAGCACGAGTATAGTAACGAGAAACATACGCTCGTTGCGGGATTGCAAATCCTCCAACAGCGTTTTCGCTTCAAGCCCGAACGTGGCGAGGTCAGGCGGGATAATGTCCATATCGTAGCCCGCCTTAACCGCCTTTTTCTGCTCTTGAATCTTCATCGCGTCGATGTCGGACATCTTGCGCTTTATCAGTTTTATCGCTTCCGGCTGGTCGATTGACTTGACGTGAATCGTGACCGTCACGGGCACGTCGATGTTGAGAAAGTCAGCGAGCATACTATCCTTAATCTCCGACGCAAGTATCTGCAAATGGCTGACCGTGCCGTAATAGTCGCCCATACGGAACGTTTTGCCGTCGCGGAAGTCAAACGAGGTCGGTGCGATGAAGTCTTTCGTGGATAAGCCCGACGACACCCGCGTTTTCCAGTCGAAGCGAAACTTGCCGCCATCCGGGTTTAGCTGATTGTACAGCACTTCAAGCCGCTCCGCGCCCGTCAGCGGTTGGCTGGTCACGCCGAGTATCTTAAAGTTGTTCAATATGTCGGCTTCCACGCGCTCTGCGCGGAGCTTCGCCGCCTTGAAGTTATCCGCGTCAACTGACACGGTGACGTATTTCGATTTCGTCAAGCCGTTGTTGCCTTTTGCCTGTTGGTCGTTGAGCATCGTCTGATACTCGCCCACGATTGGCGCGAAACGCTCACCGCGTTCGGGGATTTTCACGGCGTCTTTCAAAACGTCTTGATTTGTGCGCTGGCAGATAGAGTGAAGCGAAAACTCAACGCTTGAATCGAAGTAGTTGATGAAGTCGCTGTAATTCTCGAAAATCTGCGTCTGCGTCTCCTTGTCCGCGAGAAAATATGTGATGTCGCCGAACGCGACGCTTTTGGAGTACCGCCTATCGGTCAACCGACATATACCGTCCTTGTACATCTCGCGATACGGGATACTCTCCTGCGCAGACTTCGGAGGTTTGCCGCCGAATATGCGTTCCATAAATCCGTTGAAGCCGCCTGCTTTCTTGGCGGGCGGCTTCGCGGGAACGGCATTGCGCGGCGCAGGCTTCTTAGCGTCGGCGCGGATTGACTTTGCCGCTTTGACGTTTGCCGACAGCCGCTTTTGCTGTTGTATGTGTTTGTTTGCCAAATGCTTTCGCCTCCGTTTCTAAAATTTCGTAGAGGTTCTCGGTCTTGTACGGACGGAAGCCGCGCCGGTAGAACTTACAACGGATATAGTTCCGCAAGACTTTCTCGGCGGGCTGACCGTCCCTTTCATAAATTCCGATAAAAAACAGCGGCAGCATTACCCCAATCATGAGTAACGCCGCCGCCGAGTTGCCGACAGCCCCGCGCGTTAGAATGTACGCGGGTATTCCGATTGCCGCCGCCGCGCCGAAACAGATTAACTGGCGTTTCGTGAGGTTCAGCGCGACTTTGGTTTTGACCTTGCTGAGGTCTTTTGAAATTGAAACGAACGCCATTCGTTAATCCCCCAATCCCGGTGACTTTTTCGCCGCCGTCTGCGCGGGTGCGGTGTGCTGCGCCGCTTGCGCCTTGCCGTCCGCGATTTTGTCGCCGATACTCTGCTTGCGGTCAACGCTGACCGCCTTGCCGTACTCGTTCAGCACGGCTTTGTTGAGTTCCTTCCGCAGTTCGCCGTTCAGCGGGAACGCGATGTCGTGATATTCGCCGTCCTTGTCTTTGGACTGCGGCATTGTGACGAACAGCCCCTTTGAGCCGTCCACCACGCGGATACCGTGGATAGCGACCAAATCCTCGCCGTCCACCTTGAACGACACGCTGGCGAACGCCTTCGTGTTGCTCTGCTCGTTGTTAATCGGGTACGCCCGAACGTCCATTTCTACGTTACTCATAATCAGTTTCGCTCCTTATTGTTAGATTTTGTAGGATTCTGCGCCTTTTGCGCCAGATATTCCTCGGATTTCTGCTTGCCCGCCGCGATTTTTTCGTTGATGGTGAGCTTGCGCGGCGGCGCGGGTTTATCGCCGTTATTCTGCTCGGCGGCGGCTTCCTGTTCAGGTGGCTTGCGGACTTCGGCAATACGCGCCGCAATCTTGTCAAAATGCGCCTGCGGACTGCCGATTGGATACGCCATACGCCGCGAACGCTCGCTTTGAAGCAACTCTGACATCGTTTGAACGCTCTCGGACGGGTTGAACCGAATGGCGGTGACGCTGCCGCTCTTGCTCATAAGGCGGTGACGGTCGTTGTCGTACTCCAAACGCGGGACGGTGATTGTTTTACCCGCGTTCACGCCAAAGCGGTCAGAATAGGTCAGCGTCACAGATTCAAGCGGCAGGGCGGTATCGCGGATATGCGCCGCAAACTCGGCGTAATCGCCGACTTCAAACACGTTACCGTAAACCTCTCCGCCGCGCTTGCCCGTGATTTCCACGATGTAACCGAACATATCCGGGTCGTTTTGGTGGTAGTCGGTCATATACGCATACGCGCCGCTGTCACGCACGAACACGTCGCGCTCGTTCTTGAGGTGCGTACTGTAAGAGCAGACGTGCCACACAACCCGCTTATCTTCGGTATTGTCGGACTGCGCCGCGTTCCAAAGCGCGTCGCGGTCATACTGCCAGTCGTTTGGGTAATGGATTATTGTCTGCTCCGCGATTTTGCCGAGGAAGTTAAACAGGTTCACACCCATAAAACGCCGCAAGCCCGTATCCGACGGCTCGTCGGCGGCAAGCGCGTACTGCGTCAAGAACGTGTCGCGGTGTTCGCTGATAAAGTCCATTGTGAAGCTCATCTCGTCGAGGTCAATGTTGCGCTCGTGCCACGCGTCCGCCACGACTTCCAGCGGGTTCGAGAATTGCAGATAAAACCGCGTTTCGTCGTCGCTGTAACCGTGGTAGCTTGTCATATAGCTGTATGCGTCGCTGGTAGCGTGGATTTTCGCCGCCATATCTATCAGTTCGTTCGCGCCGAAAGACGTTAGCGTCTGCTGATAGTCGGCGTAGTTTTGCTCCACGCGGTCGATTAGCTTGGCTTCCAGCCCGCTAAAATACTCGGACAGGATTTTGTTCGCCGCTTCGTATGCCGCCTTGTAGCTCCCGGACAGCTCGCCGACACGTTCAAAGTCAAGACCCACAAGGCTTATGAGGCTTTCGGGAGCCATTATCACGTCGTCAAGCGGAATCTCGTCGAACGTCTGCGCGTCCGGGTAAAGCCTGTCGAACGCTTCGAGCAACTCGGCTTTCGCGAGGCCGGTGTACTCAATCGCGGTAAAATCAACGTGAACATCGTCGGTGACGTTCTCCGTGTCGTGTTCCTCCGTGCCGAGCTTTTCAATCGCCTTGACCTGCCCGATAAGGCAACCATAGGTTTCGTCAGGCTTGACGAGAACCCAGTCGCCGATATATAGCTCGCCGTTGATTGCCATTACAGGGAGCGTTGACGGGTCGGGTTCTGGCATAACCGTTGCGAAGTCCGTAACCGTCGCGCGCTCAACATCCTTGCCGCGCTCCATTTCACGCACAATGAAGCCGGATATGGTGTCGCTCAAGTCGTCCATATACGACACGTCCGTGTCAAGCCAGTTGCGGTAGAGTTCGTCGAGAGGAGAGTCGAGAGCAAGCAGCGCGGCGCACTCGGCATCGCCGTAGTAGCTTGATTCAAAGGACATTAAAATGTCCTCTTTGAATACCTTTTCGTATGCGCTGTCGATTATCTTTTCGGGCGGCAGTTTCTTCAAGCCCGCGACATACGCGTCAAACTCCGCCGACAGTTTGTCGTAGAGTTGTTCGTTTGGGGTCAATAATATCACCTCCGAAATTTTTTTAATGACCGAAGATACTTTTTGCCACGCTGCCCGTCTTAAAGAGCGTGAAGCAGAGCAGTACCGTATACCCGGCGCAGCCCCATATAGCCGCGTGGACGTTGCTCGCCGACGTGATTGTTTGGAGCAATATCGCGTAAATCGCAATGCAGACCATAATGAGAAAGCCCTGAAACGCCAAGGCGAACAGAGTTTTCAGATAACTGTTGCCGATATGTCCCCATTCGCGGTTTATCATCGTGGAGAACGGTATCGGCGCGACGGAACAGGTCAGGTAAATCTCTATCATTCGTCCGTAGATGATGATAAAGACGCACAGGCTAATCGCTTTCATTGCCAGCGACAGCACCGCGCTTTCGAGATACAGCCCGATAAGCTCGCCCGTACCCATTGCCGCAAGCTGTGTTTCAAGCTCCGTCAATGCAAGGTTCACATTCAGACTGCCGCCGATTACGGTCGCGCTGCCGTCCACGACGTTCTGCGCCAGCGCGAACACGCCCATCACGATGTCAAAGGTGTGCGTGAGGATATACACCGCGACGAACGTCTTAAAAATCCATTTCCAGATTTCATAGGTCTGAAAATCGTGCATGTTATTCTTATCAATTATCATTGTGATTAGCTCGTAGCAGAGGACAAACGTAAGTATCAGTCCCGCCACGGGTATCACCACCGTTTCGCTCAGGGTGCGTATAAGGGCAAAAATGCTCGCGTTCCAACCCTGTGGAGTGCTTCCGACTTGCGAGGCAATCTCGCCCACCTTTGTGTTTACTTCCTCGAACATTCCGGCAAAATTCGACATAATGCCGTCAACGAGAATACCCCTGAACCATTCGGCTATACTGTCGAAAAGTCCGAACATAGTGTAATAAACGCCTCCTTTGACGCTTGCCGTCGCTGTGATTACGCGCGGCGGCAAGCGTAATTATGCGTTTTCGTGTTACGGCAGAGCGCAAAATCACGAAAACAGGTTCGCCAACAGCGGCACGAGGGTGAAGCCGATAAGTGCCACGCCGCCCCCCGCCATAAGCTGTTTCATCCCTTGCGACTTCGCGCCGGGATTGTCGTTGCCGTACCCCTCCAAGAGGTTGATGATACCCCACACGCCGAGACCGGCTCCGAGGGCGATGACGAGCGTTTTCAGCACGTCGATTGCAGATGCGAAAAATTCCATACGGGTTTCGTAGTCAGGCAAATTTCAGCCATTCGCCCGACCACTTCCTCCTTCCAAATTTAGAACTTGTTCTCATAGAGAAACTATGATATACTATCTTCTATGAAGAATATAGAATACACACCAACCAACTACCCAAGCGACCTGACTGACGCGCAATGGGAAAAAATCAAGGAGTTTTTCC
>BNZR01000044.1 GCA_026001245.1 Clostridia bacterium
CCCCAATTTCAAGGGTTTTTGAGAGAACGCCGTCACCCCGTTGGCTGCCAGACGCAGCATCTTTTTCAGCGAGTATTTTGTAGTCCCTGCGAAGCGCTCCTGACGCACAAAGCTTACGCCCGTCTGACGAAACCCCAGCCAGCTAACCATGCCGCGCAGGTATCGGTTATGCTCCGGCATGGACTTCATAGCGTCCACCACGGCGCGGTCGTACAGCCGAAAATCCCCCGCGTCCAGCGGCATGTCCACCTCCGTCAGGGCGCGCAATCCCCTGTAAAACAGCTTGGCGGTAACCTTTTTGAACAGCGTCTCGCCCTGCCGTTTCTCGCGCTGTCCGTAGACCACCTGCCAGCCCTCGCGCCATTTGGCAAGCATTTGGGGTATGACCTCCGGCGGGTCCTGCAAATCCGCGTCAATAACCACCACCGCGTCGCCGACGGCGTTATCCATGCCCGCCGTCACCGCCAGTTGATGCCCAAAGTTGCGCGAAAAGCTGATAACGCGCAGTTTTGGGTCATTTTTGGCCAGCTCACGCGCCATTTCCAATGTCCTGTCGCGGCTGCCGTCGTTGACGAACAGCAGCTCGTACGGCTCGCCCGTGCCGTCCATAACGGCCTTCAGGCGGCTGTAGCTCTCCGCGATGACCTCCTCCTCGTTGTACAGCGGCACTACCACCGATACCATATTCAATCTCCCCAATCTATCAATTTTTCAAGCTCGCTTTTCGGGATTTCCGGGTATGGAACCCCGGTTTTGCGCATATTTTCACGTATAAACTCCAACAGCTTCAAGGTGTAGGCACTCAACGACACGCGGTTTAAGCTGATGTCCAGCAGGCCGCTGTCCAAGCCGCGAAGTACGCGCACAGACTCCGCGCCGGGGTGCTTGCCCTCGACAAGACCCCCGTCAAACAGCACCGTACACATGCCCGTGTACAACGCCCCAAAATTCCAGTTCATCGCGGCCACATACTCCGAAACGAAGCCCTTGGGATTAAGCGTCGCAAGCTGGGCGAACACGCCCGGAAAGCCATGCCCCGCCTCGCCCTCGCCGGTGTAGGGCAACAGCGCGACATCACAGCCCTGCGCCGAGCGCGACACCCGCGCCCCGTCGCTGACCATCCGCGCCCCCAGCGCGAACGCTGTCGCGGCCTCTCGTAAATCCTCCGCACGCCAAGCGATACGCCCGTTTTTGGTCAACACGCCCGCCAGCACCCCCAGCAAAAACGCCGGTTCCTCAACCCGCCCGTAATAGGTCGTAAGCACCGAAGGCATCGGCGTTTCGGGCAAAAACTGGGCGATAATCGTGTCTTTCTGCGTAAGTTGCGCCCGAAGCGCGTAGCGGGCGTTTGCGGGATTGGCAACGAAAATTATCCCGCCGCCCTCCGCAATCCCCTCCAGCGCGGCGGTTTTGTCCGGCTCGTCCGCAAAATCCTCGACGGTCTCTATGGCGATGTCCAGGCAATTGCGCTCCAACACGCGGCGGCCGTAGTCGTGGGCGCTGTCGGCGTAATCCTCGGCGGGCGTGTGGTCGTAGACGAACACCACGCGGCGCGTTTTCGGCTTTATCTGACGGGCGGCGGCCTTGGGCGCGTCTATCAAAAGCTGACGCTCCAAGGCTTTCAGAGCCGCCCCAAGCTTCGCGCTGCCCCAAAGATACGGGAAGCCGTATATTTCGGCAAACTGCAAAAACGCGTCGCCCGTGGACATCGTAAGCGTCGCAAACCCCAATTTGTGGTACACTCTGCGAAAATCCCCGAACGCGTCCTCAACTTGCTCCTCGGACAGCTCGTACTCCGCGCCCAGCTTGTCCAGCCGCGCAGAACTGCCGAGGCGCGTGAACCACATCTGCTTGACAAGGCGGCGCGGGTTGTTCGCGATGAATTCGCGGTACAATTGCGCTTCTAAGGTGTCGTTGTCCTCGCGCGGCAACACGCGGTTTACCTCCAAATGCATGGAGTTCGACCCCACCGCCCGCAAAACGCTTACCCGCTTGTGTCCCTCTATAATGTAGTAGTATCCAAGATACTCCACAGCCGTGCCGGCGTCGTGGATCCCCTCATCCAAATGCGACTCGTACAGCGACATCCACTTTTGGGCGAACTCGCTGTGGTCGCCCAAAAGCGGCATAAAATTGCCCGCAAAGGCGTTGGATCGCCCGGAGGCCAGCGTGCCGCGTATCTTGTGCATAGGCACGTCCAACAGCCCCAGCGATAGGGACGCGCACTCCTTGTAGTCGGGCAGCAGAACCTCCAGCACGGGCGGATAGCCCTTCCATTGGCTGTCAGAATGCTCCGACACATATTTTTTCCCCGTTTTCACGGACGAACGATAGAAATCCCAAGTAGTTTCAATCATCGCGCTCACTCCAATTCTCGCTCAATTGTATCACAAAAAGATTGACACGTCAATGTGTCTATGATACAATTACTGAACAGATTCGCAAATAAGGAAGGAGCCCTAAATGAAAAGATTTCTGCCCGTTTTTATAATATGCGCCGTTTTGGTCGGCGGGCTGGTGGTTGTGTTGCTGTCCAAGTCCGGCGGCTCGAAGACCCCAAGTCCCTCCCCCAACGCCTCGAGTTCAAGCATTGTAACCCCTGCGTCCAACCCGCCCCAAGTCAAGCAATTCCGAGGGCTGTGGGTTTCCAGCGTAATGAATCTGGACTATCCCTCCGCGCCGAACCTAAGCGACGCCGAGCTTAAACGCGAGGCGGACGCGATTTTAAGCGACGCTGCGGAACTGGGCTACAACGCGATTATCTTTCAGGTGCGCCCGGCGGCGGACGCGCTGTATAAATCCGACCTGTTCCCGCGTTCGCGCTACTTAGGGGCTGAATCCGACTTTGACCCGCTGGCCTATTGGGTCGAACACGCTCACGCCCTAGGGCTGGAGCTTCACGCGTGGGTCAACCCCCTGCGCGTCAACATGGGCGGCGAGCTTAGCGACCTGCCCGCGAACAGCCCCGCCATCGCGCACCCGGAGTGGGTGGTCAAGCACAGCGACGGGCGCATGTATTTTGACCCCGGAATCCCCGAAGTTCGTAAGCTTGTGGTGGACGGCGTGGCCGAAATTTTAGCGAAATACGACGTTGACGGCATACAATTTGACGATTATTTCTATCCCGCCCCGGATTTTGCCGATTCCGCGACCTTCGCGGCGAACAATCCCGACGGCAAAACCCTTGAGGATTGGCGGCGCGGCAACATAAACAGCTTGATTCAGGAGCTTCACGAGGTTGTAAAGCCCGCGGTGTTCGGCATTTCCCCGGTCGGCGTTTGGGCAAATAATACCACCCGCGAGGAGGGCAGCAACACCACCGGCTACGAGTCCTATTCCAGCCAATTTGCGGACACGCGTCTGTGGGTTAAAAACAACTGGATTGACTACATCGCGCCGCAGATTTACTGGAATATCGGCAATAAAGCCGCCGATTACGCAACTTTAGTCGCGTGGTGGAGCGATGTGGTTACCGGCACCGATGTAAAATTATACATCGGGCAGGCGATATATCGGGTTGGCGAGGGCGCGTCCCCCGGCGACGCGTGGTACGATTCAAGCGAAATCGCGAAGCAAATATTGCTGAATTCCAACTATTCAAACGTGGCCGGCGTTATCCATTTTCGTTACGGCTCTATGAACGGCAAACCCGCGTTGCGCGAAACCATCTCGCAACTTTTCGGTGGTTCTTATGTCGAGCCGCCCACGGTCTATTCGCTCTCGGTCGGGCGACCCGCCGCAAAAATCAACGTCACCGAGGAAAACTACTATATCTTGGGGACTTCCGATGGCGCGACCCCGTTATATTGTAACGGCGATGAGGTAAGCGGGCGTTCCTCGGACGGATTCTTCGGCCTGCTCGTCAACCTATCCGGCGGCGACAATGTATATTTATTCACCCAGTCCGGGCAGACTGATGTCAGCGTCACGATAAGCTACGGCCCCGAACCCATCGTCCAGCCCAAGCCTCTTGACGCGGTAGGCATAACAAACGTGTATCCCTCTGATTCCAACGAAGTCGGCCTTGGCGGCGAGGAGATCACGCTTAGCTGTACCGCCCCGATTGGGGCCAGCGTAAAGGTGGCAATCGGCGGCAACAGCTACTCAATGACCGCCGCCAAAACCACCTCTCCGAACCAAAGCAAGGACTATGGCACCACATTCTCGTATAAATATACACTTCCAGCCTCACCGGACGGGGCGCAGACAGAGGTCGGCAAGCCCGTCTACACGATGAGCTATAAGGACAAAAGCTACTCCAAAACCGCCGCAAACTCCGTGATTTCCTTGGGGCGCAAGGCAAAATTCTATGCCACCGTCACGGCGGACGCGGCCTTTGTCTATCCCAACGCCGCGACAACGGGCGGCCCGGCAAACGAAATAGCGCGCGGCCAGATGGATTTTGTCACCGCCGTCACGAATAACGGCAAGTGGGTGCGGCTGGGCTTCGGCGGCTGGGTGCAGGGCGAGAGCGTAATTCTCAAAACAGAGAATTACTTGCTATCACTTGATTCCGCGTCGTTTGCCTATCAAGAGGGCGATAAAATCGACAAGGTTATTCTGTCCTCTAATCTACTAACTAACACCTCGGTCAGTTACGACGGTAACGAACTAATATACCGCGTCGCAAACCTTACAACCGCCCCAAAAATCCCGAATTTCAGTCAAAAATACGCCGATGGAGTTGCGAGTTACACGCTTAAACCGAGCAAACCCATCGACGGCTACTACATGACTGTCGAGGACGGCAAGCTAACGCTGAATATCAAGCACCACCCGAAAGCGGCGGCGGGTTCGCAACCCCTAAACGGCCTGACAATTCTGCTTGATCCGGGACACGGCGGCACGGACGGCGGCGCAATCGGCTGTCTCGGCACGACTTATTCCGAGAAGCATATCAATCTGGCCGTGTCGCAAAAATTGAGAATCGCGCTCGAAAACCTCGGCGCGGCCGTGGTTATGACGCGCACGGGCGATGAAACGCTGTCGCTTGACGAGCGTGTCGTGATTTCGCGCAATCTGCGTCCCGACATGTTTTTGTCGGTCCACTCCAACAGTATGCCGGTTACCGCAAGCGCCGAAAATGTTCGCGGTTTAGAGACTTATTACCGCAATAACGCCGGAAAATCGCTGTCAGATGTGCTGTATCGTACCGTTCTTGACGAGCTTGGCTTCAACGAACGCGGCTCTAAGGAGCAGAACCTGTATGTCAATCGCCCCACGTGGACGCCCTCCGCGCTTGTCGAGACGGGCTTTGTCTGCAACGTCAACGATTTCTCGCGGCTTGTGTCCAATTCGCGCCAGCAGGAGCTGGCCGATAGCCTGGCGAATGGTATCGTAAAATTTTTCTCATAATCGAGAAAAGGCTGTGATTTCAACGAATTCTCATTTTTCTCAAAAACTAGAATCGCTCAAGGGTATTGGCGCGGCACGCGTGAAAGCCTTCAATCGCTTGGGGCTTTTCACCGTGGCCGACCTGCTAACCTACTATCCCGCAAGGTATCAAGATCGCACTAACTGCCTGACCGCGATGATCACCGACGACCCCTGCGAGAGCCGCGTGCGTCAAGGCCTGACGCTGACCAAGGCGGTTGCCGTTACCGACACGGATCGTATAAATCTGACGTTTTTCAACGTTTCGTATGTCAAATCCGCATTAGTTCGCGGCGAGACCTACGCATTTTTCGGGAAAATTGAGAACAAATTCAACCGTTTTGAGATGGTAAACCCCGTTTTTGAGCATATTTCGCGACTTGGGCGCGTTACAAACCGTCTGATGCCCGTCTATCGGCTGACAAGCGGACTGCCGCAGCATGTGGCGCGTCTCGCGGCGGAGCAAGCCGTAGATTTGCTGGCCGATACGCTGCCGGACTACCTGCCGCAATCGGTGCGCCAGTCACGCAATCTCTGCCATTTGGGCTTCGCCCTGCGGCAAATCCACGCGCCGTCCAACGATGAAAACCTCAACGCGGCGCGCCGCCGGCTGGCATTCGACGAGCTGTTCATTCTTGCGTTGGGTCTCGCGTTTCTCAAAGAAACGCGCACCGTTCGGCATGGAGCGACGTTCCAGCCTTTGGATTTTCTCACTTTTGAGAATTCTCTCAATTTCTCACTTACCTCCGCGCAGGCACGCGCAATCGGCGAAATAACCGCCGATATGAGCGGCGGCATGCTTATGAATCGGCTGTTGCAGGGGGATGTCGGCTCCGGCAAGACGGTTGTAGCGGCGGCGGCGTGCCTGATGGCGATACGCGGCGGTGCGCAGGCGGCCCTGATGGCACCCACGGAACTGCTCGCAAACCAGCATTATAACTCGCTTTTCTCACTTATGAGAAATTTCGGCGTAACCTGCGGACTGCTAACCGGCAAGCTCACGCCGAAAGAAAAAGCCACGCGTCAACGCGAGATTGCCGACGGAACAATCCAGCTGGTCATCGGAACGCACGCGCTGATTTCAAATAAAGTCGCTTTTCGCAACTTGGGGCTGATAATAACCGACGAACAGCACCGTTTTGGGGTCTCGCAACGCACAAAGCTATCCGAAAAGAGCGACGGCAACGGCGCGCACAGCCTGTTCATGTCGGCCACGCCGATTCCGCGCACGCTGGCGTTGATGATGTACGGCGAGCTGGACGTTTCAGTGCTGGACGAGCTACCGCCCGGGCGAAGCACCGTCAAAACCTTCGTGGTTTCCGAGGAAATGCGCCCTAGAATCGACAATTTTATCGCAAAAACTGTCGAAGATGGCGGCCAAGTCTACGTCGTCTGCCCGCTGATTGAGCGCGTGGACGACGAGGGACGCGCCGTCGCGGACGGCCTGAACGAGGCCGTAATCGTGCGCGACAGGTTGAGCCGCCGCTTCCCCGAAGTCGGCTTGCTACACGGGCGCACGCCTGTGCGCGAACGCGCCGCCGTGATGCAGCGTTTCAAGGCGGGCGAAATCCCGATTTTGGTGTCCACAACCGTCATAGAGGTCGGCGTGGACGTACCCAATGCCAGCCTGATGATTGTTGAAAACGCCGACCGTTTCGGGCTGTCGCAGCTGCACCAGCTGCGCGGACGCGTGGGGCGCGGGGCGCGGGAGTCATATTGTGTGCTTTTTAACTCCGGAAGCGGCGAAATCGCGGCAAAACGGCTAAAAATATTAGAAAAAAACAATGACGGCTTCCAAATTTCCGAGTTCGACCTGCAAATGCGCGGTCCGGGTGAATTTTTCGGCACGGCACAGCACGGCCTGCCCACTCTGCGCGTGGCCGACCTCGCGGCGGACATGGACTTGCTAAACGAGGCGCGGGAGTCCGCCTTGGATCTGTTGCATAAATATCCACGGCTGGACGCGCCGGAATTATTGCCTTTAAAACTGAAAGTCCAAGAACTTAAATTGGGGGATTGACGCATGAAAAAGCTATTAAATTTGTGGCAAAATCCACGTGTTCGCCGCGTTGTGACATATTTATTCTTCGGCGGATTGACGACTGTGGTAAATTGGGGGCTATATTTCGTCTTCACACGCGGTTTTGATTGGTACGAAACGCCCTCAAACATCGCCGCGGTGCTTTGCGCCGTCATATTTGCGTATATAACAAACCGCCGCTTCGTATTTTTGAGCGATCGACCCAATATTTTTAAAGAAATGCTAAGTTTTTTCGGCGCGAGAGGACTGACAATCGCGCTGGACATCGGCGGTTTCTATGTACTTTCCGACATACTCGGATTCTATGATTTAATCGTCAAATTCGGCCTTAATGTTCTTGTAGTACTGTTAAACTACGTTTTATCTCGTTTTTTTGTATTCAAAAATGTCGAACACTAACTCAACCCCCGTAGTCAAATCCGTTGCGCAGGCGGATTCATTCCGTCGTAGCAACATTCTTCGTTCTTTCACATCAAAATCCTCAGATTTTGATGTGCTTAATAAACTTCAAAATTCGACGCGCCAATTCTGACGCGTCGTCTTCTTGCAATTTTAGTGGTGCTAACTCGGCCAGCCAGTCTATCTTTTCTAGCTCTTCCGATGTATAATTATGCGCCGCTTCCGCGATTTTATCCCAGTCCACCCCGCACTCGTCTATCAATTTTCCGCCTCGATTGAAATCCGCAACTCCCGCAACTGCTTCGGCTCGACGGCTGACGGCGCGTTCATCAGCACGTCCACCGCGTTTTGGGTCTTGGGGAACGCGATAACGTCGCGAATGTTGTCCGTGCCGCACATCAGCATGACAATTCTGTCCAAACCGAAGCCGATACCGCCGTGGGGCGGCGCACCATACTTGAACGCCTTTATAAAGTTCCCGAATCGGCTCTGTGTCTGCTCGGGCGACAGTTTCAAAAGCTCGAACATCTTCGACTGCAACTCCGCGTCATGAATGCGTATCGCGCCGGAGCTTAACTCGTATCCATTTAACACCATATCGTAGGCGCGGGCGCGGACTTCGCCGAGCTTCCCGGCGGCGAGCAAGTCCAAATCCTCCACCATCGGCGAGGTGAATGGGTTGTGCTGGGACACGAACTCGCCTTCCTCCTCGCTGTACTCGAACAGCGGGAACTCCGTGATCCACAAAAAGTTGAAAACCTTGGGGTCCAGTAATTCCAAGCGTTTGGCAACCTCCAGCCGCAACGCCCCCAAGGCCGACTTCGCCAGCGGCGTTTTTTTGTCGCCGATAACCAGCGTCAATTCGCCGTCGGTTTTGTACGACCGCAAACCGCCCACGCCCAAGCCTTTCACAAAGTCGTTCAACTTGTCGATTTCCTTGCGCGTGAACTTGTCGGGGACGACAATCGCGCCCGCGTAATCGTAGCCGTTTTCGCGGAAATATTTGCCGTATTCCGTGTCGATAACGTTTTGCAGCTCGAAGCCGAAGCGCAGATCCGGCTTGTCCGACCCGTATCTGTCCACCGCCTCGCGGTATGGCAGACGCTGGAACGGCGTGGGGATTTCCACGTCCAGCACCTCTTTGAACAGCGCCGCAATCATGCGCTCGTTCAGCTCCAGCACATCGTCGATGTCCACAAAGCTCATCTCAACGTCCACCTGCGTGAAGTCCGGCTGGCGGTCGGCACGCAGATCCTCATCGCGGAAGCAACGCGCTATCTGAAAATAGCGGTCAAACCCGGACACCATCAGCAATTGCTTAAACTGCTGCGGCGCCTGGGGCAGAGCGTAAAACTCGCCGGGATGTACCCGCGACGGCACCAAGTAATCCCGCGCCCCCTCTGGCGACGATGAGGTCAAAATCGGGGTTTCAATCTCGACAAAGCCATTCTCGTCGTAAAATTTCCGCAACGCCTGCGTGACCCTGTGGCGCAGACGGATAAAGCTTTGCAGCTTCGGGCGGCGCAAATCGATGTAGCGATACTCAAGCCGCGTAATCTCGGCGGTCTTGGTGTCGTCGTCCACCTCGAACGGCGGGGTCAGTGCGCGGGACAGCACCTCCAGCTTGGTCGCCAGCACCTCCACGCCGCCAGTCGGGATATTCGGGTTGGGGTTGGAGCGCTTACGCACCGTGCCGGTGACGCGCAGAACCCACTCCGAGCGCACCGAAAACGCCGAATCGAACGCCTCTTTCGGCACACTTTCGTCAAAAACGCATTGGACAATCCCCTCGCGGTCGCGCAAATCGATAAAAATAATCGCGCCCAAATCGCGCTGGCGTTGCGCCCAACCACAGGCCTGCACCGTCTGACCGATGTGGCTCTCCGAAATTTTTCCGCAATAATCCGTCCTATACATCACTTGTCCTCCAGTAATTCAGAGTATTTCTCAACCGTATCCACGCGCCCGACCGTTGAAAACGACATTTTATCGAAATCCAGCAACTTTTCGGCCATTTTGCGGCAGTCCTCGCGGCTCACCGCGTCACAACGCTCCATCATCTCGTCCACGGTCAGCACCTCGCCCACCAGCAAATCCGACTGCCCCATGTGGTTCATGCGGTTCTGCGTGGACTCCAAGCCCATCACCGCCGACGATTTCAACTGCTCGCGTGTGCGGTCCACCTCGCGGTCGGTCGGGCCATGCTCGGCCAGCTCGCGCAAAATCCCCGTGACCATCGGCAACGCCGAAGCTTCCGCGTCGCGGTTCAACGCCATGTAAATCCCCCAGGTGCCAACGTCGCGGTGCGGCGCGACAAACGAGCTGACCTCGTAGCACAGCCCCGCCTTTTCGCGAATCGCCTGAAACAGGCGCGACGACATTCCGCCCCCAAGAATCCCGTTCAAAACCTGAAGCACGTGGCGATCCGCGTCCCCCGCCGCCAACGCCGGAAAGGCAAAACACCAGTGATTCTGCTCAATAGGCTTTCTTTTCGCAACCTTTGACGGGGTATAGGCAACAGGAGCATCAACCGCACTATCGGACGACTTCACTCCCGCGAATTTTTCGCATATATAATTGATATGCTCGTCGCCGAACATGCCCGCCAGCGAAACCGTAACGTCGCCGTATCGACTGTCGCGATAGTCGCGCAAATCGGCGGCGGACAGCTTCCCCAGCGACCGCTTGTTGCCCAAGATGGGCTTGGCCAGCGGCGAACCCTTGAATATCGCGGAAAACAGACGCTCGGAGACCAAGTCCTCCGGCGTGTCCTCATACATGTCTATCTCTTCCATGATCACGCCGCGCTCGGTCGCCCAGTCGGCCTCGTCAAGCAACGGATTGAAAAATATATCGCAAACTAAGTCCAACGCCTCGGTAAGGTGATTATCCAAGGCGCGGCCGTAAAAACAGGTGCATTCCTTGGTGGTAAAGGCGTTTAGCTGGCCGCCCATGCCGTCCATAGCTTCGGCGATCTGCGCGGCGGTGCGGGAGTGCGTCCCCTTAAACACCATATGCTCCAAAGCATGAGACGCGCCCGCGAAGCGCGGGGCTTCATGCCGCGACCCCGCGCCGACCCAAATCCCGAACGCCGCCGACCGCACATGCGGAAGTTTCTCCGTCCAAAACCGCGTCCCGCCGGAAAGAACAGTCTTTTCAAACATAAAAATTAAATCTCCAAAGGTAAGGTTGAATATGGGCGAACACAGCTACCCGCGTCCGCCCATAATTGTCAATTGTCAATTATCAATTGTTCATTGATATTGCGGGCAGTCCTTGCGCGACAGGTTGATTCTGCCCTTGTCGTCAATCTCCACAACCTTGATATAGGTCATGTCGCCGACGTTAAGCACGTCCTCCACCTTGGCAACGCGTTGCGGCGCAAGCTTGGAGATATGCACCATGCCCTCTTTGCCGGGGGCGAACTCCACAAACGCACCGAATGTCATCAAACGTGTCACTTTACCGTAATAGACCTCGCCGATTTGCGGGTCAAGCACGATAGACTCGATAATCTTAAGCGCGTTGTAGCAGCTGTCCTTGTTCGGGGCGGAGATGAACACGCGCCCGTCGTCCTCGATGTCAATCTTCGCGCCCGTCTCGGCGACGATTTTTTGGATAACGCTGCCGCCCTTGCCAATAACCTCGCGAATCTTGTCAACCTCGATCTGGGTTTGCAGCATTTTGGGGGCGTACTGGCTAAGCTCCTCACGCGGCTCGGCGATACAGGGCAACATAATGTCGTCCAAAATGTTGTACCGCGCGTCACGCGTAAGCTCCAAGGCCGACCAGATGATCTCCGGCGTAAGGCCGTCGATTTTCAAATCCATCTGAATCGCGGTGATGCCCTCTTTGGTTCCCGCAACCTTAAAGTCCATGTCGCCGTAGAAGTCTTCAACGCCCTGAATGTCCACAAAGGTCATCCAGCGGTCGCCCTCGGTAACCAAGCCGGACGAAATACCCGCAACGGGAGCCTTAATCGGCACGCCCGCGTCCATAAGTGCAAGTGTCGAGCCGCAAACCGAACCTTGCGAAGTCGAACCGTTGCTGGACAGCACCTCGCTGACCAAACGGATGCAATACGGGAAATCCTCCTCGCTGGTTGTTGGACGACAAGAAGCGCGTAGATGGGCGCGGTCTGTTAGAGGTTCGCCCGCTAAGCGCGGAGGTCGGCGTACTGCCCCGCGTGCATGGTTCGGGTCTGTTCACACGCGGACAGACGCAGGTGCTGACTGTCGCCACGCTGGGTACAATCAGCGACAATCAGAAGCTGGACACTATCTACGAGGAGGAGTCCAAGCGTTACATGCACCATTACAACTTCCCGTCCTACTCCGTGGGCGAGGCGCG
>BNZR01000045.1 GCA_026001245.1 Clostridia bacterium
AAACGCTCAGTCCTTTCCATCGTTCCTGTTAGTATATCATAAAAACGCGGGGTTTTCAAGGTTAATATTGAGTTTTGGGAACAAATTTAAGGCTTTACAAAACCTTGCAAGTGTGATATAATGTTATAAAATTCATATTTGGAGGGTGGACACATGAAAAAGACAAACCTAACCCGCACCCTATGCCTGTTGCTGTGCTTCGCGCTGACGCTTGCGCTCGCGCCGCTTGCGGTCGCAGACGAAGCCCCAAATGTCCTCCCAACCGAGCTAACCGACCTGCGCGAGACCTACGCCAAACACTTCGACAACCACGACGACTCGTTCACCGCAATCGCCTACGCCTACCCCGTCCACAAAGAGTCCAACGGCCAGCTTGTCGAAATCGACAACACCTTGCAATCACAGGGAAACACGTTGCAAAACGTCAACGGACTGTTCGATGTGTCTTTCTCCATAGCGAACGGCACAAACACCATCTCACAAAACGGATACTCACTTTCATGGCAGCTTGACGGCTCGGCGCAACCCGCCGCGCAAATCGTCAACATGGTTGACCCCGACCCGTACGCCGCCAAAAAAGCCATCAGCCGCGTTACATACACCGACGTTTTTCCGGGCATAGACCTGACCTACACCGTCAATCCGCTAAAAGTCAAGGAAGATATTGTTCTGAAATCACCGTCTAACATCAGCCAGTTTTCGACACTAATTACCGCACAAGGCTTGACCCCGACACTGTTCGAAGACGGCTCTGTGTCGTTCACCTCCGGCAACTATGTGGAGATATTCGCGTTCCCCGCCCCGTTTATGACTGACGCGGCGGACAACGAATCGCGGGACATCGCCGTCACGCTGACCCAAGAGGGCGAGCAATGGCGGTACACGCTGACGCCGAATTCCCAGTGGCTGGCACAATCGCAGTACCCGGTTGTGCTTGACCCGACCGCTGTTCCGGTGACGAATACCAGCGCAAACGTCATGGATTCCTATACCTACGAGAATTGCGCAGTATCCTTTGCAAACTCGCACAAGAACGATACAACTATGAAAGTTGGCAACTACTCCGGCCAGCCAAAAAGTCGCATGTTCATCAAGTTCAAGAATCTGCCCGACATGGGGACGAATAAACGCATAGACAGCACCGTTTTGAAGCTAACCGCCACGACCGGAACTTCAACATACGGCGCACTTCTCTGCGGTAACGTGACCACTGCGTGGGACTACAACAACTATACACAATCGGGCTTCCCTGCCCGGCCGACATCATCGACAGCTGCCTCCGGCACAATCAACACGGCGAATCGAACCGCGAGCTTTGAGTTTTACCAAATTGCCAAGTATACGTGGTACGGCACTACCAACGGAACGGTATCAAATCCCTCCGCCACCCCTGCAAACAACAAGGGCTTAGAGGTTCAATACTCCAACGAATCATTGGCCGATTACAATCAGTATTACACAGCGGAAGCCGCCAGCGGTCAGCCTACGTTGGTGATTACGTACACAAATCTGGCGCAGGCTGTTAATTTTACATCGTCCGTGCCAAGTACCTTGGCAAAAGGCTCATCAACTACGGTAGTCGCAACGGTAAGCCCGACCGCCACAAATGTCGTTTGGACTTCCAGCAACTACAATCGGGCGAGAATCGGCAGTAGTAGCAACACAGGTTCGTATACACAACCAAGCGGTAGCACAGTCGCGATATATGGTGTCGGAGAGGGCGCGGTGACTATTACCGCAAAATCCGAGACTAATACGACTGTTACCGCAACGTTTAGTTTCACGGTGCGACCTGTTACATACGGCAATTTTAGTTATGGTACATTTGTAACTCCGGAGGATAGCTCGGCGCAGACTGCCAAAACTTTGAGCAACAGTAATTACAACACAATATCCACTACTGCCGCGCATTTGTCATATTATGCCGCCGCTCAAGCGACCGCAGTCGGAGGCTTTCTTTTGAGTATGCCAGCTGCATGTTCGTTCTTAAGCCATTTTCTAGACAACACGGGAACGAATTATCTTATTGATTTTTCATACATGATCGCGGGAAATTCTGCTGCTTCCGCCCACGCAGTGGCCGATGTTAATGCTGCAATTAGTGCCGCAGAGTACTTTTTCAACTACTACTCAATTGTGAATTTTTCCAGCAACGTAGAGAGTGGTCGGAGCAGCTCTACAGGATCTGGAGACAGTACGAATAACTGGTATAATGCAATTGGTCTATACCGAACTTGGTCCAACTGCACAGTCACTAAATCCGGTAGTTCATACACCATGATTGTCAAATACAACTTGAGGGATTTTTATGACTGGAATCCAACCAATACTAACCCTGCTCCACTAGTATCACCAGCTCAAATGAGTCTTTTACATAAAGCGGGTATTGCGCGAGAGTTTTATGTGTCGGGACAAGCCAAAATACAGGTTACATGGACAACAGGACAAACTGTGGGGACAGGTGCCAATTTAATATATGTACTGAATGAGGCATGATGAAGGAGGGAAGCACCCATGAAACGCCAGCTAATTTTGACCGCATCCGTCGCCATAATGCTATTGCTATCCGGGTGCTTCTCTCTTTTGCACCCGGAATACAACACCACCGTATTCACCGACGAAAAAATCGCCATCTTGGAGGATTTGCTTCACTTCAAACTCCCCGAAGATATACAGTTAACCAAAATAAACTATCTAACCGGACAGGGAAGCGACGGCGACAGCTTTAGTTTGTATGTAAAATACAACCACGAGCGGTTTGATGACTACCTAAATGCGTTAGCTCATCCCATATCAGTTGTAAAAACCCCAATAGACGGCTACGAAAATCGAGGTTTTAAGTTCGTGTACAGTATTAACTGCGCTCTCCGCACAGAAGATTGGTATGTTTCTTCTGTCTACTATTCAAACAAAGACGATGGGATTATTATTTCCTTGGCGACCAGCAAGGTTAGAGGGCAAAAAGAAGCGTTGTTGCAGGAATGATGTATAGGAGTGTCTAACTATGAAAAGAACAATCAAATTACTGCTTAGCGTTGCCCTGTGCATATCCACAACGCTAGCGATTAGCGGTTGCGATAATCGTGGAACAACCGAGCAGCTACCGACACCAAGTCCGACCGAAACATTGGATTCTTCAGTTATGCGTCCCTACAAATATAATTCGGTTCACGCAAATAATATGACGGAGGTTAAAGCGTTCGTCAATACAAACAATCCCGATGAATTTTACGAGGGGCAATACAAAACCATGATAGAAGGTATTCTTGAAAAAGGATTTTTGTTAGAGCCGCGCTATGACGAAAATCCCGTTTGGGAATTTCCTGTTACTCCGCGTGAAGACGGAGATCCTGTTTATCCGATTTGCTTGAAGTTTGAGCTGAATCTTGAAGGGGGCGGATATTCCTTTGTCGTGAAAATTGAATCAACTCAAATCCTATTGCATATCTATCCTGTAGCTGAGAGCTATCAAGAAGTTGCCCGGAATAATCCCTTCCCTTGCCTATACGGGAAATATAGTGAACTCCGGACAGTTCAACGCGCTTTAGAGCTTGGGTGGACGGATGTCTCCCAACAATTCAATAACAATGCTTGGGGAACGGTGCTTTACCTACAACGAGGTCCTGATTCAAATAATCCTACAGCAGATGCAGATTCAATATGTTTCCTATACGAGGGGCATATGGTTTATTTGCTCTCCTATCATCAAAATCCCGAAGACCCCGCCGTTACCGCACTTCAACTCGCGCAACACCTAACGTTCGAGAAGATATTTCTGTGAAAAAAGAGGAGCATCAATGAAAAAGCTAATATCAATTCCGCTGATCTGCCTGTTGATTTTCTGCGCGGCTTGCTCCCCGGAGACAAACCCCAGTCCCTCTGTTCAACCCGTAACTGATACCCCATCACCTACCACTTCAAACAGCGACGACAGCTATCACGGCAACACGCTTCCCGAAGTTCTAATGCCCTACTATTTCTCCAACTATCAGCAATTAGCCGATTCTTTGCGTGCGGACAATGCGACTATATTTTCCCCTGACCGCTTAACCACAATCGAGGAGGTTGAAAAACAACCCGGTGCTTTTGCTTTGTTTTTGCAAAGAGTACGCAGTGCGGGGGTATTCAAGCCAATGTTTGCCGGTGCGGACATTACGTTGGAACAGCGCGAGGGCTACTCGATAATTTCATTAATTCCCTCTGATTTTTTGAAACGCCCCGCAATATACATCCGCCCGACCATCGCCGCCGGAAATTTGCCAAGTTTAATATTTTTCTCATATCTAAGTGACGAAGAGAAAATATCAGCAACGGACATCCCGCTGTCGCAGTTGCTACAGCAAATTGATCCGCAATATCCGCAATATCCGATGGCGAATTCAGCTCAGGCGATCACTTTACAACTAGCGGGCCGCACCGCTCCCGCGCTGATATACACCCCTGAGGACGACCCCAGGACACACATTTTCTTCCCGTATGACGATATCCTTGTGTCGGCTTGGTATGACCCGGCGGTGTGTTCGCTTGAATGGTTTTCGCAACTTTCATTTGAGCAAATACCTATCCCGCAATAACCTCACCCCGCCCAAAAAAATCCCTCACGTAACCCGTGAGGGATTTTTTTACGTCAAACCCCTAGACTACGCGCCCGATTTGTGATATTATAAACGCTGGACTATTGGGAGGGACACATGAAAAAAATCGTATCTGTTATCTGTTATCTGTTATCCGTTATCTGCATACTGACCGCCTGCTCCGCCGCGCCCGCAACCACAAACAAGCGCGTGGTCTGCACCTTTTACCCCGTCTACTTGGCGGCGGCCAACCTCACTCGCGGCACGGACGTTGAGGTCAGTCTGCTAACCGCGCCCACGGCGGGCTGTCTGCACGACTACCAGCTAACCCCCGCCGAGCTGACCGCGCTGTCCAAGGCCGACCTTGTGCTGGCCGTTGGCGGCGGCATGGAGAATTTTCTGTCCCGCGTCACCGAAGCCTATCCAAAGCTGGACTTGAAGGACTGCTCCGCCGGGATTGAGCTGATCCCCGAAAACGCCCACTATTGGGTCTACGCCGAGGATTACATCGCGATGGTCAAAAATATCGCCAAATATCTGAACGTGGACGAAAACGCCAACGGCTACCTGTCCGAAATCGAAGCCCTGCGCGATGAGCTGGAGGTCATACGTGATTTGCCCGACAAAAACATCGTCACCTTTCACGAGGCCTTTGACTACTGGGAACGCTACGGCCTTAACATCGCCGCCGCGATAGAGCGCGAACCCGGCACCGAACCAACCCCCGGCGAGCTTGCGGACACGATCAACATCGTCAAGGCTTTGGGCATTAAAGCTCTGTTCGCCGAGCCGCAATACCCGGACAACGCCGCGCTTACCATCGCCCGCGAGACGGGCGCGACTGTATATTCCCTTGACCCCGTGGCCTCCGGCCCCTTGGACGAGCTGGACTACTATCAGGTGAAAATGCGCAAAAATCTGGCGACGCTTAAGCTCGCGCTTGGGGGTTAAGGCCGTGCATTGTCTGACTACGGTATCCGGGCTTGGCGTGAAGCTTGGCCGCAACGAGCTGCTGCGCGGCGTGGACTTTGACCTGCATTGCGGTCAACTCACCGCGCTGATAGGCCGCAACGGCGCGGGCAAGACCACGCTCCTGCGCGCTTTGCTGGGGCAGACCCCGCACACGGGTACGGTCAACTTCACGCGGCAGGACACGCCCGGCCGTCTCACGCTGGGCTACGTCCCGCAACGCGTGCCGCTGGACGCGAACTCCCCCACCTCCGTGCACGACCTGTTCACGCTAAGCGGCGCGATCCCGGCTTTTCTGCCGCCCCGCAAAGCCCGAAAGCGGCAAATCGCGGACATGCTGAACGTGTTCGGCGCTGAGGATTTAATCGACCGCCGTCTGTGCGAGTTAAGCGGCGGCGAGTGGCAACGCGTAATGCTGGCGGCGGCCACAAACCCCGCGCCGGATCTGCTGATACTGGACGAGCCGTCGGCGGGAGTTGACGCGGCGGGGCTTACCCCGCTGTATGAAAACATCGACAAGCTAAAACGCGAGCGCGACATGGCGGTGCTGATGGTCTCGCACGATTTCGCACTGCTTTCAAAATACGCCGACCATGTGCTGTTGCTTGACGGCTGTATAAAGGCCGCCGGAGCGCCCGAAAAGGTGTTCAATTCCCCGGAATTCAAGGAGTTATTTAATGTTTGAGCTGGAATTTATGCGTATCGCGCTAATCGCGCTGTTGCTGATTACCCCGCTGTTGGGACTGCTGGGCACGGTAGTGGTGGAAAGCAAGCTGGCGTTTTTCTCTGACGCGCTGGGGCATTCCGCGCTGACGGGTGTGGCCATCGGCTCGATTTTCGGTATCGCCCGCCCCGGTGTCGCCATGACGCTGTTCGCGCTGGTGTTCGCCCTAGTACTTGACCGCATACGCCGCTCGCAGGTCGCTTCAAGTGACACGGTTATCTCCGTGTTTTCCTCCACGGCCATCGCGCTGGGGCTGGTGCTGTTATCGGGCGGCGGCGGGTTTAACAAGTTCTCGACCTATCTAATCGGCGATATATTGACGATAAGCCGGGGCGATTTGTGGTACTTGTCCGCGTTGCTCGCGCCCGTGCTGTTGTACTGGTTCTTCTGCTTTAACAAGCTGGCTCTGATAAGCGTGTCGCCGCTGTTGGCCGCAAGTAAGGGCGTGCGCGTAAATCTGCACCAGACAATCTTTTTGCTGGTTCTGACCGTGGTCGTAATGTCCTCAATCCGCTGGGTTGGGGTGCTTATGATAAACTCGTTGCTTATACTGCCGCCCGCCGCGGCGCGGAACATTTCCCGCAACTTGCGCACGTATCAACTGCTTAGCGTGGTGTTCGCGCTAGTCGCGGGGGTTGCGGGGCTTGGGCTGTCCTACGCCATCAACACCGCCACGGGGCCCACAATCGCGCTTATCGGCGCGGCGATGTTTTTCGTCACCTACGCCCTGCGCGGAAAGGCAAAGGCATGAATATTATCCTGTTCCAACCCGAAATCCCGCAGAACACCGGCAATATCTCGCGAACCTGCGCCGCCACAGGTACGGCGTTGCACCTAATCGAACCGCTGGGGTTCCAGATAAACGACGCCCGTCTTAAGCGCGCCGGTTTGGACTACTGGCAATACCTTGACTGGCACGTCCACCGCGACTTTGACGCGTTTTTGCAAGCGGTACACCCGAAAAACGTCTACGCCGTATCGACCCATGGCGGCACGCGCTACACGCAGGTCAAGTTCCAAAACGACGACTACCTGCTGTTCGGGCGCGAGACGGCGGGTCTGCCCAACGAGTTGCTGTCCCGCTATCCCTGCCTGCGAATCCCCATGGGCGAGGACATTCGCAGCCTGAACCTTTCAAACGCCGCCGCGCTTACATTATACGAGGCGCTGCGCCAGCTGGATTTCCCAAATCTTAAATAAGGACGTTTGCTATGAAGATTCTGCTTATCACGGACGCGGCAAGCGACGTGTCCCACGAGGCCATAGAGGGCAAGCCCATAAAAATCGTCGCGGCTTACACGCATATCGACGGGCGCACCTTCCGCGACTTCTATGACGTATCCCCCCTTGAATACTGCGAAATGCTAAAGGCCTGTGAAACCTACCCCACAACCTCAATGGCGCCGCCCCCGGACTATCTTGCGGCCTACAAGGAAGCTCGGGAGCAGGGCTATACGCACATTATAGTAACGCAGGTAAGCTCAACCGCCAGCGGCACGATAAACTCCGCAAAGCTGGGCGTGGATTTGTTAGAGGCCGAGGGGATTACCGACATGACCATCGCGGTTGTGGATACCCTGACCTACTCCGTGGCCTACGGCCACAACGTTG
Organism: Clostridia bacterium; assembly: GCA_026001245.1. The sequence continues at coordinate 7,879 of BNZR01000045.1, forward strand.
TGCTGGCCGCCGACATGATAGCCGCGGGCAAGGGCTTTCAGGAAATTGTGGACTGGCTGGCCTATATCTGCCCGCGCACCGAGGTGCTGTTCGGGGCGTACACGCTTAAATACATGCGCCGTTCCGGGCGTATCAACAGTATGGCGGCGTTTGTGGGCGAGGCGTTGGGCATGCGCCCGATAATTTTAACCCACAAGGGGCGGGTGGACCCCATCGACCGGGCGCGGGGCGACAAGAACGTTGTCCCCAAGCTTGCCGAGCATTTAAAGGTGCTGGCCGCCACGGATATTCCGCAAAAGCCCTGCATAATCTACACGGATATTCCCGCGCACGAGATAGATTTGTTAGAGACGCTTATCCTTGAAGCCCTGCCCTCCGCGACCGAGGTTGTGCGCTATCAGCTGGGCAGTACCATCACTACCAACACCGGCCCGCACACCATCGCGCTGACGTTTTACGCCAATCCGTAAGACATATTGGACAAGTTGCACAAAAAACGCCGAAAAAAGTTCACTTTTTTCGGCATTTTGCCCCTTGCTTATTTTCGGATTTTTAGGTATAATAGGATATGTACCCGCAGAAATACTTTCTATGAAAGGATGTTTATCCCGATGAACTACAATAAAAAAACCGTTGACGACATCAATGCCGCCGGCAAACGCGTCCTCGTGCGCTGCGACTTTAACGTGCCGCAAAGCGACGACGGCACGATTACCGACGACAAGCGTATCCGCGAAAGCCTGCCCACCATCAAAAAACTGCTTGACCAGGGGGCGCGTGTGATACTCTCGTCCCATCTTGGCCGCCCCAAGGGCGAGTTCAATCCCAAGTATTCGCTGGCCCCCGTGGCCAAACGCCTGTCCGAACTGTTGGACAAGCAAGTTACTCTGGCCGCCGACGTTATCGGCGACGACGCGAAGGCCAAGGCCGCCGCGCTGAAAGACGGCGAGGTACTGCTGTTAGAAAACGTCCGCTTCCACAAGGAAGAGGAGAAAAACGACCCCGCGTTCGCAAAGTCACTGGCCGACTTGGCCGAGCTGTATGTCAACGACGCGTTCGGAACGTCCCACCGCGCCCACGCCTCCACGGCGGGCGTTGCGGATTACCTGCCCGCCGTGTGCGGCTACCTGATCAAAAAAGAGATTGACGTTATGGGCAAGGCATTAAGCGACCCCAAGCGTCCCTTTGTCGCGATTTTGGGCGGCGCGAAAGTGTCGGACAAAATCGGCGTTATCAACCACCTGCTTGATATTGTTGACACCGTTATTATCGGCGGCGCGATGGCCTACACCTTCTTAAAGGCGCAGGGCGAGGAAATCGGCGCGTCCCGCGTTGAGGACGACCGCGTGGACTACGCCCGCGAGATGATCGCCAAGGCAAAAGAAAAAGGCGTTAAACTGCTGTTGCCCGTAGACAACCTGGCGGCGCGTGAGTTCAAGGCCGACGCGGAGGCCAAGGTATTCGCCGCGCCCAAAATCGACGACGGCTGGATGGGACTTGACATCGGCCCGGCCACAATCAAGCTGTACTCTGACACGGTGAAGAACGCCGGGACGGCCGTGTGGAACGGCCCGATGGGCGTGTTCGAGTTTGACAAGTTCGCCGAGGGGACGCGCTCTGTGGCTCGCGCCTTGGCGGAATCTAACGCCGTTAGTATAATCGGCGGCGGCGACAGCGCGGCGGCTGTGGAGCAGCTGGGCTTTGCCGATAAGATGACGCATATCTCCACGGGCGGCGGCGCGTCGCTTGAATTTTTAGAGGGTCTTGAACTGCCGGGCATTGCCTGTCTGCAAGATAAATGAATTGGAGGCGCTTAAACAAATGAACCGTAGATACCGTAAAACCATCATCGCCGGCAACTGGAAGATGAACAAGAACCAGACCGAGGCCAAGGTGCTGATCGAAGAGCTTAAACCGTTGGCAAAGGCCAAGTGGTGCGAGGTCGTGCTGTGCGTCCCGTATATTGACATTCCGTTGGCCGTAAAGGCCGTCAAGGACAGCCGTATCGCCGTTGGGGCGCAGGATTTAAGCTTGCACGAGTCGGGCGCGTACACGGGCGAGGTGTCCGCCGATATGCTTAAAAACGCGGGCGTTAAGTACGTTATAATCGGCCATTCCGAACGCCGCCAGTACCACGGCGAGACGGACGCGACAGTCAACGCAAAGGCGCACATCGCGCTGAAGCACGGCCTGCGCCCGATTGTCTGCGTTGGCGAGAGCTTAGAGCAACGCGAGGCCGACGTTACAAGCGACTTGATAGCCCTGCAAGTCAAATCCGCGCTGAACGGCATTACCGCCGAGCAGATTCGCGAGATTGTGTTCGCCTACGAGCCGATATGGGCTATCGGCACCGGCAAAACCGCAACCTCCGCGCAGGCCGCCGAGGTGTGCGAGCATATCCGCTCGATTATCCGCAAGCTGTACGGGGCGCGTGTGTCCCGCGCCATAACCATCCAATACGGCGGCTCGATGAACGCCTCAAACGCCGCAGAGCTATTGGCGCAACTGGACATCGATGGCGGCCTGATAGGCGGCGCGGCTCTGAAAGCACCAGACTTTACGGCTATCGTAGACGCGGCCAATCAGTGAGGAGAATTCTTTAATGAAAACACCTATCGCTTTGATTATCATGGACGGCTTTGGCATCGCGCCGCCCGGCGGCGGCAACGCCATAACCTCCACCCCAACGCCCGTCTACGACCGCATTCTTAAGGAATGTCCCAACACGCAGCTCTCCGCGTCCGGCTTGGACGTGGGGTTGCCGGAGGGGCAGATGGGCAACAGCGAGGTGGGTCACACCAACATCGGCGCGGGGCGCGTTGTGTTTCAAGACCTGCCGCGTATCACCGTAGCAATTCAAGACGGCAGTTTTTTTGAAAATCCCGCCTACAACCGCGCCATAGACCATTGCCTTGAAAAGGGTACCGCACTGCACCTGATGGGGCTTATGTCCGACGGCGGCGTTCACAGCCACAATACCCATGTGTGGGCTATGCTTGAGCTTGCCAAACGCCGTGGGCTGAACCGCGTGTTTTTGCATTGCTTTTTGGACGGGCGCGACGTGTCCCCAACCTCCGGCAAGGCCTTTGTGGCCGAGGCCGTGGAAAAGACGGCGCAAAGCGGCGCAAAAATCGGCTGTGTAATCGGGCGTTTCTACGCCATGGATCGCGACAACCGTTGGGATCGAGTTGAACGTGCATACAACGCGCTTGTGTTCGCGCAGGGCGGCACGGTGACGGCTGACCCCGTGGCGGCGATAGCTGAGTCCTACTCGCGCAAGGTTACCGACGAATTTATGGAGCCGATTATCCCGGACTATGACGCGGCGGTAAAACCCGACGACGCGATTATCTTCTACAACTTCCGCCCCGACAGGGCGCGTGAGATTACCC
>BNZR01000046.1 GCA_026001245.1 Clostridia bacterium
GACGACACGGACTTATGTCGCGGCGGATGATGTTATCCCCACATTACGCCTTGAGAAATCGGTACACGATATAAAAGTAGTCAAGTCGTTGGGGCTGTCGTTGGGGCTGTTGTCGGTGCTGTTGTCGGTGCCGTAGTCGGTGTTGTTGTCGGTGCTGTTGTCGGTACCGTAGTCGGTGCTGTTGTCGGTACCGTGGTTGGGGCTGTGGTCGGTGCTGTGGTCGGTGCCGTTGTTGGGGCTGTGGTCGGTACCGTTGTTGGGGCTGTAGTCGGTGCCGTGGTTGGTGCTGTGGTCGGTGCCGTGGTTGGTGCCGTGGTCGGTGCTGTGGTTGGTGCCGTGGTTGGTGCTGTGGTCGGTGCTGTGGTTGGTGCCGTGGTCGGTGCTGTGGTCGGTGTTGTGGTTGGTGCCGTGGTCGGTGCTGTAGTCGGTGCTGTGGTTGGTGCTGTGGTTGGTGCTGTCGTTGGTGCTGTCGTTGGTGCTGTCGTTGGCGGCGTGGTCGGGGCTGTGGTCGGTGCCGTAGTTGGTGCCGTGGTCGGGGTTGTAGTCGGTGCCGTAGTTGGTGCCGTGGTTGGTGCCGTAGTTGGTGCCGTAGTTGGTGCCGTGGTTGGTGCTGGACTTGCTCCATCGCTTGGGATTACTATCGGTGGAGTCGGGCTTGGGCTTGGCGTACCGGGGTCTTCCAGGTCTTCGGGGTCTTCCGGCTCTTCGGGGATCTTTTCGTTTGCCACTTCGCTAATACCCGCGCCGTACACGCCGCCGCTAAGCTCCGGCTCCAGTAAAATCGTGTTGCTTCCTGCTATTATCACGCGATAGACTTGCTCCGATGTCACATAGTCCGCAGGGGCTTTAATTTCCTGCACATAGTACGTACCGAGTGCAATGTTCCCGAAGTTTACCACGCCCAAGCTGGAGCTTGTGGCGGTCTTGACCAGCGTGGCGCAATTGTCGTCGCTGTACAGCCCGAATCTTGCGCCCGGCAGCGGCATACTGGTCTCGGAGGCCGTCTTGTCGAATTTGAACAGTCTTGCGGTCGGGATTATCGCTTCGTTCACCACTGTGCTGACGCCTGTTCCTGTGCCGATTACCGCGCCGCCCTTTAGCGGCTCCAGCAATATAGTCCCGAACAGCTCAATTGATACGTGGTAGATTTGTGTCGATGTAACATAGTTGGCCGGCGCGCTGATTTCCTGCACGTAGTAGGTGCCTAGCTCTAGGTTGCCGAAATCCACTATGCCTAGATTGTCGCTTGTTGCGGTGCCGATAAGCGTGGCGCAGGTATCGTCACTGTACAGACCGAATTCCGCGCCCGGCAGGGCTAGGCTTGTATCTGACGCGATTTTGTTGAAGCTGAACGGCCTTTTCATGGCTTTGGGTATTACGGGCGGTTCCGGCTCGTTGACGATTGTGTCCGTCCCCGTGCCATACGCGCCGCCGCTAAGCTCCGGCTCTAATAAAATCGTTCCCGTTTCGGCCAGCACTACGCGATATATCGTGTGAGAGAGCAAGTAGTCGTCCGGCGGGGTTATCTCTTGCACGTAGTACGTGCCAAGGGGCAGGTTGCCGAAGCTTACCACGCCTAGGTTGTCGCTTGTTGCGGTCTTGATAAGCGTCAGACAGTTGCTGTCACTGTACAGACCGAATTCCGCGCCCGGCAGAGCTAGGCTTGTGTCTGACGCGATTTTGTTGAAGCTGAACGGCCTTGTTTTCAACTCGTTTACCACCGTGTTTGTGAGTGCGCCCTCCAGCGTGACAGTTCCGGTTTCCTCTACCGTCACGCGGTAGATTTGCGTGGACAACTGATAGTTCGCGGGTGCCGCCGTCTCTTGCACGTAGTACGTGCCGAGGGGCAGGTTGCCGAAGTCTACCACGCCTAGACTGTCGCTTGTTGCGGTTTTGATCAGCGTCAGACAGTTGCTGTCACTGTACAGACCAAATTCCGCGTTCGGCAGGGCTAAGCTTGTGTCTGACGCGATTTTGTTGAAGCTGAACTGGCGTGTTTTCAGCTCGTTTACCACCGTGTTTGCGGGTGCGCCCTCCAGCGTGACAGCCCCGGTTTCCTCTACCACCACGCGGTGGATTTGCGTGGACAACACGTAGTTCGCGGGTGCCGCCGTCTCCTGCACGTAGTATGTGCCGAGGGGCAGGTTTCCGAAGTCTACCACGCCCAAGCTGTCGCTTGTTGCGGTTTTGATAAGCGTCAGGCAGTTGCTGTCACTGTACAGCCCGAATTCCGCGCCCGGCAGAGCTAGGCTTGTGTCAGAGGCGATTTTGTTGAAGCTGAACGGCCTTGTTTTCAACTCGTTTACCACCGTGTTTGTGGGTGCGCCCTCCAGCGTGACAGCCCCGGTTTCCTCTACCGTCACGCGGTAGATTTGCGTTGACAGCACGTAGTTCGCAGGTGCCGCCGTTTCTTGCACGTAGTACGTTCCGAGGGGCAGGTTGCCGAAGCTTACCACGCCTAGGTTGTCGCTTGTTGCGGTTTTGATAAGCGTTTGGCAGGTATCGTCACTGTACAGCCCGAATTCCGCGTTCGGTAGGGCTAGATTGGTGTCTGATGCGATTTTATTGAAGCTGAACGGCCTTGTCTTCAGCTCGTTTACCACCGTATTTGTGGGTGCGCCCAGGCCTACGCCGCTGATTATCGGCTCTAGTGTGACAGCCCCGGTTTCCTCCACCGCCACGAGATATACCGTGTCGGACAGCACGTAATTGTTCGGCGCGTTGATTTCCTTCACGTAGTATGTGTCTACCAGTATGTTGCCGAAGTCAACCTCGCCGGAAATGTCGCTTGTTGCGGTCTTGATAAGCGTGGTGCAGGCTTGTTCCTCATACAACCCGAACGTCGCGTCGGGAAGGGGCAGGCTTGTGCCTGACGCGATTTTGTTAAAGCTGAACGGGCGTGTTACGGTGGAAAGCAGCTGGTTGTAGATATGCGGATAGTTTGCTTCGTCCGGGTCGTTTTTATCGTAGATTTGCAGATCCAGCTCCGCGCCGGTCGGTGTGACCTCCAGCGTCCACGGTCCGGCTTTTTTGTAGCCGCTCGGGGCTTGCGTCTCGGTCAGTGTATATGTGCCTACGGGCAGATTGTGGAACCAAACCACGCCGTTGCCGTCGCTTTTAGCGCCCGTGATGTTAACGCCGTTGCCTGTAAGCGAGAATTCCGCGTCCTGAAGATACAGCCCGCTGAGTGTCGCCGCTTTGCGAACGGGTATGTCCAAAAACATCTGCTCGTTGTAGAAAACTATGGATGTATCGCCGTTATACGTCTCGTCATACTCCTGCCCTGTTGTGGCGTTGTAGATTGCCCACTGGGACGGGTCGCCGTTTTGCAAGCCCGGCAAGCCGTATATGCGATAGATGGTCAGGTCGCGCTCGTAGCCGTATGGGGCTGTTGCTTCTTGCAGATAATAGCTTCTTTGCAGCTTAAGCCCCGTGGTGTCTATATAGCCGTACGCGTCTGTGTAAACCGATGCCGGGGCGCTCATGTCCGGATACTCGGAGATATAGTACTCTGCGATAAGATCGCTGTCGTTGGCGGGAGCATACGCCGCGCCGTTTGCCACCAGCTTGCGCAGGTCAAGGCTGCCCGGATAGCTGTTGCTGTCGTCCGTATTATAGACTATGCCCAGCGTTTGGCCGCCCACTATCGTCGTTGGCACGGGAACCCAGCTTGCGCCGTTCCATTGCTCGATGCCCAGCGTTCTCGCGCCCAACGTCCCGTCCACGGTCAGCCTGTAGATGCCGCCGCCGCTGTGGTTTAGGGGATTGCCGGTTTCCGTCATGTAGTAGATTCCGTTGGGAATATCAGTCCTCAAAGTATTATGGATTACCGTAACGCCGTCATAGCCGCTTACGATTTCCAGCTTATCTACCTTGTAGGCCGCCGACGCGGTGCCGGGAATTGTAATCGAATTCGCGCTTACAGATTCGCTTTCGCCGTACATCGTAAAGACCGCGCCCCAAACGGGATAGCCTTCGTCCGCGTCCAGCTTGATGAATTGCAGCTCGTTTTCGTTTAGTTCGTTGGTAAGCACCGCCCAATTGTGCATATCCTCTTTAAAGCCGGTGTTGGACAGTATTACGCCCTCTTCACGCGTAATGGTTACCTTTGTGTGCCAGGGGTTAAGAATGTAGCCCGGCGCGGTTCTTGTTTCCACAAGATAGTATTCGCCGACAGGGATATTCTCAAATCTAAGCTCGCCGGAGGCGTCGTTTTCAACCAACACCTGCGTGCCGTTCAGATACACGGGCGTAAACGGCATGCCGTAGTAGAACAGGCCGAACTGCACCTCTCCGAGCGTGGACGCGGGCGCCGCGCCACCGCCGTACATAATCGGTTGCCGCATATTCTTTGTAATCTTGAAGCTGAAGGTGCCGTCTCTGACGTTCACAACCTCGTACAGGCCGTCCTGTTTGCCCGCTTCAACGCCGTTTACCGTCACCAGCACCGAGCCGCTGTCGCCGACCGTCAGCGTTGCGCCGATCAGGGGTTGGTGGCCGGCCGGTACCTCGGTCTCAACCAGCTTGTACGTTCCCGGCAGGATATTTGTTATCGTCACGATCCCCAGCACGCCAGACTCGTAATATAACCCGCCGTTGTCGTAGACCAGCGCGGGCGACGCGTTTTGGCGCTCCAGCTTGAACTTCGCGCCCGCCAGCGGCGAGGGCGTTCCCATTCCGCTGTTGTCGCTAAGCTTGCGGAACGATACGTTAAACACCGCGCTTTGGTTGGGGATGCTTGTTACAATCGTGCCCGCCGGGTCGGTTTCCAGCGTGAAGCCGAACACGCCGGAAGCTTCGGTTACCGTTAATTTGTACTCCTGCGGGTCAACGCTGTAGGGCGCGGGGGCGTGGACTTCATAGATTATAAACTCGCCCGCCCACAGCTGCGGAAAGGTTACTATGCCGTTTGCGTCGCTTGTCGCGTCCATTATCTTAACGGTGTTGTCGGGGGAGATCGTCTCCCACAGCTCGAATTTCGCGCCGGGCAGTCCGTTGACGTGTTCGGGCAGATTGCCCGTCTTTTTGAACTTATAGGTGCCTTGTAGCAGGTCGTTTTTGATCGCGTTGCCCGTCACCTCGCTCCAGCCGAGCGGGGTCTGCTCCTCAAGCCGGCCGCCTGTTTTGAATCGGTACAGTGTGCTGTTGGGCTTGTAGCCCTGCGGGGCATTTGTCTCTTGCAGATAGTAGGTCTGCCCGGGGACTAGGCCTGTTATTTTCACCTTGCCGCCGATTCCGCTTGTCACGGTTGTGACAGCTTCGACGGGCAGACAAGTCTCCGCGCTGTAGATTGTAAACTCCGCTCCCGCCAACGCGTCGCCGTTGCGGTCGATTTTATTGAAGCTGAACACCGTAAGGTCGGTTTCGTTGATTGCCGTCACGGCTATCGGCGTTTTAAAGCTTGCGTTGTACAGCCCCAAAAGATACGTGTCGTCTACGTTTGCGCCGTTTACTTGCGTTACCTGCGGCAGGTTGAAGCCGACTAATTTGTAGCCGTCCAGCGTCGCCTCGGTGATTATGTAGTCCTCGGCGGCCAGCGCGCCTGTTATCTTGCCGTTCGCATCAAGATAGAAGTCCGCGCTGGGCACGTTTTGGCCGCCCACCGTGTAGATACGCCCCGCAGGCTTCAAGAAGACCGATGTCCCAACGGTTTGCGAGCGGTCGATTTCTTGAATTACGAACTTTACGTCGTCAAACTTGTTGGCTTGCAGCGTGTCCGCGAATTGCTTTTCAAACTCTACTTTGGCCGAAGTCGGCATGATTCCAAGCTTGATCGGCTCGGCGCGTAAACGCCCGGGGCTGGTGCCGTCCATCACGTTTATTGGCAGGACTTCGTAGCCGAAGCTGTTCCACGCGATTTGGCCGTCCGCCGCGTCCTGCGGCACGCGCATGTTGAAGCTGATTCTAAGCGCGCCCGCGTCTGTCAGGGCTGTCGCCGACGGGGTCAGACTGCCGTCGCCCGCCATGGGCAGGACCGCCACGCGGATCAGCCTGCGTTCTACCGTTTCCCAAATCGGGTCGTCGTAGTCGTACCAGCTGTCGTCCGTTGTGTTCGCCCAGTCCGCGTCGGACAGCGCGTCCGCCGCTTTCGGGCTGTATTGCACCTTGCTTTGCGCCGTTAGATCCGCGCCGCCCAGCATTACGTTAAGATTCAGGTCGCTGGCGCTGGCCGGGAATTCCGGCGACCAACGCGAGTTGCGGTCGCGCCCGTCGATAACGCCCGTGTCGCCCACGAACGGCACCTGATCTATAACCACCAAATCCTCGAAGAAATACTGCGTGGCTTCTGTGTTGACGTTTAGCACGTAGCGGTACAGCCCGCCTTTGCGCACTTCGGTGTATTCGTTAACCCCGAATTCGCCTGTTGCAAGCAGGTTGCTGTCGTTTTTGTCTTTGATTTGCTCGTAGGAATCCAGCCCGAAGGTGCTTGATACTTTGAACGGCAAGACGGTTTTCACGCCCGCTTGTTGCAGGCCGTATTGCGCCCAGCTGCCGCCGGGGTCGCCGTTTTGCGCGCCGGTTTTGGGGATCAGCTGGCCGCTTAGCACCCCGCCCGGATAGATGTCCTGCGTTTCGTTGGCGACAACGTAGGCTTGGTTGACCTGCGTGCCTGTCCCGTTCTCTACTACTATGGTATGGAACACCAGCGTAAGGCCTTGGCCGGGGGCTAAACCGGCTTCGGAGCCGCCCGCTGCGTTGTTCAGGGATTTGTTGAACGTTATAGTCACCTTGCGCCGGTCGCCGGGTTCTTCATAGTCCTCCAAGGTAACCCTGCCGCCGTCCCAGGTTAACTCGCCTTGTTCGATCGTTGCCGAGCTGCCGTTATAGTAGCTCTTCGCGACACACAGCTCGACCATTGTGTCAAACGTCATGCCCTTGGGCAGAATGTTTACCACTTGGTAGTCTGTAAGCAAAGTTCCCGTCAGGTTGACATTTGCCAGCCCGCCTGTGTTGCGTATTGTCAGCACCAGGTCCGCTTCGTCTCCGGGGCTGAACGTCTGCATCCCCGGAATTTGCGCCGGAATTTCAATGCCGTTAATGTCAACCTGCCCGTCCGGGAACAGATAGCTTTCGATGTCTACCGGGACTTTTTCCGCGGAATAGCGCACGGGGGCTTGCGCGTGGATGTAATTAAACGTCCTCCAGCGCAAGTTTTGAGATGCGCTAGCATTTTCGCTAGCACTTAAGAACAAGCCGCCGTCCGCCGCCGCGTTGCTTAAAACACCGCCGTCGGTGGTAGACGTGCCGTTTGTGGTAAAGTAATCTATATCGAGTTCGTTACGCATGAACATATGCGCCACATCGTTAAGCAGGTACATTTCCTCCTGTTCCAGGGTACCGGGGGTGGTGGTGGTGTCAACCGCAAAGTAATACAGATATATCGTCGAGTTGCGATATAAAAGATTTGGGGTGAATGTAGCATTCAGAAGCGCTCGGCCGTCTTTCCCCAACCCCCAACCGCTAAGATTGGGAGTGCCGTTTACCTTATTACCGTCAGCATCGCCCCAATAGGGTTGTGTTGATGATGTGTTATTCAGTGTCTGCCCGGGCGGCAACAAATCCCGAATAGCGCCGTAATCGTAATAGAAGTTTAATGCTGAGTTTGGCGTACAGTTGGTAATAGCCAATCGGTATAGGTATTGGTAGCGTTCGACGCCCAACCACTTGACTACTTTTATATCGTGTACCGATTTCTCAAGGCGTAATGTGGGGATAACATCATCCGCCGCGACATAAGTCCGTGTCGTCAAAATAAGTGCGCTGGAGTACTGTTTGACACGGCTTTCGTCCGGCAAGTAGTAGCACCTCATCTCGCCTGCGGTCTCTCCCGCCGCTACCGGCTCACCATTCAGCCAGTATTTTTCCTCCTTATATGCTATCGCAATTCCACTACCCGTAGGCTTGTTCGACTCAAAGGCAAGGGACGCGGTGATTTGCCCCATCTCAGCGTTATGAATGGGGACCCCCATACCATTAATCTCGGTAGGAGCAATCATTGCCTCGTACTCAACCTCGATTATATCTCCCGGTTGAAAGTTCAGCTCACGGTCAACCAGTATTGCGAGTCTGTGATAGGCTTCATCCATAATTTGTTTGTTGTCAGCCTCGTCTCGCTGACCCATCAGAAGATACCCGTTCTGTCCGTTTATCAAGCCATCGATATCCTCATATACTTGCACCTCCCCCGGTGTGTTCAGCCTGTTAAGCTCCGTGCGGGTATCGCCCCGGCGCAGATATACCTTTAAGTCGTCCGCAAGGTCTATGTCGGTCATATTCCCGGCGGTTGAATAGTTAAAATCGAAGAAGCTGTCTCCCGCTTCGATCCCTATTGTAATCCATGAATCCGCCAGCGCGGGGTCAAATTCTCCGCTGTAGTGGGCGGCGGATACGCGGAACTTTACCTTGCCTCCACGGGAGGCAACCGGTCTTGCTATCTCGCCTTGGTCGTCTATAACCTCCTGCTTTAGTCCGACGATGGGGATTATGGACTTGTCGGGCGTGAGCATCAAGCCCGCGTCGTTACTGCCCTGGCTATGCCAACTCCAGTCGCCGCCGCCGAATGTCCACCAATAATATTTATTGTGAAGAACGCCGTCCGACGGCAAAACAGACGGGGCTTGCAGGGTATAGGTTATCGAGATCGTGCCGCCGTCCGGGAAAGTTATCCCGGCAAGCTCTTGGCTTAGATTGAAGAAGATACCACGGGTTTTCCCGGATTTAGCCCAGCCGTCAAACGCGGGAAGAAAATAGTTAATATACTGGCCCGTAACCTGCCCCGTTTCGGTTGTGGCGTTTAGGCTGTTTTTTACCACATAGTCGTACTGGCCGCTTGACGGGATACCCGTAAAGTTCGTATCCGGCACGTCAAGAAAGGCGATATTGGCAAAGTCTATGTCGCGCAGCGAGTCGTTTTTGGCCGTTACCGTGTAGGTTAGGTAGTCCTCGGCCATAAGAATCGTCTTGTCCAGGCGGGCGGGGTCGGCTTCGGCGGTGGCGTTGGTTACGGTCTTTGTGCCGGTTAGGGTTATCGAGTCGTGCGCCTCGTAGCTTGCCTGCGCGGCGTTGCCGACTTTGTATTGCGTATCGTTAGCGCTTCTGTAGTACAGCCCGGCTTCGTTTTGCAATGTGCCTTCGGGCGGTGCCCCCAGCGTGTTGTCAAAGCTTGACGCGCCGTTATAGGGGTTTTGGAACAGGATTTGGGCGGCCTGCTCGGGGGCGAAGCCCGGCGGGATTATCTGTTTCGCGGCGATATCGCCCGCGTGTTCCGTGCCGTAGGTCCACTTAATGCCCGTGATGTCCTTGGGGTCTACCTGGGACTTGGGGACATAGGCTACTTTTGCGGTGCTTGCCGCGTTGACGCCGAACTGGACAAAGCCCAGCTCTCCGCCCGCGAATATCGGGTATTTGGATTTATCCGCCCAGTTGTTAACGGAATCGGCAAACTGAACATTGTGCCACACGGCGGCGGCGGCATAGGGGTCGGCGCTGGTGGTGTAGCTTATTTGCACCCACATACGGTTAAAACGCGCCGTCTCGGCGTACGTAAGTTCGTCCACCTTGTAGGTTCCCGTGGTGACCATGGTTGGGTTTAGATAGTCGTAGATATTTTGGGTATAATCGGCGTGCAGACTAAGGCCGGAGGCCGGGGTTGTAAACGCGTCGATTATATACATCTCGCTAAGGGGTTCGCGGGGGCTTATAAAGCCTGTCATGGCAAAGCCGGGCTTGTCCTGTACGTTGGTTTTAAGATATTCGTCAAGATTGGTCTGCAATGCTTGCTTTGTAAAGCGCATAGACCCAATAGCCGGCTTGCCGACGGCGGATTGCGTGGTATAGTAGCGGTGGTAGACGTAGCCGTTGCTGGTTATGGGGGAGGCGGCCGCCCCCACGCCCCGCACGTCCGCGCCTATCTCGCTTAGGAAGATAATCCCGTAGGTGGTGGAGCCATCAAACAGCCGCGCCGTGGTGTTTGCGGCAAAGCTAAACGCGCCGTCTTTGGGAATGGCTTTAAAGGTGCATGTTTGCAGGTCTTGGGCGGTTGTTCTGTCGATTGTCCATGTAAGGGTCAGGGCTTTGTATTGCGTGTTTATGGTTGCGTAGGCTCTTGGAAAGCTTGCGTAGAACTTATCGGACGGGCTGGCGAAATAGACCTGCTTTGCCGTGTCGGCCAAGCTTGCCGTGGGCGCGCCCTGCGGAAAGTCGAACAAATCGCTTGCGGTAAGGCCGTCCATCGCGTCCGCGTCTAAAACCGTCTTGCCGTTGGGCAGGATAGCATAGCCCGGCAGATAGATTGTCCCCGTAACCGTAAGTTGATCGGTGAACAGCGTGCCGGGCTGGTACGACGTGGCGCCCGAGATGTTCTTGTTAGTCGCCGTGAAGCTAAACTCGGCGTTCACGTCGTAGTCGCTGATGAATTCGACCTTATCCGTGCCGTAGATGTCGGGGATATGCACGTTTAGGTTGGTGCCTTGCGTCAGCGTCCAGCTGGTTTCGGCTTGGGCGATCAAGTTGTAGACGATTTTGCCGTCGCCGCTTGCCGCGCCGGATGTCCAGCCGGCCGTGCCGGTCGTTATGGCGTAACGTGTGTCGGTTTGCAGCAGGTCCGCCTCGATGGCAACATTGTGGCCGTTCGGCGTTGTGCCGTTGATATACTGTGCGTTCAGGCCGATTTCTATGATTTTGCCTACCACCTTAAGCTTGTCCATGTTAAGGAAGATTTCGGCGCGTTCCACGGTTTTCGTTTTCTGCGCGGCATCGGCGGTTTTCAGGTTCGCGCTTGTGCCGTCTTCATAGAACACGATAACCTGCTTGATAGCGTCCAGCTGGGTGTAGCCGCGCAGAAGCAAATCCGAGGACGCCCCGGAGGTTGGGGTAAAGTCCAGCACGATTTTCCACGAGCCGCCGGCAAAGGTATCAGACGAGGTAACGGCAAGCGCCATCTTGATGACGGCCGTCTCGCCCGTTTTAACGGTGCTTGTCTGGTGTCCCTTGCCGTCGTTGGCGTAGAACAGCGTTACATCGCCGTTCGCGCCGGAGCTTATGATAGAGCGCGGGGCTATGGTAAGATGCGAGCTGTCGGTGTCAAGGGGCGGCACGTCTTGTCCGCCAAGAAAGGT
>BNZR01000047.1 GCA_026001245.1 Clostridia bacterium
GACTCCATGCTCTCAAATTGTTTTGAGAATACGAAGTCGTCAAGCGGGGATATGGGTTTTGAAAACACTTCCTCTTGGGTCGGCGGTCGTCTGTCCACGATTATCAGTCCTTTGTACTCTCATTCTACCACCAACGCCCGATATTGTCAAGTTAATTTCTGCTCCGCTACTATCGCGTACACGGTATCCCGCAAGATCTCCGCCGCGCTGTCGGGGGCTACTCTGGCCGGTAACCCCAGCTCCCACAGGCATCTTATCCCGCGATTCTTCGCGGCGCGGCTGTCCACGCCCCCCGGCGCGGATGCTAGGTCGATTACCAGCACGCCGGGGCGCAGCTCCGCCAGACGCTCGTCGTCCAGCACCATGCTCGGCACGGTGTTGAAGATAATCTCAAACCCGCCAAGTTGCCCCTCCAAACGGCGGGTGTCCAGCCGATTATACCCCAAAACCTCGCACCATTTAAAGTCCTGGGCGCTCCGCGCCGACACCGTTACCACAGCACCCAAGGCTTTCAAGCCCCGCGCCAACAGCTTGCCTATCCGCCCGAAGCCGACCACCAGCACCGCCGCGCCGTGCAAGGTGCGCCGCGTGTTCTGCATGGCTATCTGCAACGCGCCCTCGACAGACGGCACGGCGTTGGCCGTGGCGAAATCCTCACGGCGGGTATAGTCGATAACCTCCGTCCCGGCGGGTACGCGCCCGCCCACGGCCACCTGTCCGCGCCGCAAAAACTCCCCGGCGTTGGCCGGCGTGGGGACGCCCCACACAACCACCTCTGCCGCCTCGCTGACCTCGGTAAACACCGTGTGGCCGTCCAAACGCAACAGCCGCGCCAGTTGCCGCTGACGCTCGTCGTCGCCCAACACTGAAAACAACATAAAAACCCCTCCCGCAACAGCCTATGCGAGAGGGGTTGGGCTTGTTAATGGGATTTTTTTCAGCGTTTCGACAGATCCTCCAGCTTCTGCTCCAGCGCGGCGACCCGTCCCGGCAAATCCCCGACCTCGGTCAACAGGCAGTCCTTGTTTATCTTGGCCGCAGTTGTCAGGCACAGTAGCGTTATCGGCAAGCCGATAAGCGTCAGAAGCACGGGCAGTCCGGAGGTGTCCAAGTGGGTCAGTCCATAGACGCAGACTGCGGAGACGATAATTGTTACCGTCACCAGCGCGTAGACCAGGCTTTTCAGTTTGTCAAGCGATACCATCGGTTATCTCTCCTTTTGCGGGTGTTCTCCAAAAGCGGAATATTAACCCGCCTGCGATTACCGCAAAGGACGCTATCGCGTAGGGGGCTTCAAACATGAACGACAGCCACGATAAATTCGGCCCGTCCATGCCCCAGCCGATATTGGCCAACAGCAACGCAACCCCAAACAGGAACGACGGCAACTGCGCCAAAACCAGCCCAACCGCCAGAATTTTCAGCCTGTGGAAGAATTTGCGCCCCTCTGCGCCTGCTTTCCGCTCCTTGCAGGCGGCTCTTACCGCGAGGATTAAAGCCGCAATCGCGCCCAGCGACAGTATCCCAAGGACAATCCCAATCAACAGCGTTAAAAACGAAAGCTGGAAAAGCGACCCGATCAAGGTGAGCATTATCGCCGAACCCAACAAAGAATCAAACAGCAAAAAGCTCGCCAAAAACAACGCGGAGGACGGTCTAAACTCCCGCAATTTGTCGCGCAAGGTCACGCCGCGCTTGTGCTCAACAATCGAAGCGATCCCTCCAACCACAAGCGCGATTACCAAAAGCCCCACGACTAATATCAGCGGCAAAAAATTCAGCATAAAACGCCACGCAACATAGTAGACCGGTGTCAGCGCGATGAACGCGATTATGGCCGCAAAGAATGCTTTAGATGAAATTCTCATGATATTTGACCTCCTATGTGTTTATTGTCATTTCCATCTTCAAGAATTCGAATAATCCTTGTAAGCTTTCGTACAATTTCATACGATGATATACATATACAGTATATTGTAGGAAGCCACAATTCCATATTTGCCGCGGCACTAAGCCATGCCAAACCAAGCCCCACGATGATATACAAGAAAATCTTCACGAGCCTATTCATCCTATTCATTCCTTTCCGCTTTTCTTTTCGCGTTCTTGTTTGCGCTCTTGCGCTTCACGTAATTTGAGGAACGTCATAACGGCAACTCCATCAAGTATCGCCATTGCAATCAGCACCAGTGCGGGGCCAAGTTCGTTTGTTCCCCCAAAAGTTACTCCGACCCATGCGGCACTCCAAAACCCTATGACGTGTACTAAAACTGCCGCGATTATTGCTACTGTTAGATTTTTCATTTTGAACCCCTCCTTTTTCTGCTGTAGACAGCTTTGTAGAAATCCTTGAACAACGCCGCGTCAAGCGCACCGTACGCCAAAATCGACGCCGCAAGTGATAATTGAGGAATAAAGATCAGCTTTGAGACCGTCACCCACCAAGTAAGCGCGATTATTACAATCGCCGAAGCGATAATAAATATATTGCGCTTGATTTTCGCCCTTTTCGCAAACCCGCTTAGGCTGGTTATGGTTATCCCTTCGCCCAAAATAATCCCCGCGCCTACCAGCGTAATTGATTCAAACGGCATAATGCTACCTCCCTTCCGGCTTGCACATTCCAAAAAATGCGCACGCCGCTCCACACAACATACTGGTTACCGATACGGTTAGCCATCCAAAAACTTCGGATATGAAGATGGCTAGCAAGGCAAGGAAAATCCCAAGCAATAATAATTTCAAGCCGTCACCTCCCCCGTTTAATTAAATCCGAAATTAGTTGATTTTTGGTGTGCTACTATATACTCCGTTTATCTAGGGCAAATCCCTACACGATTTTTGAAATTATTTTTTATTTTTTTTCGCGTTATTGCGACTTGACAAAAAAATCCCGCTCGTTACGAGCGGGATTTTTGTTGCTATTACAAATACCGAGCGGTGTTCAGTCTGATACCAGGCGACATTGTTGAGGCCACCACGCAGGAGCGGATATACTGGCCTTTCGCGGCGGAGGGCTTGGCTTTGATTACCGCGCCCAGCAGAGCCTCTAGGTTTTCTGTCAGCTTTTCCACGCCGAAGCTAAGCTTGCCAATCGGGCAGTGGACGATGTTCGTCTTGTCCAGACGATACTCCACCTTACCGGCCTTTATCTCGGCGATTGCGCGTGCCACGTCTTGGGTTACCGTACCCGCCTTGGGGTTCGGCATAAGGCCTTTCGGACCCAGCACTTTACCAAGTCGGCCGATAACGCCCATCATGTCGGGCGTGGCCACTACCACGTCGTAGTCGAAAAAGTTTTCGTTTTGGATTTTGGCGACCATTTCCTCCGCGCCGACGAACTCCGCGCCCGCCGCCTCGGCCTCTTTGGCCTTCTCGCCCTTGGCGAATACCAGCACGCGGCGCACCTTGCCCGTGCCGTGCGGCAGGACTATCGAGCCGCGCACCTGCTGGTCGGCGTGACGACTGTCAACGCCCAGCTTGATGTGAAGCTCGACGGTTTCGTCAAACTTCGCTTTGGCCAGCGCGCCCAGCAGATTCAAGCCCTCGCCCGTGTCGTAAAGCTTTGCGCGGTCAACCTGCTTTAGGTTGTCGGCGTATTTTTTACCATGAAACATACTTCGCGCCCCCCTTATTCAGCCACGGTAACGCCCATGCTGCGGGCGGTACCGGCTATCATGCTCATCGCGGACTCGATGTTGGCGGCGTTAAGATCGGGTAGCTTGGTCTCGGCGATCTTGCGCACGTCTTCTTTGGAGATAGTCGCGACTTTCAGCTTGTTCGGGGTGGCCGAGCCGCTCTCGATTTTGACCGCTTTTTTAATCAAAACCGGGGCGGGCGGGGTCTTGGTGATGAACGAAAAAGAGCGGTCGGCATAAACCGTGATGACTACGGGGATAATCATGCCGATATCGTTCTTGGTGCGTTCGTTGAATTCCTTGGTAAAGCCCATGATGTTAACGCCGTGCTGACCCAAAGCGGGGCCGACAGGCGGCGCGGGGGTAGCCTTTCCGGCAGGTATCTGTAGTTTAATATAGCCGGTAATCTTCTGCGCCATAAAAAATCTTCCTCCTAAAAAATGTGGTAAGGCAGACACTTTAAAAAGTATCCTCCCACTGATAAAGTGATAATTGTCAATTGTACATTGTCAACTGTCAATTGTCATCACTTGGTCAAGCTCAAGCTCGACCGGGGTTTCGCGCCCGAACATGGATACGACAACGCGCACCATATTCTTGTCCAAGTCGATTTCCTCGACCTGCCCGACAAAGTTCTCAAGCGGCCCATCGGTGATTTTCACCGTGTCGCCCTCTTTGTAGGATACGACCACCTCGCGCTTCTCCACGCCCAACGCCGCGACTTCTTCGTCCGTCAGCGGTATCGGTTTGGAGCCGGGACCCACGAAGCCCGTGACGCCGCGAGTGTTGCGCACGACGTGCCAGCTCTCGTCAGTCATCACCATTTTGATGAGAACGTAGCCGGGGAAAACCTTCGCGATTTTGGTTTTGTGTTTACCGTCGGCCGCGATTTCGGTCATCTCTTCGGTGGGGACAAGCAGTTGTTGTATCAGCTCGCCCAGGTTGCGGTTTTCGATGGTTTTTTGGATAGTACCCAAGACTTTGTTTTCGTAACCCGAGTATGTGTGAACCACATACCATCTAGACGCTTCAGCCATTTCCCTAACCCACCGTGCTGATTAGCAGTTGCACGCCTAAGTTTATAACATAGTCGAACAGAGCTATCACCAAACCGACGACGAGAATGCACACAAGCACGACCCACGAGTTGTTAACGACCTGTGCGCGTGTAGGCCACACGACTTTTTTCAGCTCGCTTCTCATTTCGCGGAACCAACGGGCTATGCGGCCGCCCAGCCGGGCGAAGATATTGGGCTTTTTCTCCGGGGCTTTGTTTTCGGTTGCCATATTTTCTTCTCCCCTTCTATTTGGTCTCGCGGTGCGGCGTGTGCTTGCGGCAGAAACGGCAATACTTGCTCGCTTCTATCCGTTCCGGGTTGTTTTTCTTGTTTTTCATGGTGTTGTAATTGCGTTGCTTGCATTCGGTGCAAGCCAGCGTGATCTTGTCGCGCATGTTGTCGGCACCTCCCTTTCAGCCTCCCTGTCATAAGCGGGCATGTCCGCCCGCACAGGTAATCTATATTGTAACAGATAAAATAGCGGTTGTCAAGCGGTTTTTATTCGACTATGACTAATTTCTTAAACTCGGGGCGGTGCGCTTTGGCGTAGTCGGCGGACGCGCCCAGCAACTCGTCGGCGGTCATGTCTTCAAATAGATTGTCGCGCCGCCATTCGGTGTAGTCAAAGGGGGCTTCGGATTTTATTGTGAACACGAACATCTCCGCGCCGACAGTTCCGAGTTGATTCCGCAAGGCTTTCATACCCTCGGACATTATCAGACTTCTATTCATCATCGCTTTGCCCCTCCCAAATTCGTATAAACTCTATCGGATTTATGGTTTTTATTCGCGCGGATTGATACTTCAAAACGCGCTTGTCGGTTGTGATAAAATAATCGGAGTTGGCAATAATCGCCGTGGCGATGTGGATTGCATCCTTGTGTTTCACACCTGTCGCCATAATTTCATCGCGCAATGCGCGAACCTCCGCAAGGTGCGTTTCGTCTATATAGATGGAGGCGTTTTCAAGAAACTTCGCTATGTGTACAGCTTTGTCGGAATCCTTATTAGCGTCATTCTCGAACAGCGAGAAGAACGAAACGACCAAATCCACACTGTTGTCCTTTATCAAATCTTGAATCCACAATTTTGCTTGTGTTTCAAGTTGCACACTTCGTTGCTCTTGGTCGTCAAATGGCCGATTGTAACAGCAGTTATCGAGGTAGACCTGAAGCTTTTTGTTGTTCATTTCTCCGACCGCCCCTTTCTAAATTTTATTATATCATAAGTCCGCATAAAAAACAACGGAATTTGATTTTCGTCCGCCTGTAAAAATATTTGCGGGGTTTCACGCTTTTGTGTTGACAAATCATATAAAACGCCGTATAATTATAGGCGAGGTGATTTAACATGACTACAACGTCAACTAACGTAAACATTCGCATTGACAAATCCGTGAAATCTGTAGCCGATGCTATGCTTGCCGATATGGGGCTTACCTTTTCGGGCGCGGTGAATCTGTTCATTCGGCAGATGATTAAAGAGCGCGGGATACCGTTTAGGGTAAAAACTGATGTGCATCCCTATGAGAAAGAAATCCTTGAAGCCATGGCGGAGATAGAGCGCGGTGATTGCAAAGAGTACGCATGTGTGGATGATATGATGGCCGATATGCGCGCTGAAATGGAGGCAGAGGACGATGCCGAAATACACGTCAATTAAAACAAAATCTTTCCGCAAGAGTTACGAAAAGATGGAGCGTCAAGGAAAGAATATGACACTTTTAATTGACGTTTTGCACTTGCTTGAAAATGGCGAGAAATTGCCGCCGCATTACCGTGACCACGCGCTTGTCGGGAATATGGCGGGGTTACGCGAGTGCCACATTCAGGGCGATTGGTTGCTGGTGTACAAAATTGACAAGGGTGAATTGCGCCTGTACTTGATGTACACAGGCTCTCATTCCGAGGTGCTTTAACTATTTTTAGGGTTTGTTCAAAATCCCCCTTGACAAACCTCCAAACCTGTGATATAATCACCATAGCGTTCCGAAGACAGTAGGCGGTTTGTAAGCCCTACCGAGAGGCGCGGCATTGTTTTTGCTGTGTGAATCTCCGTGAACGCGGGGATTTTTTCTTATTTTAGGAGGTGAAGAAAAGACATGCCGAGTGAAGCCGTACTGAACCAAAAGAAAGCGTTTGTGGCCGAGCTTGCCGGGAAGCTGGAAACAGCCAGCGCGGGCGTGTTGGTTGACTATCGCGGGATAAACGTCGCCGACGATACCAAGTTGCGCCGCGAGCTGCGGGCGGCGGGCGTCGAGTACTCCGTCGTCAAAAACACATTGCTCAGCTTGGCCTGCGAGAAGGCGGGCTACGAATCGCTGAAGGCTCATCTTAAAGGCACAACGGCGTTGGCTATCAGCCGGAACGACCCTGTGGCGGCCGCCAAAATTCTGGTCGAACACGCCAAAAAGTCCAAGGTTCCGTTCAAGGTCAAGGCGGGCTTTGTCGAGGGCCGCGTTATCAACGCGGGCGAAACAGAGTCGTTGGCCGCGTTGCCGCCGCGCGAACAATTGGTCGCGAGAGTGCTGGGAGGCCTGAACGCCCCGATTTCGGGACTGGTCAACGTGCTAAATGGCAATATCCGCGGCCTGGTCGTGGCGTTAAACGCCATCGCCGAGCAAAAAGCGTCCTAACAGCTACACAAAAAATCAAAATTAATGGAGGAAGAATAAAATGGCAAGTGACAAAGTAACCAAATTGATTGACGACGTGAAGGGTCTGACCGTGCTTGAGCTGTCCGACCTTGTCAAGGCTCTTGAGGAAGAATTCGGCGTATCCGCCGCCGCACCTGTGGCCGTAGCCGTAGCAGGTCCCGCCGCCGCCGCTCCCGCCGCCGCCGAAGAGAAAACCGAGTTCGACGTTGTGCTGACAGAGGTCGGCGGAGAGAAAATCAAGGTCATCAAAATCGTCCGCGAGATTACCGGCCTTGGCCTAACCGAAGCGAAAGCCGTAGTAGACGGCGCGCCCAAGGCAGTGAAAGAGGGCGTGTCCAAGGACGAAGCCGCCGAGTTTAAGAAGAAGCTAGAAGAAGTCGGCGCGAAAGTCGAGATTAAATAACAACCGCGAACTTATAACCCCCATGGGACTTTCGTCCTGTGGGGGTTATGCAAAATCCTCATAAGTCAAGTCTCCCACGGCGGCGGGGTACTTTGCCGTGTCCCAGCGGTAGTCGTCCGGCATGCGCTCGTCGCTTAGCAAAAACCAATCGTGGGTCAGCGTGCCGCCCTTTCTGTCCGCGCCCACGTCCACATGGTACCAATCGCCGTCCACCTCGATCATGTTCCACACATGCTCGTCCGGGCCGCGCCGCCCGTGTACCACCTTGCAGGGAACGCCCGCCGCGTCGCACAAAGCCTTGTAGGCCAGCGCGAAGCTCTCCGGCAGAGCGCGGCGGGTAACCAGCGCGTCATAAATCGTGGCGCGCACGTCGGGGTCGCCGCTTTGAAGCACCGCATACTGCTCATCGTCAAACTCGCACAGCTCGAACAGCGCGTCGTACAGCGAAGACGGGGACGCGCCGGGCTTGGACAGACGCTCCGCCTCCTGCTGGCACAGCTGTTCGCGGCGGAGCCGCTCAGTCTCGATCAGGGGATAGCTAAGCTTAAGCTCGATTATACGGCGCAGACCCGAATCGGGGTACAGCGACACGCTCATCTCCGGGAAACCCTGAGCCCGCAGGGGCTTGCTGTCGTACAGCGTGCGCAGCATGTCCGAGATTTCGTAGCTGGTTTCCTGATAGTAGTTGGTTTCAACGGTAAACTCCGTCTCGATGCCGGACAGCAATGCGTCCAGCCGCTCGCGGAATTCTGACGGGCCGCTGACGGTTTTAATCTCCGAGATTTGCTGTATACTGCGGCGGCGCGACAGCGACACCGTTACCTCGTAGTCCATCATCATGGGGACTATGCCGTAGTTCAAAAAGTCCAGCGCGTACGCGCCGATAGGCTCCTCGTTTAGCACCGAGCGGCAGGCGCGTTGCACGTCGGACTCCGGGTCGCCGTTATAGCCGCGCAGACGTATTGTCGCATCGCCCCCGCGCACCACCCGCAGAATCGCGGTTTTAAGCTCCGCGTAATTAGAGGCGCGAAACGCGCCGCCCGGTTGCGCGGACGCGTTGGGCGGCGTGTCGATATGGGGTGCGATCACCTGATACTCCTGCTCCAGCATGCCGGAACAGGACGCGCACAGCAAGGCTATCGCGATAATCAGCGCGGCACGGCGTTTCAAGGCTTGATAACCCCTTTTTTGTCCAAAGTCTGGTACAGCGTGCTGTTCGAG
This sequence comes from Clostridia bacterium, assembly GCA_026001245.1. The sequence continues at coordinate 8,977 of BNZR01000047.1, forward strand.
CCTTTCAGTTTGGTATTCAGGGCGTTGTAAGACAGCAGAACCATGTCGCCGCGCTTGAACCCGCGCAGTTTTATCGCGGCGGCCTCGGCGGAGGTCAGAATCCCCAGCGAAACGGCCTTATCTGTGGATTGTTGCCAGTTAAAGTCCGTGCCGGACGAGTAGCCCAGTCCGCGCAGGACGAACGTGCAGTAGTCGCCCAAGGGGATGGCTCTGCCGGCATCGTATTTGTTGCCGCCCACGCCCTGAACAAGGTTGAGGGCGTATAGGTTGCCGTAGGTTTTGGCCGCCCAAGCGGGGATGTCAGTAAACGGGGCTTTTGGGGTGCTTGCGGGTAAGGCGGCCTCGTCATAGCCCAGTATACGGGAGAACATTGTGCCGCCATCGACACGCGGCGCGGTTTTAAGCAGCTCGTAGCCGCTGCCCGTGCCTTTGAACAGCCCGTAGGCATACAGAACGTCCGCCATGTCGTCGCGGTCGGGGAAGCCCAAGGTGGACAGCTTGTCAAGTTCGGCGGTGGTGAGGGACGCGCTGTGATCCTTGGCTATTTGGCTTGCGGTAAGCATAAAGTAGTCGTCGCGCAGAACCTGCTGGCCGTTTGAGGTAAGCGGGTCGTCCCACGTTGTGTCCACAAACAGCCACTGGCCGTTGTCGATAACCATATTCCAAGCGTGGCCGCCACCGCCGCCGCTGTTCCAAGCCGTACCTGTTACGAACACGCAGGGCAAGCCCGCCGTGCGGCACAGCAACATAAATGCCTTGGCGTAGCCGTTGCAAACCGCCCGCCCGCCGACAAGCGAGTTGTACGCCGACTGCCCGGCATTGGGCGCGTTAAGGTCATACACGGTGTTGTTGACAACCCAATCGTGCAGAGCCTTGTATTTCTCGCGGCGCGTCATACCCGATTTTATCACGCTGGCCACCACGCTGTTGGCCTTGGTGACGCACGCGGCGGCCATGGTGGTGGTTTCGGAGAATCTCGGGGTAAGCGTCCATTCGCCTTGCCAGCTGGAATAGCTGTAGCCGGATATGTTGCGCCATGTCAGCCCGCCCACAGATTCAATCCAACTACTGGGGATGTTTGAAGGGGAGCTTGGCGTGGATATGCCCAGCGAGGTTTTGCCCCCGTCTATGGCTTGCGCCGCGTACCATCCCAGCTCGACCCGGTCGTTTACAGGGGTATTAGCGGCGGACGCGAACAGCGGACACGCGCCAACAATTATAGTAAGCGCAAGAATCAACGCCAGTAGTTTTTTGAACCTCATGATGTATAGCCTCCTCCACGGTATAATAACGCTGATTCTACAATACCACAGTTTAAGCCGATTGTCAAGCGTAAAAAAGGGAGTAGCTACCTACTCCCCTTTACACTCTTGCTTATTTCTTCTTTTTCACCACAAGAACCGTTACGACTATCGCCACTACCAGCACGCCGCCTATGATTCCCAGTATAAGCGGCAGCTTGCTTTTGTCGGTTTCCGTCTTGCCGCCGGTGGGGGAGGTTGCCGGGGTGGGTGAGCCGGGGTTTACGGGCGCGATTGTCGCGTACAGCATGAGGTTCAAAAAACTACTGGCGTTGATTCTTGCGCTTACTATAATTGTTGGC
>BNZR01000048.1 GCA_026001245.1 Clostridia bacterium
GGCGTTGGGGTGGGCGACGAGAAGACCTCGCTCAACGCCGAGCAGGAAGTGAGCAATATACAAGCGATAATAATAGCCAGCAACCGAATTTTCATGTATGACTCCACCTATCGTAAGATTTTATGTTAATCAATTATACACGATTCGACAGGGCTTGTCAAGGGGGATTTTGGGGAGGGGAAATTCCCTCTTGACAAATGTGTCTACATCGTATATACTAATAAAGAGGTGATTGAAAATGAACGCAACCATACAAAAATGGGGAAACAGTCAGGCCATACGACTGCCCAAAGCTCTGCTGGAGCTGGTGAAAATGGGCGAAAACTTCCCTGTGGTCATATCAACAGAGGGTGAAAAAATCATCATTGAAAAGCAAGCCAGCACGTACAAGCACAAGACGCTTGAGGAACGGCTACAGGGCTTTGAGGGTGATTTGGGCTTTGTTGAATGGGACACGGGTCCGCCGGTAGGGGAGGAAATATTCTGATGTACAGACCAAAACAAGGGGATATAGTATGGCTTAACCTTGACCCGCAAGCAGGACATGAACAAAAAGGACGCAGACCCGCTTTAATTGTAAGCAACGACACCTTTAACAGACGTTCCCCGAACGGGGCGATGATATGCCCGATAACCAACACTAACCGCAAAAACCCCTTGCAAGTCCCTCTTGACGTCAGAACAACGACAACGGGGATAATTATGTGTGAGCAAGCAAAATCGCTTGATGTCCAGTCGAGACAAGTTGATTTTATCGAGCAATGCCCGAGGGATATATTAAAGGAAGTTAGCGATATTATTGTTGGGATTGTAGCGGTTGAGAGCTAATAACAAATCCCCCGCAAGCCTTACTTACGGCTTGCGGGGTTATCTTGGAGCTTGTGGTCAGAATCGAACTGACAACCTGCTCATTACAAGTGAGCTGCTCTACCATTGAGCCACACAAGCGTCTGCCGTCAATTATTATACCAAAAATATTCTCGTTTGTCAACATCAAGTTTTGCTTGAAAACACACGATATATACATGGGTGATTTTTTATGAAACGACTTACCGCGTTTATTCTTATACTGCTGTTGGCCTGCCCGCTGTCGGGCTTTGCCGCCGGAGATGCCGCTCCGGCTACTATCGGCGTATCCGGGGATTGGAACGGGCATTCTATCGACACGCCCGCGCAGGCCGCCGACAGGCTTGCCACGCTTACCGCCGACTACGAGCGGGTTCAGGCCCGTCTTAAGTCGCCGAAGCTTCGCGCCGCGTCCGCGCCGCTTAGGGAGCAGGACGTGCTTCACATGCTGGATTCCGGCCTGAACTACGAGGACGAGCCGACGCTGGTCGGCGTTAATCAGGCCGCCGAGTATATTCTGTACAAGGCGTTGGAAAACAAGAACTACGAGAAGAAGGACGGCCAGGGCGTGATGACGCTGACCTTCCATTACTCAGGCATGAACTCCGAGGTTTTGAAAAAGCTGTATTACTTGGTCTACACCTACTGGCCGCATTGGTACGGCTATGGCGCGAGCATCTATCAAAACAGCGACAAGGTCGTCTATCAGATGGTTATCGCCGAGCCGGAGCGTGTGGACGATGAGCGCGCTTTGGCGAGTGCTTTAGCGCAGACGTTGCCGCCGGGCGAGGACGAGTTTATGCTGGCCTTGCACGACTATCTTTGTGAGAAGAATACCTATAATTTGGCCGCCCCGTATCAGGGACAGTACGCCTACACAGCGTTGTCCTCTTTCGAAACGGTCTGCGCGGGCTATTCCAACGCCTTTGCGCTTACCTGCTACTACGCGGACATTGACGTGGCCTCGTTTTCCGGTACGGCAAACGGCGGCGCACACCGCTGGAACGTCCTGAACGCCGAGCAGGGTATGAGCGCGTCGTTGCTGATAGACGTGACCTGGGACGACCAGCCCAACCGGCCCAATGGGATTATCTACGATTACTACAAAAAAAGCTACGCCGAGCTGGGCGCGAAGCTGGACCGCACGTGGGACAGGGCGCAGGACGGCTTTGTGTCCTATCTGCACGCCGAGGAGATTGAGCCGAATACCCAGTACCTTGTCTATTCCGAGGAAACCCCGCTGGACTACATCGATTTGACGTATTTCGGCGACGAGCGACTTGCGGTGAACTTGACTGTCGCTGCCTACAGCCTTGACGGCGGCCGCAAATGGAAGAAGGGCGCGATAAAAAATTTCGCCAAGTTATTTAACAAAGACGTTACGCTGGTCGTGACCGATAAATTTGATACCAAGCTGAAAAAACCCAGCGCAACGGCGAATGTTCGCACGTTTCCTAAAATCGCCGCCAGACCTAAGCTGAAAAAGCCGATGGTGAACTACTTGGAAAAGGCCGATTTGACGGGCGCGGAGGGCGGCGGCTCGTGGACGCTTTCCAACCGCAACGGCTCGCCGTTGGACGACTTCGACAGCTACGCGCTTAGCTATAACGGCACGTGGTGGTGGACGCTGGACCCGGACGGCGAATATGTGGAGGACGAGCGCGAGCAATACTCACTGTGCCTGAAGCCCGTGGTCGGCGAGGGGATTAACCGCGCCGCCAGCAAGATTGTTAAGCTGAAAATCGCGGCTTACGGCAAGCCGGTCAATTTGAAGGCGAATTTCAAGACGGAGACCGTTAAGCTGACACCCGGCATGGTAATCTACGCGGGGGACGGCAATATCCCGCGTGACGCGGAGCTTGTAAGCGTGACGGGTTCGGACGTGAAGCTGTCGCCCGGCATGGTGATTACAACCGTGCAAAAGGGCGGGGTACAGGTGTCTTTGGGAGAGTATCTGGGCGCAAGCCCCACAAGCCTGACGGTGTGGAAGTCCGCGACAATACGCAAGCCCGCCACGGATTTTAACACGATAGATTTACCCGCCAGGGCGCAGCTGGCCGACGCCACGGCGATAACGCTGAACAAGGGCAAGCTGCCGAATACGTACGAGGTATTTGTGGGCGGCAAATGGGGCAACACGAAGCTTGCTGCGGGGACGTATAGTGTGCGGGTGAAGAACACGGCGAAGACTACGAAAGAGGGCGTGACGGGTCTGGCGGCAAGCTTGGCTGTCGAGCTTGTGGTTGGTGCGCCATAATTCGCCAATGTCACATGCCGCATATTACGGGAAATTAGACTAATACTATATCCGAGCAAATTCCAAAGAATACAGACTTTAGGAGGGGTTCCGACTTTGAAGGCAACAGGTATCGTCCGACGCATTGACGACCTCGGACGCGTAGTTATTCCCAAGGAAATCCGCCGCACGATGCGTATACGGGAGGGCGACCCGTTGGAGATATATACGGACAAGGACGGCGAGGTCATCTTTAAAAAGTACTCGCCGATGGGCGAATTATCGTCCTTCGCCGCGCAAATTTGCGAAACGCTGAACAAAACCAGCGGCTTGCCCGTGGCCGTGACGGATCGCGACATTGTGATAGCCGCCGCAGGCGCGCCGCGCCGCGAGCTGGTGGACCGCCGCGTGGGCGAGGAGCTGGAGAAGTTCATGGAGAGCCGCCAGCTGTACGCCTATCACGCGGGCGGCGCGAAAATCCACGTCTCGGACGGGCTGGATAAATATTTTATCGCGCTGGCCGCGCCGATTGTGGCGGAGGGGGACGTGTCGGGCTGTGTGCTGTTCATAGCGGCGGACGAGCCGACCCAGTTGGGGGACACGGAGCTGAAGCTGGCGCAGACCGTGGCCGGGTTCTTGGGGAAACAGATGGAGAGTTAGAGGACAAATCAAGAATGTTGCGTAGTCGGAGTAAATCCGGCTGCGCAACATTTTTGCCCTGCGACGCAGAAAAATTCGGAGTTGACAAAGCCAGAGTAATCGGGTATACTAAACTCACAAGGTGGAATGCTAATGAAGATTACCGATGAGAGCATAGCGCAAGTGCCGCTGACTAAAATACCAACCATGTCGGGAATCGAAAACATCGCGTTGCGCGAGTGCCACAGAGCCTTACTGCGCGAGGTGTCCAAACAGCCAGACGGCACGGAGATTGCGATAGCCTACGACTTGAAGTTTAACGAACTAAGTCGCAGTGTCGGAGGCGCGGGCAAGGGGAATGTCAAAATACAGCGCGTAAACAGGCCGCACGTGATGATACATAATCACCCGGACGGTCTAGTGTTCTCGCACACGGATATAATCAGCTTCGCGAATAACCCGTTTATGAACACTATGACGGCTGTGGGAAACAACGGACGTGTGTATTCCATATCTAGGTTGTCAAACGTGGACAATGTCGGGCTGTGGAACTTTGCATTAACGCTACAGTCAAATGTTATACCCCTTATATCGTCAGGCGACGAAGACTCATATATATTCCTAATTCGTTCATTTTTAAAGGAGGTTGGCCGCTATGGCTGTTACACAAACTATTTACGCTAACGAACGTAGGCTTACACCGGAGGAACGCGCCCGTGCCTTGGAGATCGCTCTTTCTGCCGAACCCTTTGACTACGACTCGCCCGAATACAACACGCTGGACGGCGACGCTGACCCGGCTCGTCTTGCCGCAACGTTTGCAAAAGAGATGCTAGAACGCTACGGCTAGACCATAAAACAGACAAAACGCACAAATTTTCGATAAAATTTTTGTGCAATATGCCAAAAATGACGATACCTATTGCCTTTTGCCGAAAAATGCCGTATAATATTAGGCAGATTTAACCTTGAAAGGCGGTAATTGGTATGTCTTTTGGAATAGGTCTTGATTTGGGCATAGCGTCTGTGGGTTGGGCGGTGCTTGAGTTAGATTCGAATAACGAGCCGTATAGGCTGAAAGGCATGGGAAGCCGTATTTTCGAGGCGGCGGAGGGGGAGCGCGGCGCGTCGCTTGCGGAGGAACGCAGGGCGGCTAGAAGTGCGCGCCGCCGTCTGCGCCGCAAGGCACGCCGGAAGCAACGTATCCGCGCCCTGTTGGTGCGCGAAAATATTGTATCAAAAGATGAGCTTGAGCGGCTTTTTGCCGGCAAGCTTTCTGATATTTATGAGCTGCGGGTGGCGGCTTTGGACAGATTATTAAACGGCGGGGAGTTTGCCCGCGTTTTGTTACATTTGGCACAGCGGCGGGGGTTCAAATCTAATCGAAAAAGCGATAAAACTGACAAGGAAACGGGTAAAATTCTGGCGGCGACAGGCGAAAACGCCGCGCTGATGGTCGAGCGCGGCTATCGCACGGTGGGAGAGCTATTTTACCGCGAAAATGTATCCGAAACCGGGAAGTTTTATGATGCCATACGCAACGGAAGCGGAGATTATAAGGGTACGGTTTTCCGCACAGACGTTGAACGCGAGGCGCGGTTGATTTTTGAGAAACAGCGGGATTTGGGGTCGCAGTATGCGTCCGAAAGGCTTGAAACGGAGTATCTTGAGATACTGCTGAAGCAGTTGAGCTTCGACAGCGGGCCGGAGGACGGGCCTTACAGCGGCAATATTATAGAGCGTATGCGGGGGCTTTGCACCTTGGAGACAAGCGTGCCACGCGCCGCGAAAGCGTCATATTCTTTTGAATATTTCAATCTGTTGCAAAAGTTGAATCATATAAGAATCGGCGGTGAGCCGCTGACGCAAGCCCAACGCCTGAAATTGAATGAATATGCCCACAGTCATCCCAAAATGACGTTTAAAAATATACGGCAGGAGCTGGGCGTACCGCCGGAGAAAAAGTTTAACATAAGCTACGCCGGAAAAGATATGACCTTTGAGCAATGCGAGGAACGCGAACGCTTCGAGTTTTTAAAGGCGTGGCACGAGGTGCGCAAGGCCTTTGATAAGCTTGTTAAAGGCCATATAAAAAGCGTTTCGCGGGATAAATTAGACCAAATCGGCGAGGCTTTTACGATATTTAAGACTGACGATAAAATCAGAAAGAGGTTGGAGGACGCGGGACTTGCCGCGGAGGAAATCACCGTTTTGTGCGAAAACCTGTCGGGCTTTACGAAATTCGGGCATTTGTCATTGACGGCTTTGCGGAATATCATACCGTTTTTGGAGCAGGGCTGTACGTACAACGAGGCCGCCGAACAGGCCGGGTATGACTTCAAGGCGCACGGCGGCGGCGAGAAGAGCCGCACAATCTCTTACGGCCATCTGCAAAAAGCGGCGGCAAATGTTATAACCTCGCCCATTGTCAAGCGCACGCTGTCGCAGGCGGCGCGGGTTATCAACGCCATAATTCGCGAGCAGGGCGAGCCGCCGACGTATATCAACATAGAGCTGGCGCGCGAGCTTGCCAAGACCTATGACGAGCGGCGCGAGCTTGAACAGGATCAGAAAGAGAATATGGTGAAGAACGAACTCGCAAAGGGGAAAATACGCGAGTATCGCGATGGGGTTGAGCCGAAGCCGCTGGACATAGTGAAGCTGAAGCTGTTCGAGCTTCAGCGCGGCGAATGCCCGTACTCCGGCACTGTGATGGATATAAAGCGGCTGTTTGAGGACGGCTACGCGCAGGTGGATCACATAGTGCCGTATTCCGTTTCGTTTGACGACAGCTATAACAACAAGGTGGTGGTGCTGTCGCGGGAGAACCAACACAAGGGCAACAAATTGCCGCTTGAGTATCTGACGGGCGAGGCGGCGGAGGCTTTTCGCGTGCGGGTGGCCAGTTCAAACTTGCCGTTGCGCAAAAAGCAGAACTTGCTGAAAGAATCCATCGGGGACGATGATGTGCGCCGATTTACCGAGCGGAATCTGACGGACACCAAAACCATGTCGGTGTTTTTGACGAATTATATCAGGGATAATCTGGAACTTGCCGGGGACGGGAAAGTCCGTTCGCTTGCGGGTTCGATAACCTCATACGAGCGCAGATTTTGGGGGATTCCCAAGGAGCGCGCCGACGGCGACCGTCATCACGCCGTGGACGCGGCGATTATAGCCGCCACAACCGAGGGCAACAAGCAAAAAATATCAAACTTCGCGAAGTTTAAGGAGACGCGTTATACCACGCACTCCGAATACTGCGAATTGAAGCAACGTATCGAAAAGCCATGGGAGGGCTTTGACGCAGACGTTATCAAAATGGCGGATGAAATTTTCGTGTCGCGCCGAGCGGATCACAGAATAAAGGGCGCGGCACATGAAGATACAATCAGGAGCGTCAGGGATGGCTTGCTTGTGGTCAGGACGTCTGTCAGCAAGCTGAAGATTGCTACAAAAGACGATGAAAAGGGCGAAATAGCGGGTTATTATAATAAACAGGACGACAGGCTGTTATATGACGCGCTTAAGGCACAATTGCTGGAACACGGCAAAATTATCGAGCCGTTTTATAAGCCCAAGGCGGACGGCAGTCCCGGCCCGCGTGTCAAGACAGTCAAGACTTGCAAGAAGTCCGCAGTGAACGTCGAGGTAAGAGGCGGCGCGGCGAAAAACGAAAAAATGTTGCGCGTGGACGTGTTCGACATAGCGGACGGCCGCGACAAGGGCTATTACTTTGTGCCAATTTACGTGAGCGACAGAGTGGAGGATGCATTGCCAACCCGCGCCAGTGTCGCGGGCAAGCCATATGAACAGTGGAAAGAGATGGACGAGGAGAACTTTATGTTCTCGCTATATTCCAGGGATTTGATTAAAATAACACACAAGAATCAAATAAAGCTGTCACTCGCGCAGAAAGAGAGCAAACTGCCGCCCGAGAAGCTTGCGGACACGCCGGAGTATTTTTACTACATAGGCGCGGATACAAACACGGCCAGCATAAGCTTTATAACCCATGACGGGGCTTACAAGACCAAGGGCATTGGCGTGAAAACTTTGCTGTCTATAGAGAAATATCAGGTTGACGTGCTGGGCAATATCTCGCCCGCGCCGCCGGAGAGACGCCGCAAGACGTTTAGAGAGGAACTTGCGGAGGACAACGCATGAGCTATCGCAATGTTATCATCGAGAGTGACGCGAAGCTATCGCTTAAGGACGAGCGGCTGATGATAGAGCGCGGCGCGGCGGTGCATTACGTGCCGGTCGAGGATATAGACATTTTACTTATCGAAAGCCGGCAGTCGGTATTGACCGCCGCGCTTTTGACAAAATGCGCCGAGCATGGCGCGGCGGTGTTCTTCTGCGACGAGCGGCATATCCCGTCTTGCGTGTTGTTGCCCTTTGCGGGACACTCCCGCAGCTTGGAGGTCGCCCGCGCACAGCTGGGATTGTCCGAGCCGAGCAAGAAACGATTGTGGCAACAGCTTGTGCAGCAGAAGATAGAAAATCAGGCGGAGGTTTTGAAGCTTTTGGGCGACGAGGTCGGCGCGGGAAAATTGTATGGCATGGCGAAAACGGTCGCGTCCGGCGACAGCGGCAATGTGGAGGCCGTCGCGGCGGCGTATTACTTCCCAAGGCTGTTCGGCGCGAGTTTTACACGCGATAACGACGACGACACGCGCAACGCCGCGTTGAATTACGGGTACGCCATCATGCGCGGCGCGGTCGCCCGCTCGGTTGCCGTTCACGGCTTGTTGCCCGCTGTTGGGGTGCATCATCACAGCGTTTTGAATCCCTTTAACCTGGCCGATGATTTGATAGAGCCGTTGCGCCCGATTGTGGATTTGTTTGTCGCGACAGAAGCCGCGGACACGCTGTCGCCGTCGGTGAAGCGTGCGCTTGTCGGTCTGCTGTCGGCGGATGTTTTGCTGGGCGGCAAGCGATACGCCGTGAGCTACGCCGCGCAACGTCTGGCGGAAAGTCTGTTAAGTAAGGAATTAAAATTGCCCAAGCTTTTGCCGCTTAGTCAGCACGAGTATGAGTAATCGTTTTATGAGAATGATGGTGTTTTTCGATTTGCCCGTCACCACGCCGCAGCAACGCAAAACGGCCACGCAATTCAGAAAGTTTTTGATAAAAGACGGATATTTCATGCTGCAATTTTCGGTCTACGCAAGGATATGCAACGGGACCGACTCCGTTGAGACGCACAGGCGGCGGTTGCACACAAATCTGCCGAAAAACGGCTCGGTGCGCTGTCTTACGATAACCGAGAAGCAGTATCAGGCGATCGAGATTTTGGTGGGTAACTACACGCCGTCAGAGGAGAGTACGTTGGGGTCGAAAATCGGCTATGAACAGTTGAGTATTTATTAAGCGTGAGTTTTTCGAAATAGCCGCAGGATAAATGAGGCTTCCGTGTCGAGCGTTTTAAGGCTTTTCGCCCGTTCCGCCGCTTCGGGCGGGCTTTTCCAACGATAGGGCGTCATGCCGAACAGTTGCCAAATTTCTTGGCCGGTTAAGCACAAGTTGATACTGATTTCCTCGCTGTGGAGTAAGTCGAAGCCCGGCAAGATTGGTTGCTTTTCCGGATTGCGCGTCGGGTTTTCGTACAGAGCCTGTTTGAACTCGAACAAATGCCCCTCGCCCGGCGCGGCTACCGCCAGCACCCCGTCCGGGCGCAACACACGAGCGGTCTCCGCCGCGACAATCGGGGCAAACACCGACAGCGCCGCGTCCAGCGATCCTGACGCAACGGGCAACGCGCACACATTGGCCACCGCGAACGCGATGCCGCCGTCCGCTTTCGCGGCGCGTTTGACGGCTTCCTTAGATAAATCCGCGCCCGCCAAGCACAGCGGGGTTCCTGTCTCGGCTTTTAACGCTCGCAGATAATAGCCCTCGCCGCAACCCGCGTCCAAAACACGCGGCACGGCGCGGGTGTTCGGCAATGCGCTCAAGATCAGTTGCGCCAGTGCTTTCGCAAACGGCGCGTAATGCCCGCCCGCCAAAAACGCCTGACGGCAACGGCACATGTCGGCATCGTCCCCCGCACGCCCGACCGAGCCGGCAAGATTCACGTAACCCTCACGCGCCACGTCAAAGCCATGCCCCAAGGGGCAGGACAACGCGCCGCCGACAGCCGTAAGCGGCCGCTCGGCAGACGCTTTGGCAAGGCAGACGGGACAGAGCCAAAACACAGACAATCACCTCTAAAAAGATACAGCCCATGATCGAATCACGGGCTGGTACTTTTCGACTTCGCCGAACGCGAAGTCTTATCTTAGCGACCTCCACTTTCTCGGCATGGCATGGTCATCTAAGGTGAGTATATCACAGTTTGCGCGGAATGTCAATAGAATTTATTCATTTTGCTGTGAACAACCGCAAAAAACCGCAAAAAAGATACAGCCCATGAGTTAATCATGAGCTGGTACTTTGCGACTTCGCGTAGCGCGAAGTCTTATCCTAGCGACCTCCAATTTCTCGGCATGACATGAAAAAACGGGTGTTGCGGGGCGTGGGGGGAGGGGCAACGGTCGGTTTTTTGCGTTGAATTACGGGTACGCCATCATGCGCGGCGCGGTCGCCCGCTCGGTTGCCGTTCACGGCTTGTTGCCCGCTGTTGGGGTGCATCATCACAG
>BNZR01000049.1 GCA_026001245.1 Clostridia bacterium
GAGCATCGGTCCGGCGATTGGGCATGTGTCGCCGGAAGCGGCACTGGGCGGTCCGATTGCGCAGTTGCGGGACGGGGATGTAGTTGAGTTGGATATTGAGCGCAGGAGATTGAATGTGGTTGGGTGGGACGAGTGAAGGAGGCGGTATCCATTGCAATATCCGATTACAGTGTTTTTTGATACAAATGTATTTGACAGTCAAAGTGGTTATCGCCGATCCAACTAACCAAAATACTATTGCCGATATCATCAAGGAAAAAATCGAAGATATACAACCCTTTATTGATGGTGAGGAAACGAAAATTGAAATTCTCCGCGAAATCCAGTTTAAGATATCCCTTGATCCACATACTCGTGTAGCCCGGAGGATTATTCCCGATAATCCTTTTATTGAAGCTATAAATGAAACGCTTTTCAAATGTCCGTATTGTGATAGCACTATTCAGTTTTACGATTTAGCTGATAATCTCCAATGCGAAGCGTCTTATGAGCGCAACATGGGTACTGAAAACCAATATTCATTATGTGCGGCGCTATATTTATCTTGACTTTTCAACTTTCTTGCCCCATACTGCTACTGACTTCGGTCAAATTCTATGGAAAGAGGGTAAGGTTATGCGAATTATAGATTCATCAACCATTACAGACTTTGCGCACCACTTGAAACTCGCAGAAAAATCTGAGGCAACCGTTATCAAATACACAAGGGATATACGCAAATTTTCCGAGTATCTTAAGGCCGCGCCGCTGACTAAAGAATCAATTGTCGACTACAAAACGAAACTACGTGCCGATGGGCGAAACGCGACTGGAGTAAACGCTGTCATCGCCGCCATTAATAGCTTCCTAGCTTTTGTCGGATTATCAGACTTCAAAGTCAAGCCTTACAAAATCCAGCAACGCCAATTTCGAGATTCCAACCGAGAATTGACGCGCGATGAGTACAATCGACTGCTTATTACAGCCCTCAATAGCGGCAATCGTCAGCTTTGGCTGATTATGCAGACTATCTGCTCAACGGGTATTCGCGTCAGCGAGTTGCAGTTCGTGACAGTTGAAGCGGTGCGTTTGGGACAAATTACTGTGACGAACAAGGGTAAGACGCGTGTAGTGCCGCTTACCGAGAAGCTGTGCGCGAAGCTCGCCACATATATAAAGAAGTCGAAAATCACAGGCGAAATCTTTCCCGTCAGGCGCAACCAGGTCTGGCGCGAAATGAAAAAGCTCTGCGCCAGAGCGGGCGTAGAGTCCAAGAAAGTCTTTCCGCATAACTTGCGGCACTTGTTTGGAGTGACGTTCTATCATCGCGAACACGATATCATGAAACTAGCGGCGATACTTGGGCATTCGGACGTGAATACAACGCGGATTTATACGTTGGAGAGCGATAAAATGTATCGTGTGGGGTTAGATTTGGGATTGGTTGCGTGAGGTGCGGAATTCTCATTCCCTACCGCGACACCCTCGAACCTTAGGGGAATATAGGGATATTCCTCAACTTTTGTTATTATAACATATCTGAATGGTAGCTGTCAAGCCACATTTGCAAGAAAAATAAGCCGGACGATGATTTGCATCTCGAACCGGCTATTTTCAGTTCCCGCAAACAAAACATGCCTGCCGTTCAAGGCTGGCAACGACTCCAGTCGCGGTAGAGAATGAGAATTCCCTTGCAACAAAATAAAAATTGGAGGTTTGTACTATGCGGAAAAAAATTATTGCAGAAATCCCTTGCCTTGCTGATGGCGATAGCCATGCTACTGATGTTGTTACCCACGAATGGAGGAGAATCGGTTGCGTTTGCGGCTGATGACGCTTCCGCACAAACTGATGTGGATAGCGGCATACATTATTTTTCCGAGGATGTAATCGTGGAGGGGCGAGACAACAGCGGGGCTGTAGTTGCGATAATAAACCTGTCCCGCGATACTATAACGCTTCCGTCGGAAGCGTATAGCGCCGTGGCGTTCAGCACGGATGCCGGAAATAAGTGGAGCGATGTAAAGGCAACCACTTTCGAAAATTTCCCCAAAATGCTGACCACCGATTTCGAGCTATGGCTAACTGATAAATACGAAAAAGAAACAAGAAATCCTCCTAGTGATGCAAATATCGTCAAATTTGCTAAAATAAATGCTCGTCCGAAAGCCCCAAGTCTTATCGCAAACTATACGGTAGGTTCTACGTTGGCAGATAAGCGCTGGGCTTTAACTGAAAAAGAGGGTACACAAGCGGTTGTGGCCGGTATAGGCATTGCACCGGCGGATTCCACAGGCAAGACGATTGGCTCTGAGGGATATGGCACATATTACGATGGAATATTTTTGAATAGATCATCTAGCAACAAAACGAAGGTTCAGAAGTATTTTATCAGAAACGAACCATATTTTGATGGTACTGCGTATACTGCTGCAAGCATCCCCAAGGCAATTTCAGTTAAAGGTGAACAAAAAGCCCCTAAAAAGAAAGCCAATTATAAGACGGAAACAATCAAGCTGAATAAAGGCGATGTAATTTTCGCGGGTACGCTAGAGGAACTGGCCGAGATCGACTATTGGGATGTCCGAGAAATCTCTGAAAATACGGCGATCTTGGAGGCTGGGCAACTATTGTATGTAGCTTCCGCGAAGCGTACAGAAGTTTCGATTTCCGGTTATCTGTCCGAAGAAGCTCAAACAGTTGTGATTTGGGGTTCCGGCACTGATAAAAAACCTCCGACTGCAAAACAGGTATATACTCTTGCGCCGAGAACTACTCTTGAAACGCTTAATCTAAGCGGGAAAAGCGGCAAGCTATCACTTGATTCCAGATTTCAAATATTAAACAAGCAAACCAACAAATGGGGTAAGTTGCCGAAAATTACGGCAAACCAAACCTTTGATATACGTTCAAAATCAACCGCAAAAGCGACCGGAGCGGTTGACAAGGGATTTGCCGCGAGTAAATCCGGCGACCTCAACATATCTTGGGGCGTATTTGATGAGCGTAAAAATAAAAGCGGCATTTTACAGGCTATCATACGTCCAAGAGGCGAGGGACAGAATTATTCCATTACCGGAGTTACAGTAAACAGGAGTGAAAACATAATATCCGCCGAGGTATCGACAGGCGTTGCCGATTACGTTGATATAACAGTTTTGGAAGACGTTGTCGGGGAAAGCGACGATTGGGATACGGCAAAGGAATTAGCGGTCGGCAACGCAAGTGTTGGCAAAGCGACTGAAGCAACCTTCATAGATGTTCCGATGTCCGACACATTGCCTACGTATTTTATCATAGTCGTTCGGCTTAGGAGTACAAACGGAGCGGAGCTATGCTCTCCGTTTACGTCTATTGAGTACACGAGCGCACACGAGGAGTTTTTGACGAAGACAGTTGACGATTTTGCCGATCATCCCGGCGAGGTTATAAGGCTTGACGATGTAGCCGAAAACAATAATTTCATGGTTACAGCAGAGGGCGTACCTTTTATTGACGCGGATCCCGATGATGTAGACGTGTCCGAAGACGGGAACACATATGTGTTCAACCGCCGCTTCGGCGGACGGCAACTACAGGGCAACCTGTGACGTGACCATAACGGACTTCCCCGTCCCGGCGAACGGTATAACATTAAGCGATACTGCCGTTAGCATAATAAGGCAGGACAGCGGTACAATCACGGCGGAGGTGCTGTCAGCCAATAACAATTCTCCCCCCGCCACTAATCAAAAGTAGCATGGAGTAGCAGTGACGAAAGCGTTGCTACTGTTGCGGGAGGAAAAATATCCGCATGGGCGGTAGGAACCGCGACTATAACAGCCACTACGGTGGACGGAGGCTACGCGGCAACCTGCACGGTGTATCAAGCTGTGGATGGGAACCACTCGGTCTCTCCCAGCTTTCGTTTTCAAGCCGCCTTTTATCCAATTTTCCTCAAGGTTCACGTTGGCCGTCTCAATACTCAAAAGTTCGTTGATGCGGAACCCGCTGTATAGTAGTACAAGGACGGTATCGGCGTAAGGCTCGTCTCGGTACGCCCAGACCGTTTCGATTTCTTCCGCAGTAAAGGGTTCTTTAGAGGTCGGGGGTATCGGAGCGGCATGAATGAGTTCGGAGTTTTTCTTCGCAATAACGTCAGGCTCCATTGCATAGAGGTCGAGCTTCCCGAACAAAAGCGATTTACTACAGATTTCTTAACGAAAAAGACGAAGCGTAACGAGGGCGAATATCCGCAGTATTATGTAGAAAACTCACATCCCGCAATCATATCTTTGGAAACTTACGACCTCGTGCAAGACGAAATGCGCCGAAACAGCGCGGTTGGGTGTACTCGAAGCGCGGCGCATTGTTTCTCAACAAAAGTTTTCTGCGGCGAATGCGGCGGCGTATTCGGCTCCAAGACATGGCACAGCACAGACAAGTACAAACGCACAATCTGGCGTTGCAATCGGAAATACGAATTCAAGGCAGTGTTGCCTGCAAAACACCGCACCTTGATGACAAAAGTCTGCGGCGGGTTTTTGTGACGGCGTTTAATCAGATTCTCGCCGACAAAAGCCTGTGGTTGGACAATTTCAGCCGAAGCGTAACTGTTCAAAACGTGAAGCAAGTTGAGTATGGAGACATCGAAGTCGGCGTAATATTCTATATCGACGAAAGCAACAATCTCTATGGCTTGGGAGCTTTGGCACAAGGTGGAACAGTAAAAGTTACCTATGATACTCCGACATTACTGCTTGAAAACGCGAAATATGTCCGCATGGGAGAAGGTCAAGTCTTGGCGTTGCAGAATGACGGCACTCTTTGGGGTTGGGGCGATAATCGTGTAGGACAGCTTGCGCACGAAGAAGAGTACATTGAAACTCCCGTCAAAATCATGGAGGGGGTAAGGTTTATTTCGGCGGGACAGTACGTTTCTGCCGCTTTGAAAGAGGATGGCAGTTTGTGGGTTTGGGGTTCTAACGCGATAGGTGCGATTGGCAACGGCGAGCGCGGGAATGGGCAGTATCCACAACTTCCGGGTAAGAGCGTGCTGGAACCTTACAATACGCTGAATAATGTCGTGTTTATGTCCGTTGGCGGGATTAACAGCTACGCCATAACCTCGGACTACGCTCTGTGGGCGTGGGGCGGCGACTATGGCAACCTTCCGACTAAGATTGCGGATAATATTCAATTTGTCTGCAACTATGGTAGTGTTGGGTACGCTGTGGACTTGCAAGGGAATTTGTTTATGACCTCGGATTTGGATATGCCGTTTAAGAAAAATGTGCGTTCATGTTTTTTGTGCGTGTCTAACTTGCTGCTTATAGAGTATTCGGACGGCAGTCTGTGGAATTATAATGCGGATAGCGGCGAGGATGTGGAGGTGCTGGCGGCGGTCAGGTAACCACGTCACCTAATGGCTAACGGCGACGAGGTTTAAACGCGCGCCAATCCCAAGCGGGTCTCGATCGAAGCCGACTGACTGAGCGAAAGGATGCCGAGGAGGGCAGAGAGATTCGCGAGTGTAATGAATTGCGGGACGGCGGAGTGGGCGGCGATGCAGAGCCGAACGCACAAGCATACGCATCAGCCACGTGTATCTCCGCCTTTTTCCACAAGTCATACATCGCGCGATAGTGTCGGTCTGCTGCCTTGATTAAGTATTCTTCCGGGGGCTCTTCGCCGTTTATTTTATAATATTCAGCGTCCGCTGTTTCTACATCAACCCGCTCGTCTGTCATAAAGTAACACAGATGGACGATAGGTGTGTCCATCGCCGAGTGAAAAACATTTTGGGCGCGACCAAAAGCATCACCGTGCGAACCATTACAGGTTTTACAGAGCGGCACAATAAACACTCTGTTCGCAAACACCTCGTCCGAGTCTCCATGAGATCGCGTTGAACATTCGTTTGGACCGCGTCCGTCCCCGATGACAATGTGTCCGCCTATAGCCAGGCGCAGACCGCGTCCTCCTTTTTCGATTTCGGCGTTGCACCCGGCGCAATTTGTGATGGTCGTTTGGGTAACATGCTCCCATACGTCATCCCAGTCCTGGTAGATATTATCATTCGGAGGAGGGGAATACCCGCTATCAGATTTATCCCAATGCAACATCGGTTTTGGGTCTTTAGCTGAACCGTCGACATTGCGGAAAGCCGTGCCTTTGCTCATCCTCCAAGGGCCTTTTATTAGCGACATAATCTACCACGCCTCATCACGGCTTTGGGGGAGGATTACTGCCGGCTTTCAATGGTTCCATCGTCTGCGCGAACAGCGCGGTCAACTTTGCCATGCCCTCTGACGGCGGTTGCTGAACGGCGCGAACGTGGACTTTGTATGTTGCGGTGGTGTCCGACGTGCGTTTATGCTCGCTGTCCGACGACACGTTTCCCGTAATGCTGGCATCCAAACCGAACCATGAGTTGTACTTTACAACCGTTCCCGCGTCCGAGTGCGACTTGTCGTCCTGCAAGCTGGAGTTTTTAACTTCCATATCAAAGTCCACAGTCAGTTCGTCCATTGTGAACGCGGACACCGGAACGAGCGACAACAGCGGGGCTTTCAGCGTGTAACTTTGAGAGGTTATTTGGCTGTTTCCGGTTTGATCAACTGTCGTTACAGGGCGGTCGTAAGTGAAATCCAGAGTGTTGACCGCTCCTGCTTTTCCGTCCGCGTAGGCAAGCTTCATAATCCCGTCGATATAAGTGGCCGTAAGCTGCTGCTGACCGCGCGCCGCCGCGATAACCGGCGCGACAATCAGCGACTCAATGGGAAGCGCTGCGAAATCTGACGCGATATTCGCCGCCGAATCGTCGCTGCCCGTCACAGTAGAGCTAGGGGACTTATTCCCTTCGAGAGCGGTTGTGATTGCACTGACAAGGGTCTGATCGAGTTCCGCATTTTGGTGGTTGTGTTCGTCCGACATGATTGATTCCTCCTATATATTTTTGATGTGCTTGTCGCCTAATTTAGCCATGCCCTCCGGAGAGGGCGAGTTCTTGAAACGCAAAGTCAACTCGCTGACCGTGCTTTTAGTAAGAAATGACGTGACATTCACGGCTAAGTTACCGCCTTTGTCGGTGCCCGCAACTCTGAATTTCAGGCGCACTTCCACTTCGTCCAGCAACAGCGATGTGTTGTGGACAAGCGCGGTAACGGGAACATTTATTTTTTTAGAACCGTCCGACGAACCGTCATTTGACGGAAGAGTTAGACTGTACATGATCGGAGTAAATTCATGTTCGTCGGTGCCGGGGGCGTAACCACGGGCGAGATAGAGATCCGCCGCCGCTTTTTCTATGATACTTCCGGCGTTTTGAACGCTCAGTCCTATTTTATTGATTAGAGTAGAAAGCAATACACTCATGCGCACACCCTCCCTTGTATGACTAGGAACATCTGCTATGATTCTCATTATAACAGATGTTTAGTCGATTTGCAAGCGTTTTAGACAATCATATACGAGGGGGTATAACTTACGCCCCTTGCTTGTTAAAACGAAACTGGCGATCTCACGTCACTACCGACGCTGCCATTTTTAGTAGTTCGTCTACGTCTATTGTACCGTCAAGTTCAAATCTCACTCCACCGCTATCCCAAACAATGGTGTTGCCCTTGCCGCTGGAAACGGCGGCGAAAACGTTGTATGTAACATCACCGCTTACTATGGTGCTGCACTCAACATCTTCGTTGTTTACGGACAATGAACCGTCAGAAGGCATAGTGGTTAAATTGATTTCGTTCCCCGCCGCGTCAAGATACCTAACAACGGTCATGTCGCCGGCGGAGAGTATTTCATTCAGCGTGTACCCATTGGGCAGATATGTCGGGGTCAAATTCCCGTTCTCCGGCGCTTCGCTTGAGAACGGCAAGAATGTGGTGAACCTCTCAAACCATAGAATTGTCGCTTCAACGACCGCCGCTCGGACACTTGGAACCGTCATCAACGCACCGAACAGCACAGCAGCCACCAACACGATAACCGCCGCCGCTTGACGCGTCCACGTTAAAGCCTTGTGTATCCGCTCACGGCGTTCTTCTTGCGCGAACAACTTTTTCATCCGCTGATTGTGCCGTTCGGAAAACGTGTACTGCTTAGACAGCTCTTCCTCGCAGCGCAACTTTTGCTCTGTAGACTATTGTTTCCGCATGTTTAGGGGTAATACCCATCTCCGCGACAATCTCATCGTAGGACATTCCTTGTATGTACTTCATGTTGAGCAGACGCTGTGCGGTCGCGCTAAGGTCGGATATGAGTTTTTGTAATTGTTCAAATTCTTCTTTTCGGATCATCCGAATATCTACCGGAACATCATTCGCCTCCAAACTGTACTCCAACTCATCAAGCGGCGTAGTCGATATATTATTGTCGAGCTTGAGCAAGTCAAGGCATTTGTTCTTCACTATAATAACGATTGCGGAGCGAAAATCCCTACGTCCCAGCGATAAATATTTCTCCTTGTGCGTTATTACCGACAGAAACGCGCTGTGCAGAGCATCCTCGGCGCGAGATTGGTCGTGTAGTATCGCCAGCGCGGTTCTAAGGCAGGCATACTTGTTGCGCTCGTACAAATCGGCGAGTTTCATACGCTCGTCATCCGTTTCGAGCATAGACATATAGACGAACAGCAAGCGATTCACCCCCATTGAATTTTTCCTCATTATAGCACAGCAAAAGATATTTATCAAGGGCATGAAAAATTTTTTAAAAAACCATGTAGGGATTTTCGTTGCTCAATCGTTTATATAATAGGGGTTCACGAAACCTCGGCAAAATTAAGGAGTGTGTTACCTATGAAAAAGAGGATTCTAGCGGCAAGGGGAATGACATACATTTTGCCGAAGACGTGACGCAAAGGTACACAAATATCCTCGAAAAAATTAACGCCACATTTGCCGAGGGCGACTCTGAGCGCACTCGCCAAATCTCATTGCTTGACAACGCGCTTGAAACACAATTGAAAAACTTCGCGTTTTCGGAAGTCGCCAGTTTGGATATGCCAGACTTCTTTGATTACAGCATAAATCCGCTAAGTTATCTCGCGAAAACGGAGGGCTTTGACAAGGACGCATTCGCCGCCAACCTGCGTGACAATGCCGCCGATTTCGCCCGTAAATTCGCGAACGCGGCGAAAAACAACCAATACGGTGCGGCAATTTCAAAAGCTATGGCGACTTTAATGGTAAATCAAACCACGAATATCAATAACCTGTCGTTTAAAGATTTTTTTGCTATGCTTGCCGCTTTCCCGCACGACAATGGCGTGTACACTCGCGGCGCGGTCTCAGAAAATCTGCTGAAAGCGTATCAGAGAATTGCGTCCGACAGCAGTTTGTCGCCGATGATACAGGACATTTTCAAGGGATTAGTATAGAATCCACAAATTACGGGGAGGAATAACTTGTGAAACGAATTATAGCCATTGCCGTCGCGCTTTCAATGCTTATATCGGCAGGGAGTCTTTCTCTTGCGGCTACAGCGCTTGAAACCGCAAGACCCATGGGGTGTATGGGGATTATACTTGTATGCGACACGTGTAATTCCATCGTCGTCAACAGATTTCGGAGCTGGCGCAACATTACAATCGGTTGCTTTGCGTATATATTACGCGAGTTAGTAAGGGGTTGTGTTAAGTGACCGATTTATCCTATTCTTTGGATTTGCTTCATGCACAATTCGGTACGACAATCACGGCGTATAATCCAACCGCAGACCGGTATGTGCCATGCGACACGCCGTTTTCATTGCCGAATTTCAGTTATATCCTTAGCAAAACACCCCCCTCAATGTCGGAGGACGATTTCAAAAAGTCAATTATTGAACAAGCTCAAAAAGATTTCGCGAATGGTTATCGGCGTGTGCAGTCGGACGAGAGTGCGGCTCTTTTGAAGTCGTTCATGCAAAGCGCGTCACCTGATCGCAAGGCTATCTACGACAAGTCTATGGAGCGAACGGGCGGCAAAATGAATATTACATTCAGCTTTTTTCAAGGTAATAGTCCCGTTTTGCGCTATAACTACAAGTCGGATTTATGGATTCCCATAGGAACGCCCGCTGAGGGCGAACGGCAACAGGATTTTTACGTCATATATAACGAGGCGTACAGAGAAGCCGTGAATGACGCGAGGATTTCCGATACAAAGGGACGTTTGGGTTTCGACAAAAAGGGCTGACTTACAATCACTACCATAGCAAGTGCTGCAAAACATATATCCAAGGATCACAAATCTTAGAACCTGTTCTCATAGACGTTTAAGCAAGATATGCAAATGAGAAATCACCAGCATATTTTTCTCGGAAGCCGTCTTAACCTCGTAGTCTTTGGAAAGGCGGCGCGAGTGGTTTAGCCAAGAA
>BNZR01000050.1 GCA_026001245.1 Clostridia bacterium
GTCAACTATCAACTGTTCAAGGGTCTTGCTGGTGTTTTCTTGTCACGTTGTTTAATTTACAATGTGCATTTTCCGTCTCGGATACTAACGCCACCCCCAACGGGACAGCTTAGTTAGTATATCATAGGCGACGACGGGTTGTCAAGTGTTTTTTGAAAATATTTTTTATTTATTTTCAAATCGCCCTCTATACCCCGTGGAATCGTTGCCCCGTCAAGCATTTTTTGCGGAAAAACTATTTTTGTTTTCAAGCGCGTTCATCATCGAAACCGCAAGCATGACAGCTTTCTTGTCTTTTTCGTCCGCTCGGACTATTTTAGTCAAATCGCAGTATTGGAGAATATCTTCCTCGCCCTCGTCAAAAATCTTGTCAAACTCCTCAGCGCTTATTTGTTTCATATAGTATCACCTCTTCTTTCCTTGCCCGTCTTACTGAAATAATGCGAATATTGCCGTTGCGAGGGGTTACCACCGCTGTGTAGACCTTTTCGCCGATTCGCCCGACTACCAATGTTCTTGTTTCTCCGACGTTTCTCGACGGAAACTCAATGCGCGTGCTGTCACGCCATAGCATTTGCGCCTCATAAAAATCTATACCGTGCTTCTCTTTGTTGCTCGCGCTCTTGGCTTTGTCAAATTCAAACACAGACTACACCCCTCACACCTCCGTTATCTCCCTAGGAATAGTCGCCAAGTCAAGCCCCTCAAGGCCAGCTTCGTCCTCATCGTCATCATCCGACAAATCCCACGGGGAGCGATAGTCGCCCGAACCAACGTTGAGGTTCATCACGCCGCCGGCGTAGAACTTACCCTTTACCACCGCGTCGGGCGCGATAATGCCCGATACTTCCGTGATCTTTTCCGACCACAGCAACAAGCCGAACGTCCCGGTGCCATTCACTGTAAGCCCGTTTTCATAAATATTTGCCTGTTCCGTGGCGTAGCACTCAACGCGTTTTGAGGTTTTATAGTCCGGAATAACGTCAACTATAGCTCCGATAAAGAATATCTGCGGCGCAACAAACCTCGCCCCCTCAAGGTTGCAATTGCCGCTGAAGGCAAGCTGATCCCACTGGTTTTCGCTCTCCATGTAAAGGTCAACCCCGTGAAAGTCTCCCGAAACCGTGAAGTTACCCATGCTGCTGTCAATGACAATGCACGTACCGGGCGGGAAGCCCTCCGGCGGCACGACCAGCGGGTCGCTCCACGTCACGCGGATTGTGTTGGCGTAGGTTTTGCTCATCATCTCGGCTTTAATCTCCGCCGGTCTGCCGGGTATGGGGTCGCCGATAAAATCGCTCATGGGTCGAACGCGCAGGTCTCCCTGATTCGGCTCATGTTTTTTTACAAACAGCACGTACGTTTCCGTGTCGCCCTCCTTTTTCAGATAAGGGTTAGATGAGGTGTATTCAATCCCCCCGATGGTGTAATTCTTGTTCACGGGGGTGTATTCCCAGTCGTTGCTGGGGTCGTCACTGGGGTCGTACAGCACCATATGAAAGGCGT
This sequence comes from Clostridia bacterium, assembly GCA_026001245.1. The sequence goes on from BNZR01000050.1 coordinate 1,507, forward strand.
CAATGTTCGGCGGGAAGTCTATTCTCCCACCTGATTTAAAAGGAAACCCCCCCAGTCTTTCCGGCGCTTCCTCACCCGGATCCGCTCCGCTCAAATCCCCGGTTTGCAACTTTACCGTCCTGCTGTTTACCGTGGACTCCAGCACCAAGCACTTGCCGTTCATGTAGTAATTTACCGTTATCCCCGGCTTGCCTATAACCGCCTCCGGGACGGGCCTTGTTGTTGGCACTGCCGCAAGTATCGCCTGTAGATTCGCCACGCTGGACAACGCTTCCGAGCAGGCCCACTGCACGGCGCTTTCCGCGTCGTAGTAGTCCTGCTCGTAGCCCGCTATGTTTTTCTGCGAACGGTTCTGCTCCTGCAGCGCGAACATAATCGCGCTGCCCAATACCACCGATACCAGCAAAAACACCAGTACCACCGTCAGTGCCGAACCCTCGCGCTTCATTATATCCGCACCCAGTTGCTCACTTTGTCGCCCTTGTCGGGGTTCTTTCCGTCGGCCAAGGCCTTGTAATAGCCTATCGCCTGTAGGCAGAACAACAGCGGAATCCCGCGCACGGCGTAGTTGGCGTACTCCGGCAGAGTGACGTTCAACGCCGCGCCGTATATGTTGTCCTCGCGACTGGATATAGTCATAATCTGCGCCCCAAGCCCCGCAAGCTCGCGCAACAGCACGCTTTGATACGCATCGTCCAGCGGCGACACCACGCAGATAACCAGCGTACGGTGGTCAACCATCGTCATCTCGCCGTGACGCACGTCCAGTATGTGACAGTATTTTGACGGCAGCTTGCACATGCGCTGTATCGCGATAGACCCGGCCTCCGCCGCGCCGCCCAGCTCGCAGTCGGCCAGCACAAGCACCCTGTCCCACAGGCCGCTTTGGCCAATGCCCTCCAGCTCGGAGGAAAACCGCGTGATAAAGTCCTCCTGGTTGTCGGTTGCCAGCTTAATCTCCTCCAACAGCAGGTTGTCGCCGGACAGCAGACCGATGTTATACAGGTTGGCGGTATACATATTAGATATAGACCGCGTGGCGCATGAGCTTTCGTCAAATATCCACGGCATTTCAAGGTTAAGGTCGGCGCTTTGCGACAGGCGCGAGTTGGCCGTGGCGCACAGCGACAGTGTCAGCGCACCCGCCTCGCGGCGAGCCTTCTCAACGGCGGTGATAACCTCCGAGGTCTGCCCGGAGCGGGACGTTACGAACACCAGCGTGCCGTTTAACATTTCGCGGTAATAGGGCATGTTAAGGGACAAGTCCCCCGCCGGGAACGCCATGCTCATCAAGCCGCCGCGCATTTTAAGGCTAAGCTCCGCGGATTTAGCCAAGGCATAGGTCGCGCCGCACCCGGTAAAGGTGACGCTGTAAAACCCGGAAATCCCGAAAAAGTCTTTGATTTGCGGCGCGTTACCGTTCAAGTAAGCGTAGGTCTGGCGCAGGGATATGTGTTGATTAAAGATCTCGTCTTCGGTCTTGTACACGTGAAAACCTCCTCCAAACAGAAACTGCCTATCGTTATCATACACCATTCACGATGTAAAGTCAATATTATTGTTTTAATTTTGACAATTTTGCCTTGACAGGGGGCTGACTTAGCTGGCGGCGGTGCTTGTCAAGGTAGTCCGTCTCGTCCAGCCGTGCGGCGTGGATACGCGTCAAAGCCTCGTACCGCTTGATTGCCGACCCGCAAACGCTTTCCCATGGCTCATACAGCTTGGCGCGAGCCGTAGCGGCGATTTTAGTGCGGCGGCGTTTGTCGGACAGCGCGTCGGCTATCCCGTCGGCCAGCCCCACCACCCCGTCCGGGCAAGTAAAGCCGCTTACTCCGTGTTCGATAAAGCCGGCGGCGGCCGAGCCCTGCACGGCCAGTGTGGCCAAGCCCTTGCCCGACGCGTCGGCCAGTATATGCGCCCCGTTGTCGCTGGTGTCCGCCACCACGCACAAATCCGCGCCCGCGCCATTAGCGGCGGACAGAAAATGCGTAAGACCGTCCAAGCGGCGTTCCACGGCGTAGTCGTCCAGCAAACGGCGGTCCGCGCCGTCCCCGACAATCAGCGCGTGTACGGGCGTTTCGCGCCCGCGCAGAAGCTCCAGCGCGTCCAACAGCGTGAACAGATTTTTGTGCCGCAACAGGCGTGATTTAACAAGTATCAGCGGCGCGTTGTGCGGAATGTTCAGCCGCGCGCGCAAGCCCTCGTCGTCTATAGAGCTTTGCGGCGTACCCGCGCCCGCCGGCATAAGCACATGCCCGCCTATGTATTTCAAGCCGCGCAGATGTTCGGCGGCGGCGTGGGACGGCACCCAAACCTCGTCCGCGCCGCGAATGTTCTCCATCATCATATTGTGCGCAACCCCCCGTGTTATCGGCGAGTTGGCGAAGCGTTCAATGTCCGTCTCATACCGTGCGTGAAGCGTCAGCACCACGGGAACGCGCAGTTTTTCCCCCAGCTTTCGCGCCATAGACGCGGCCAAAAACGGCGTATGCGCGTGGATAAGCTCCGGCGCAAACTCCTGCAACCGTTTCTTAGCCTTAAAAGCGAACGGCGACACCAACGGATACTCCCCCTGCGCCACATCGGCCAGCACGGGGACAGGCACAAGCTCGCAGGGAAGTGAAACAGGCTCGGCGTGCTTGGGCTGGCGCGGCGCGGCGACAAGCACCTCGTGTCCGCGCTCGGCAAGGCACCGTGCGTAGGCATACGCGGTCAAGGCCGCGCCGCTGTCCGCCGGCGGGAAAGATTCGGTTATAATAGCGATTTTCAATGCAATCCGTCCTTAAAAGCTTATATATTATATAATACTACAAACGGCGCAATAAATCAAGCGCAAAAAAACGGACGGCTTTCGCCGCCCTGTTTTTTTGTTGGAGCTTTTGCGTGGCAAATCAGACTTTCACCACCGGCACCCACAACTCATAAAACCTCTTGTGTTTTTCATCCTTTGGAAAAAGGTGATACACCTCAATTTCACGGTCGTACGATTGGCGATATTCCGATGTTTGCAGCCACGAATCGAAAATCAAGGTGTGAAGCTTGAGGAACTCGTCTCCCTCAAATCCGCCACGACCTGTTTTGAATACGGCATAAGTGTCGCCGGGAATAATGACCTCATCAAGCCCCTCCGTGCAACATTCGTCTGCTTTTTTGGCAATCCAATATGTGCCGCTCTCCCAAACGCCATACCATGTGCCGGGAATGGTCGTGCAGACCTTGTTTTGCACATCGTCACAATCATCTGCCCACATGATATGCTCTTGCGCGAAGCGGTCAGCGGCGTTGCCTGTAAACTGTTTGCTCAGACCTTTCAGCACAATCGCCTCAGTTTCCATTATCCTGTAATTCATTTCAGTTGCTCCTTTTATTGCAATGTGGAATGAAATCGGCGGATAGATTATAAGCGGGCATTGCGGGTCGCGGGCGGCACTTGGCGTGACACCATGTTGCCGCACGAATGCGCGGCTAAACGCATCGGAGCTGTTATAGCCGTATTTCATTGCCACATCAATCACCTTGCAATTTGAACCTTGCAATTCTATTGCCGCTTGGGTCAGTCGCCGTTTGCGGATGTATTCCGTGATTGAAACACCGCTCAAATAGCTAAATGTCCGTGAGAAGCCATCAACGGAACAAGCGCATAGCCTCGCCGCTTCTTCAAGCTTGACTTCTTCCACAAGATTGCTTTCGAGGTAATCAATCGCCGCGTTTAGTCTTGATATAATATCCACTGTTTTCACCTCCCGCATATAGAATAACAGAAACACAAACCAAATGCCCGACAGTTCAGGGGCGGATTTGAGGGGGGCTAATCAAAAAAACGGACGGCATTCGCCGCCCTGTTTTTTTGTTATTCACTATCTGGGATAGTTCACAGCCGCTTGCGCCGCGGCCAGTCTGGCGATCGGCACGCGGAACGGGGAACAGCTTACATAGTTCAGCCCCGCTTTGTGGAAGAATTCCACGCTTGACGGGTCGCCGCCATGCTCGCCGCATACGCCCAGCTTGATGTCAGGCCGCGTCTGCCGCCCCAACTTCACGGCCAGCTCAACCAGCTTGCCAACGCCGTGCTGGTCAAAACGCGCAAACGGGTCAGACTCGAAAATCTTCTTGTCGTAGTAGTGCTGTAGGAACGCGCCGCTGTCGTCGCGGCTGAACCCGTAGGTCATCTGCGTCAGGTCGTTGGTGCCGAAGCTGAAGAACTGCGCGTCCTGCGCGATTTCGTCCGCAATCAGCGCGGCGCGGGGGATTTCGATCATCGTGCCAACGTAGTATTTAAGCTCAACGCCCGCCGCCTTGATAACCGCGTCCGCCGTCTTGACGATAACGCTCTTGACAAACTGCAACTCCTTGGTGTCGCCCACCAGCGGAATCATGATTTCAGGCACAACGGCCAGCTTGCCCTTTTTGTTGACGTTAATCGCCGCCTCGATGATGGCGCGTGTCTGCATTTCGGCGATTTCGGGATAGCTTACGGCCAAGCGGCAACCGCGATGACCCATCATCGGGTTGAACTCGTGCAGGCTCTCGACCGTGGCGTTCAGCTTTTCGTAGGTCAAGCCCATCTCCTTAGCCAACGCCTCGATGTCCTCCTTGGCGTGGGGCAGGAACTCATGCAACGGCGGGTCAAGCAGACGAATCGTGACGGGGCGGCCGGCCATGGCCTCGAAAATCCCCTCAAAGTCGCCCCTCTGCATGGGCAGAAGTTTGTCCAAAGCCTTGCGGCGGGTGGCTTCGTCGTCGGCCACAATCATCTCACGAATCGCGGGGATACGGTCGGCCTCGAAGAACATATGCTCGGTACGGGTCAGGCCGATACCCTCCGCGCCGAACTCAACGGCTTTAAGCGCGTCCTTGGGCGAGTCGGCGTTGGTGCGAACCTGCAACACGCGAAGCTCGTCAACCCATTTCATAAAGGTGTCAAAATCGCCGGAGATTTTGGCCTCCTCGGTGTCGATTTTGCCGATATACACGTTGCCCGTACTGCCATCGATAGACACCCAGTCGCCGTGCTTGACAGCCACGCCCGCGATAGTCGCGGAGTTGGCCTCTTCGTTCACAACGACTTCCTTACAGCCCGCCACGCAACATGTTCCCATGCCGCGAGCAACAACCGCCGCGTGGGAGGTCATGCCGCCGATAGCGGTAAGGATGCCCTGCGCGGCCACCATGCCCTCGATGTCTTCGGGCGTGGTTTCGCGGCGTACCAACAATACGGGGCCCGACGGGGCTTCCTTAACGGCGGCCTCCGGGGTAAACACAGCGCGGCCGCATGCCGCACCGGGGGACGCGGGCAGACCTTTAGCCGCAACCTTCGCGGCTTTCAGCGCGGACGGCACGAACTGCGGGTGAAGCAATGCGTCAAGGTTGCGCGGCTCGACCTTAAGCACGGCCTCCTTGGGGGTCAGCAGACCCTCGGCCACCAAGTCCACGGCCACTTTAAGCGCGGCCTGCGGTGTGCGCTTGCCGTTACGCGTCTGCAACATGTACAGCGTACCCTCTTCGATGGTAAACTCCATGTCCTGCATGTCTCTGTAGTGGTTTTCAAGCTTGTTGGCGATTTCTACGAACTGCTTGTAAACCGCCGGGTTTTCGTTGGCCAGCTGGTCGATGGTCTCCGGTGTGCGGATACCGGCCACAACGTCCTCGCCCTGCGCGTTCATAAGGAACTCGCCGTACAGCTTTTTCTCGCCTGTGGAGGGGTTGCGGGTAAAGGCCACGCCCGTGCCGCTGGTGTTGCCCGTATTGCCGAACACCATGCTTTGCACGTTGACGGCGGTACCCCACGAGCCGGGAATGTCGTTCATGCGGCGGTAGGATATGGCGCGGGGGTTGTTCCAAGAGCGGAACACGGCCTTAACGGCCTCGATAAGCTGGGTCTTGGGATCCGTGGGGAACTCCACGCCCTGCTCTTCCTTGTAAAGCTTTTTGAACAGCGCCACAAGGCCTTTAAGGTCGGCGGCGGTCAGATCCAAGTCCTGCTCAACGCCCTTTTCTTTCTTAACGCCCTCGATAATGCGCTCGTATTTCTCCTTTTTCTGCTCCATAACCACGTCGGAGAACATTTGGATAAAGCGGCGGTACGAGTCGTAGACCATGCGCTCGTTGTTGGTCTTTTTGATCATCGCGTCGGCCACGTCGTCGTTCAGCCCCAGGTTAAGGATTGTATCCATCATGCCCGGCATAGACGCACGCGACCCGGAGCGGACGGACACAAGCAACGGGTTTGCGGTATCGCCGAATTTTTTGCCCGTGATACCCTCTAGCTTAACCAAGTATTCCTGGATCTGCGCCTCGATTTCGGCGGAAATCTTCTCGCCGTCGTCATAGTACTTGGTGCAGGCCTCGGTGCTGATAACAAAGCCCTGCGGCACGGGCATACCCAGCTGGGTCATTTCGGCCAGGTTCGCGCCCTTGCCGCCCAACAGCTCGCGCTGAGAGCCGTTCCCCTCGGAAAACAGGTAGACATACTTTTTGCTCATTAAAAAATTACCTCCTCATATTTGTCCTGTCTATTAGTTTATCATATACCGCCAAAAAAGACAAGTCTTAACTGTTAATTTTTCTTGGAAAGGTTTTTGGCAAACAAAAAAGCCCTTGACAGCTTCGTCAAGGCATGGTATAATGAACACATAAATGGTGTTAACGCCGAACGGCGTCCCCACCCGCTTGCAACCTATGTAGTCGCTACTTTGTTAGGGTGGGCGACTACATTGCTTTTGGGGCTATGTGAACGAGTAGCCATAGAACAAACGCGAAGGCCGCTACGTATTTCCATAGTTTTCTTCCCACCAGCAACCACCTCCTTTCCCTGAATCGCTCCAAGGAAAAGCGGGTGACGAACCGTCCGACTGCGGCAACCCCATGGCAAAGCCGCAGGAGTATTATAGCATAAGCCCCGAATTATGTCAAGACGCAAAAAATATCCCGGCACAACTATTGACACTTGCCCCAAACTATGTTACACTATCCGTGACGAATGACAGACGGGGTGGTTGCTTGGCCGTGTTTCAGGCTTTAGGCGGTGTGGCCTCCATATTCCTTATCGTAATAGTGGGGTTTGTCGCGGCTAAAACCGGCCGATTCCACCGTGATTTAGAAGGAGGGCTTGCCAAGCTCTCCTCCGCCTATGCCATCCCCGCGCTGATTTTCCACAATACCGTTACGCGCCTGTCCCCCGCGTTCCTCTCCGAAAACCTAGGCGTGTTCGTATTCCTGCCCTTCGGCACGATACTACTCGGCTACGGGCTGGCGCGATTTTTAGGCTCGGCAACCCGACTTCCCGCCGAACAGCGCGGCCCTATGAGCGCGTTGTTCTCGATGTCCAACGTGGTGTTCATCGGCGTACCCGTCTGCTCCGCCGTATTCGGCAGTTGGGCGACCCCTTACGTTATCTCATATTTACCCGCAAATACCATACTTTTTTGGACAATCGGCAATCTTGGCATGATGCGCGGTCGGCGTTTAAGCGGCCGTCAGATGCTGGCCAATGTGTTCTCGCCGCCGCTTTTGGCGTTTATCGCGGGTATGCCCTTCGTGTTTTTTGATTGGCCGCTTCCCGGCTTTGTGGTGGATTCCGTGGGGCTGTTGGGCGGCATGGGTACGCCCGCCGCGCTATTAACGGTGGGCGGCGTTTTGTCCCGCGCCGACAGACAGCTGTGGAAGCTATCAAAATTCGTGGGTCTCACGCTTATTGGCCGCTCGCTGGTAATGCCGCTGATGATGTTCGCGGCCTGCCGACTAACGGGTGCGCCGCCGCAGGTCACCTTGGTGTACACCACAATATCCTGTATGCCCGTGATGAGCCAGGCCGTTTTGCAGGCGCGAAAATTAGAGGCCAGCGCGGAACAAGTGGCGCACGCGTTCGCGGTAACCACGCTGTGTACTATGGTATGCGTACCCATAGTCGTAACTTTATTGCGGATAGGGGTGCCATATGCCGTCAGCTAACAATCCCCACGCGGGTCACCGCAAGAGATTGAAAGAGCATTTCCGGGCGACGGGCTTTAAGGATTGGCCGCCGGAGCGCGTGTTGGAGTTTATATTATTCTTTGGCCGTCCCCGCGTGGACGTAGCCCCCATGGCGCGTAATCTTATCGCCCGCTACAACGACGTGCGCACGGCGGTAAACGCCCCGCTGAACGAACTGCTTAAAATCGAGGATTTAGACCAAAACTCCGCGTTTTTGCTGCACGCCTTGTCCGAACTGCGCCGCTATCTTGAGGATTGCGCGTTCAGCCAAGCAAAGCTGGACACGGCGCAGGCGCAGATAGACCATCTGCGCCCCTATTTCAGTCAATTGCGCCACGAGGCCGTATATCTTCTGTGCCTTGATGGCCGCCGCCGCTCGCTGGGCGTGCGCGAGATAGCACGCGGCTCCTCGCGGCAGGTTAAGATAAACATCAAGGCCGCGACACGCGCCGCCGTGGGCGCGGAGGCCGACTGCGTTGTCATGGCGCACAACCATTTGACGGGCGTACACCGCCCCAGCGCCGCCGACTTTGCA
>BNZR01000051.1 GCA_026001245.1 Clostridia bacterium
CGACCGAGACCCCGTGCCATATATCCTGTATGACAGCCGCGATACAACAAACTGCGGCCTAGACTACAACGAGCAAAACGCCGCAAAGGACGAGGTAGAGCTGGTAAACGGCAAGCTTGCCTTGCGGGAAAAGGTCTGGCACAGCGGCGGCGTGTGCGTGCTGGCGGTACGCGCCGACGGGCGCATACCCATGGTAAGGCAGTTCAGATACGGCGCGGGCGCGGAGTTTTTAGAGCTGCCCGCCGGAAAATTAGAGCCGGGCGAAGACCCGGAGGCATGCGGCAGGCGCGAGCTGCGCGAGGAATGCGGCCTGATAGCCGGGGGATTTGAAAGCCTTGGGCATATCTACCCCACGCCCGCCTATTGCAGTGAAAAGATTTACATCTTTTTGGCCTACGAACTTACCGAGGTCGCCCAGAATCTGGACGAGGACGAATTTTTGGACGTGGAGTACCACACCTTGGACGATCTGTTAAAGATGGACTTAAACGACGCGAAAACGGTAGCCGCGCTGTTTAAGTTAGGCTGCTTAGACTGGCGGCCGGAATCGAATCCCCGGCAATAGCCGTAACGTGATTGTAGGCCTTTTGGGACACGGAGCTGTTCGGGTCGGCGGGCATAAGCAAATACTTAAGCTTGCCGCCCTCGGTAAACTTATACATGAACGTGGGCAGGTACTCTGCGTCAAGCGACAGCCGCGCCCCGTCCCACTCGGCCTTTACCTTTACGATCATGCCGTACTGCGTTTTGGGAATGGGCGGCGAAAGCGCGTTTTGATCCACGAAAAAGTTCCCCAGCGAGTAGATTATCAGCTTGCGGCCGCTGTCCGTGTCCCACCACTCGATTGGTTGTACGCAGTGGGCGTGGTTGCCCATTACAACGTCTGCGCCGCGCTCGGCAAGCTTCCGCGCCATGGCAATGGCGGCGGCGGAGGGCTTGTCCGCGTATTCAACCCCCCAGTGCAGGCTTAGCACAACCATATCCGCCCCCGCCTCGCGGCAGGCGGCCATGTCTTGCGCCATTTTATCCAAGTCCTCCTCCGAGCCGATGGCAAAACGCCGCATGGCAAAGGCGCGTTTGTCGGCAGGGATAAGCGAGCTTAAACCGTTGTCCAGCTCGGAATATGCGATTATGCCGATTTTAAGGCCGTTGCGCTCTAGGATAAGATACTCGTCAAACTGCTCCTGCGTGCCGTTGGTGCCCGTGACGTTAAAGCCCTTGTCCTCAATGTTTTTGCGGCTTGCCACAAGCCCGTCAAAGGCGCGGTCGAACGCGTGGTTATTCGCGGTTACCAGCGTGTTAAAGCCCGCGAACTTCACGCCGTCAAGAATCTCCAACGGCGCGTTAAAGCGGGGATAGGTGGACAGATTTTCGTTGTTGCCGAACGCGTCCACGGGGTTTTCCATGTTGGCCACGGTGATGTCCGCGTTGACATATGGCTTTATCGGCTCGAAATACGGCGTGTAGTCATATGTATCGCCGATTTTTGCGGCCTTCATCAGGCGGCCATGAAGCAAGACGTCCCCGGTCAGCTGAATCGTGGCCGAGGGATTCGGCGTTGGCGCGGGAGTGGGCGGCAGAGTTGGCTCGGGGGTTTGTGTGACGGCGGGGGTTGTCGCCGGCGTGGGATATGGTGCGAAAGTTAGCGGGTCTGTCGGCGAGTCGTTCGCTGAACAGCCGGCGCAGATAACAAATAACAGATAACAGATAACAGATATAAATATTTTTTTCATTTTAACAGCCTTTCTATTAGCGTGTAGCCGTTTTCAATGTAGTCGCCTTTTGCGGCGTTTTGCTCGTTGTAGTCTAGGCCGCAGTTTGTTGTATCGCGGCTGTCATACAGGATATATGGCACGGGGTCTCGGTCGTGGCCTCTTGTGGATATTAGCGTTTTGTGGTCGCTTAGGATTAGCAATTTGTAGTCGTCTAGGGCGTTTAGACCTTGTACTACTCGCTCAATACATCGGCTGTCCAGACGTTGAATTGCTTCTATTTTGCCCTCTAAATCGCCGTTGTGGGTGCATTCGTCCGGGGCTTCCATGTGCAGCACCGCGAAGTCTGTATTGCGCAGACCGTACAGGATTGCGTCGGCCTTGCCCTCGTAGTCGGTGTCCAGCTCGGCGGTTGCGGTTGGGACTATATGCGGTTTTAGTCCGCATAGCCGCCCGATTCCCTGCACCAGCGGCACTGCGCTTACCACAAAGCCCGTCTTGTTGAATCGTTTGTTAAAGTCGGGCAACGCGCAGGCGCGTCCCTCCGCCCAAAACCATATGCCGTTGGCCGTTTCGCGCTCACATAACAGCTCGGCGGCGCGGCGCATGAGCGCGGCCAGTCCAAGTGCCGTGGTATTGCCCTGCGGCAGAATGTTTTTTATGGGCTTGCCCGGATAGTCGTGCGGCGGGTAGGCCTTGAAGTCGTCCAAACTCGCGCCGGCTTGGGTGGCGATGTGCCGGAACGAGCGGGTGGGGTGGATTGTAAGCCGTTGCTGGCGGCACAGCTCGGCGAAAGTCGGGTCGGCATACAGCCGCGCCAACAGTTCGTCGGCCAGCTCGCCCTCCACGGAGTTGCCGCTGTGCGAGAGCATCAGGCGGTCTTCAAAGTTATCCGCCGCGCCTAGGGTTACGATGTTGCAACGGTAGCTGACATCCCCGTCATTCAGGGGCACGCCCGCTCCGGCGGCCTCCAGCGGCGATCTGCCCGTAAAATATTTTTCGGGGTCACAGCCGAAGATGGATAAAATTGCGGTGTCACTGCCGGGCGGCAGACTGTCCGGCACGGTTTTTACAAGGCCGAGCCGCCCCTGTTGCGCCAGCCTGTCCATTGTTGGGATATGCGCGGCCTGCAACGCCGTGCGGTTATCCAGCGCGGGAATGGGGTTATCCGCCATGCCGTCGCCGATTATTATAAGGTATTTCAAGCTTATCGCCTCCGGGTAATATTATATCATAGATGAACGAAAAAAAAAAGCCTTGCTTTTTCGGCGCGGCTGTGGTATAATAATTGCGCTGATGTGCCGGTGTGGTGGAATGGCAGACACGCTCGACTCAAAATCGAGAGGGAAACCGTGCGGGTTCAAGTCCCGCCACCGGTACCAGAGGGTGATTCTTAATGGCGATTTACACAGTTGACCAGATAAAAGAAAAAATTACGCCTATTGCGCGTGAGTACGGAGTGGAGCGCGTTATGCTGTTCGGCTCATACGCTCGCGGCGAAGCCACGGAGCAAAGCGACATAGATTTACTGATAGCCCGAGGGCGTATGCGCAATCTTTTGGTTAAATCAGAATTTATGCTGGACATTAAAGACGCGCTGGGGAAAGACATTGATGTGGTATCCGAATCCGCGCTGAAAGACGATAGATTTACACGCCGCGTGAGGAACGATGTGGTTCGGATATATGGATAGGAATGAAAGAAACTTAGATATTATTGAACATGTCCTAAAATATTGCAATGGGATTAACGCCGCTAGGAATCGTTTCGGGAACTCATTTGACGCGTTTTCGGCAGACTGGGATTATCAAAACAGCGTTTCCTTATGTCTGTTGCAAATCGGCGAATTGGCCAAACATCTATCCGAGGATTTCAAGCTAACGCACGGCAAAATACGCTGGCGCGGAATAATTGGCTTGCGCAATGTACTGGCGCATGACTATGAACGTATGGACATAGACGAGATATGGGACGTTGTGGAGAAAGATGTCCCGCTGTTGCGCGACTACTGTGCCGAAATACTTCAGTGAATAAGCCGCGGATTAACTCCGCAGCGTTTTCTTTTCACCGTGCGTTTATCACAATAATTTGCTATAATAATACCCATAATAATTTGTGCTTGCATTTCGGCGCGGCTTGTGCTATACTATTCAGGAAAGACAGCCCTGCGGGTGTAGTTCAATGGCAGAATTCCAGCCTTCCAAGCTGGTCGCGTGGGTTCGATTCCCATCACCCGCTCCAAATCTCCTTCAAAAGTTGAGGGAGATTTTTCACATCAAAACCGAAAACAGTTATACCACAATCATAAGCGCCGATTATACAATCAATGCCAAATTCGATATTTGCAACTTTTAACCCTCGAATATCCGCTATGTAACCGCCATTACACGCACCATATCACACGAAATTTTCGTAATTGTACAGTCCTTTCAAATCTTTCCAAGCTCTAAGGGTGCTGGCAAACTTGCTGATACTGTCTATCATTTCACCCTGTGCATGTAGAGACTTGAAAAGTGCATCTATGTCATCGGCTTCCTTGAACGTCTTAAAGTAGTCAATGCCCTCGGCCGAAGATACAGTGTCAAAATCAAATTCGATGTTAGTCTCCAGCGTGGTCAACGGATACTGAAACTTACCATCTTCAACGGCCTTTGTCGTGCGGTGCAGGAGGTAAGCTAACGTCTGCTTGCGGCTGTGTACCACCTCTACCATGTTTTCAGGAATACCGAACTCTTTAGCAACGCCGGAGAGAGAGCGGGGGTTGAGATAGCGAACATAGTAGTGATAGTGCGGTTTTTTAAGCTCTCCCGTCTCTTTGTTCACGCATTGGTCGTGAAGAACAAAGGCATATTCAGGGGCTAACCTAGCTATGGCTCTCAAATCTTGTTCAACAGCAAAGGCAAATTCACGCTTTTTCGTTGGGGTTACCTCCTACACATATTGATTGATTTTTGGAACACAGAATGGAACACAATGATAAACCCCTTTGTGTTCCAGTCGGGAACGACTGGCTAGACGGTTTTGGAATAACTGTCAAATACCTTTACCCATTTGGGAATAAAAGTATAACCCACAGCACGGAAGAACCATGGTATTTTTACACGGTCATCTACAATATCTGCAATATCGTCTTTGGACGGCTTGCGCAGATAAAGCATTTTTCGGATACAACGTCTAACAGAGAATACACGAGCATACCTGCGAACAGGTCGAGCATTAGTGCTGTCTTGACTCGTATGTTGGCTAATAAATTCAATACAAATCTGATGATAAAGCGAAAAAACCGCTCCGCGAGAACAATCTCGCGGAGCGGGCAACCGACAAATCAGCCGTTGAACACCTTTAACGTGGGATAATTATTTCCGACAATTTGCCATGTGCTATTGAAATCCCAACCTGCAAACGTCGCTTGTTGTTTAAGTTGTGATGAGTTTTTGCCATTGCCGAAATAGGGATTTTCTCTGAAACACTCCGTACCATTCCGAAGATAGATGTCTTTATTATGATAGCAAGTGGTTGCTTCGGTTGTAGTTCCCTTCCAATTATAGGTTTCACCCCTACCCAAAAAACCACCTGTTGCTTCGTAGCTGCCGCTTCCTATCAACCGTCCTGCTATAGAATTGCTCTTGCTGGTTTTTTTTGTTGACACGGCGCTTGAAACGTAACAGTTAGTCAGCGTCACCGGATTGCTGCCTGCATCTCCGATCAAGCCGCCCGCATGGGCATTGCCATCAAAATCTTGTCTAATGGTATCAATGACGGAATAGCTATTAGAGATACTTATTTTGCCTCCCGCATATCCGACAAGTCCACCAACGCTTTTCCCGCTGGTACCGGTGATTTTAACAGATGTTCCTGCGGCATAACAATTGCTTATAGTTATTGTGCCCCATGCTTGCCCTATGAACGCTCCCGCATCGCCATTTGCTGCGGTGTATACCGTACCAACAACAATGCCGAGATTTTTAATGGTAGCATTATTCGTTTCGGCAAAGAAACCGGCGTTTCCACCCCGAAGGTTCATTCTAAGCCCTCTAATAACATGACCACGACCATCGAAAGTTCCGCTAAAAGTACCTATTGGACTCCAGTCTTCTGTGAGGGTTATGTCGCTGTCAAGGACATAGGTTTTCCCTGCTTGCCCCCAGTTGACGGTCGAATAGTTTTGCTGTTTAACGTGGATAAGCTCCGTGTTGCTCGTAATGGTTACAACAACGTCCTTAGTGAATGTGCCGTTTGCTGTGTTGGCGGTAGCCGTTATTGTTGCGCTTCCGGCATTTTTCGCTGTAACAACACCATTAGTATCAACACTTGCGATACTCGCATCGCTACTGCTCCACAAAATTGCGGGGTTCGGCTGCGGGAAAGCAACCGCGCTTAATGTTAGCGTGTTAGCAGCTTCACCGTCACCATAGCTTTCCATCATTTCTGTGGGGCCATCAATTCTTGCTATTCCGGGAACAAGCACCTCACACTCGGCGGTCTTCGCGTTATATTCGCTGTGCTGTGCTGTTATTATAGCAATGCCAGCAGATATCGCTGTTACCAGTCCACTACTGTCAACTGTCGCAACATTAGGATCACTGCTTATCCACAAGATGTCTTTGCTTGTGGGTACGGCATTCTTCCTTTCAGCGTATGCCGAAAGCTGTTTAGTGTTACCTTGTGCGACCACGGCATTCGTATCACTAATTACAACAGCAGTCACGTAGTTTTCATCGCCGGTAACATCAACGTATTGTGCCTTGTCTTTGACCTCAAAGGTAACCGGTTGAAACGCCAGTTTATCCAAGTCGGCGTTAAGAGTGTAATTGCCGGGATAAAGATAAATCGCTTGTTGCCCGAAACCGCTTTCAACTATCTTGCCGTCAGAGTTTGCAATTTCCCAATACACGGCTGGGATACGCTTTGAATCTGCTGTATATATCGGATTTATTGTTGTTCTATACCTATAATTGGTGCAGTTGCCCTCGCCGTAGGTGAACTTCCCGCCGTAAACGAACTCGTTGTTTGCCCAAGTACTCTTTATTGTACCCGGGTCGGGGTTCGCGCGCTTGCTTTCGGGTGCGCTATATATCGACACAAACCAAGTTTTAAGCGGGATTTTGAACACCGGGATCGTCTTGTTTATGATGTCGCCTTTCTTGATGATAACATCAAAGCTAACTCGCAGAGTTATATCCATGAAAGCTGAGATTGAGGCTTCTCCGCAACCAAGACAGGCATGCATTTTTTCATTATGGTTGGTGTAATCGAGCAAACTAATCTTTATATTCAGTTCGCCGCCCGCCTGAACGCCCGCCGCCGCTTCTACTGCGCCCCATAAGATGTAAACTCCGAATTCGGCTCGTAATCCAATCTTGAAGTTCACCTCACCGCTGATATTCGCGTCACTTTCGTTGATTTTTTCGTTTATTTCCCGCAAGGTCGAAGACCCGTTCCGTTGCCTAGTGTACTCAAAGCCAACTTTGACAAGTGCGTAGTTATGGAATGTAGCACTTGCGTTAATATTCCACTCAACAGGGATAGAGAGTGTCGCTCTCAATCCGATAAGGCCACCATAGAAAGGAACATCAAGTGTTCCAAGCTTAAAGGCTTGCGGAGCGAGATTTGCTTTGCCCTCTTTTGAATATGTTATGCTTGCGTCAACACTCCGTTCAAAGCTGACAACCGCCATTGCATGGAAATAGTATTCCATACTGATGTCAAGATAAGGCACATGAGGCCACCAACTGGCCTTTTTCCATTGCGAAATTATATACGGCATGAGTTCGACGTTCGCCGTAACCGAGAGTTTTCCGCTTACGTTTGCGTTGATGTTCACATCGCCCATGGTTTTTTCAAGCTTAAAACCGACTTCGACAAAGCCCTCGCCGTTTACACCGATGGTGCCAAGCCCAATATCGCGGGTAAGCCCTCGTGATAACGGTCCGGGGGCGGGTGGTGTCAAGGTTACGCCGCTGTCTGCATCGCTCATGTCCAATTCGGGAACGGCAACGCCGTTTGCCGCGTCCGCTTCTTCCATGTCAATCTTGACAAAGCCAAAAAATTCAGTCATCGCGGGGTCATCCGTGGACGCAATCACGACTTCTTTTTTAGCGGAGTCCTTTGAGATTTTCGCGATTTTTATCATGTAGGTTTCAGAACCGTCCTCGCGGGTCGCGACAATTTTATCGTCCACAGCACGAGATAATAGCTTGTCGTCAACATTTGTGAAGTGATATTTGTTCCCGTTTACTTCCGAGAGTATATTAAAGCCGTTTTCGCCCATCACGATTTTCTCAACGCCTTCTAGGGTTACCAAGAAATTCTCATTAGCGTCTTGGCTATCAGGGGCACCGCCCAGCGTAATGACGGTTTCAGGCTCGAAATTGGCGGGTGCCAACTCATCAAAAATCTCATGCGCCACCGTTTCACCGATGAACACAAACGGTTCGACAAGACTGTCGCCGTTTTCCGCGATTAGCTTGACAACTATAACGAAATGTGTCGGCAAGGTTGGTGACACGGAAACATTTACCTCTTCATTTTCTATAATCGCGCTGACGGGCGTTGTGCCGCCGCCAAGTTTCGCGCCGCTCGTCCAGTCGCTCTCGCTTTCAGTAACGTCCTCCAAAACGCTGACATCAACGGAGCAAATGGTGTCGGTCGTGATGTTGGCGGTTACGATGTTCGCGGCTTTGTCAACGGTCACGTTTGTAATGGCGTTCGAGGTTCGCGGCGTAATTTTCGCTTGAATGATGCCCTCTTTATTTTTGCTCTCGTCATAGACACCATAATCTACCTTGACATCGCCAATAGAACTGCGGGCATAGCCGGTGTCCACTTTGCCGTTAGCCTTTGCGGCGGGCTTAATGCGCACGTCTAGAGAAACGCTTTCTCTCACAGCAGGCAGAGTACTCCATTTGTCTTTGAGATTTTTAACCTCATATTTCTTTTCAAGCTTTACCTTGCCGTTCGTGCCGTATGTGACCTTGCTTTCAACGCGAGCCCTAGGCGCGAGTTGATAGACCTGCTTCGCTGTGGCGGGGGCGGTCGCCGTGGGTAGTTTCCAAATAATAAGTGTTTCGGGTTGTTCGGACAGATAGTTTGAAAGTGAGAATTTTGTGCCTTTTTTCGAGATTACCCTGAACAATCCCCCTCTGGAAAGGCTATCTTCACCGCTATTGGCATACTGGAACGCCAAGTCATAGTTTGCCGTAGCCAACGCGGCCTCATCGCCCGCAAACACCATATATCCAAAAGGGACTTTGATAACTTCGTTCTTATAATTTGCCTTTGTCTTTGAGGCTTTCTTTTCGCTCTTCACAGAAACACTCGTCGGCAAACTTGCCGCCGTGAAATCCACGCCGTTCGCGCTCGCGGCATAGCGCACCAGATACTTCGGAGAAGATTTTGTCTGTGCCGCAAACGGAATACCGTGGTCAAGCTTGATTGTGCCGTATGTAAGGTTTGAGGTCTTTTTAGACGCTCCCACCGCCACTTCCAAGCCTTGACTGAGCGGTATAGTCTTGTCCGCGCCTTTTTCTTTGGACACCAACACCCACTCGTTCGGGGTCGCGCCGGACGGGTCGTTGCCTATCTCGTAGTTTATCGTAACCTTTGGCGCGGCAGGGCGTTTGTTGATTTTTGGGAAGATGACAACACGCGCAGTATCTGTAGGGGCTTTTGTCTTGCGGTCAAGTGAATCTGTCAGCTGTAATTTAAGGTCTTTCTTGGCGAACAGACCGGGGACTTTCGCGGCAGTCAAAACATCTGCGCCGCCGGCTTTCCAAGTCGCGCCGCCGTCCACGCTGTAGCCCTCTATGGCATAATCCGAGCGTCCAAGCGTGAAGGTTTCGGCGGTCAGATTTATAAAAATCCCGTCGGAAGAGCTGTTCACAATTATCTCCCGCGTGTCATAGTCCAACCCAGCGATTCCCGTGTTGCCTGTATCCGCCGCGTAAGAGGTCGGCACAACAAGCGCGAACGCAAACATCACCGCAAGAAGCAACGCCGTCACGCTCCGCAATTTCCCCGCAAACACATTCTTTTTCATCATGATAATACCCCTCCCGTTAATATATGAGTCTTTGGATATGGTTAAAATAGTGGCGAATAATGTAGACTTTTTTCGCCAAGTGGTTGACAAGGAAAATAAACCCGTGGTATAATATCTAAAGTTCACATTTTATTCAC
>BNZR01000052.1 GCA_026001245.1 Clostridia bacterium
TTTTCTTGGCTAAACCACTCGCGCCGCCTTTCCAAAGACTACGAGGTTAAGACGGCTTCCGAGAAAAATATGCTGGTGATTTCTCATTTGCATATCTTGCTTAAACGTCTATGAGAACAGGTTCTAACTAAGTCGTTGGGCTAGCCGAAACTCCATCGCCCTTTCTACCAATATAATACCATAACCGAACTCACTTGTCAAGAGAAATTTCACTGAACGAATCCCGCAGGGATTGCTCCAAGCTGATTTCCGGCGTCCAACCTGTTGTCTCTCGTAATTTTGTGTTGTCGCAGACTGCTATCGGATTATCCAGCGGACGAAGCTTTGCTTCGTCTTGCTCTATTTTTATCTCGCAACCTGCCAAGCTGATTAGCATTTGCAGTATCTCGCTGATTTTTAATCCTTTGCCGCTACCTACGTTGTAGGCTTCGCCCGATTTGCCTTGCTCGGCCAGCAGGCGGTAGGCTCGTACTACGTCGCGCACGTCTGTGAAGTCGCGTATCGCTTCCAGATTGCCTACCTTTAATTTTCTTGCTTTTATGCCCGCGCATAGGTCGGGGACTAGAAAGCCCCTCCGTTGGCCGGGGCCAATGTGGTTAAACGAGCGCGTCATGCATACGCGCAGATTGTAGGCCTTGGCGTATAGCCGCGCCATCTCCTCTTGGGCTTTTTTTGAGATTCCGTACGGGTCTTGCGGGTTTTGCGGGTCGGTTTCAATAATTTTGCCAAGCTTCGCGTCGTACTGCGAGGACGTGCCGACTATTACCACGCTTGAATGTGGCCTTTCGGATTTTACCGCGTCCAGCAGATTTATTGTGGCGCAGACGTTAAGATTAAACGTGTCAGCCGGGTTCGTCCACGACAGCGCGACCGAGGATTGCGCCGCCAAGTGGAAGATAACGTCCGGCTTTTTGGCGCGAACGTAGTCCGCCAGCGCGGACTTGTCCAGCAAGTCGATAATATCGTTGTAGCTATCGGCGATACGGTCGATTCCGAACACTGTGTAGCCCGAAGCTTCAAGCTCGTTTCGCAGGTGCCGCCCCACAAAACCGCCGCCGCCGGTTATCAGGGCGCGTTTACCGGGCATACAGGCTCAAATCCCGCTCTACCATGCGTTGCACCATCTGCTCGAAGCTGATTTCGCGCCGCCAGCCCAGGTTTTTCTCGGCCTTTTCGGGGTTGCCCAGCAAAACCTCTACCTCGGCGGGGCGGAAAAACGCGGGGTTGATTTTAACGCGGGTTTTGCCCGTATTTTTGTCAACGCCCACCTCGTCCACGCCCGCGCCGCGCCATTCAAGCTCCGCGCCGATACACGCGAAGGCGCGCTCGGCAAACTCGCGGATTGTGCGGGTTTCATTCGTGGCGATAACGTAATCATCGGGCGTGTCCTGCTGCAGCATAAGCCACATGGCTTGCACGTAGTCCTGCGAATGACCCCAGTCGCGTTTCGCGTCAAGGTTGCCCAGTTCTACAAATTCTTGCAGACCGTGGCGGATTCTCGCCGCCGCGTCCGTGATTTTGCGCGTCACAAATTCCTTGCCGCGCCGCTCGCCCTCGTGGTTGAACAGTATGCCCGAACAGGCGTACATATTAAAGCTTTCGCGGTAGTTTTTCGTAATCCAATGCCCGTACAGCTTGGCCACGCCGTAGGGACTGCGCGGATAGAACGGCGTACGCTCGGTCTGCGGCATTTCCTGTACCAGCCCGAACATCTCGGAGGTGGAGGCCTGATAAAACCGCGCCTGCGGCCTTACAATGCGTATGGCCTCTAGGATATTCGTAACCCCCAGCGCGTCAATATCGGCGGTGATTATCGGCTGTTCCCAGCTTGTGGCCACAAAGCTCTGCGCGGCCAAGTTATAAACCTCGTCCGGCTGTGCGGTTTTAACTGCGGCGATTAGCGACACAATGTCGGTCATGTCGGCGTAGATAAATTTTATCTTATCCTTGATATGTTCCACGTTGCCGTAGTCCACCACGGACTTCCTGCGCCATATCCCGTAGACCTCGTAGCCCTTTTCCAACAACAGCTCGGCCAAATATGAGCCGTCCTGCCCCGTAATGCCTGTTACTAATGCCCTTTTCATCAGATTACCTCCTCGGCTCGGCGCGTCACCCAACAGCCCAACGCCACTGCGCAGGGCAAGCCCGCGATATGCGTCGGGCGCGGCACGATTCTAACGCCCAGCGCGGTCGCGCCGCCGCCGAAGCCCTGCGCCCCGATTTTAAGATCGTTCACGCGCTGTAAGGCCTCGCGCTCCATGCCGGCGTAAAACTCGTCATCGGAATATTCATTCACGTCCAACAGCAAGGCGCGTTTCGCGTCCGACACGGCGGAGTCCGCCGTGCCGCCCAGCCCCACGCCGATAACCGTAGGCGGGCAAGGGTTCGCCCCCGCAACTTGTACCGTTTCGGTGATAAAATCCAAAATATCCTCGCGCCCCGCCGCCGGCGTGAACATTTTCAGCCGCGTCATGTTTTCCGAGCCGAAACCCTTGGGCAGTACCGTGATTTTCACGCTGTCGCCCGCGACTATCTCTGTGTGCAGTACGGCGGGGGTGTTGTCCCCCGTGTTCACGCGCCGCAACGGGTCGCGCACGATTGACGGGCGCAAAAAGCCGTTTTTACACGCCCGCGCAACGCCCAAATCCACCGCCTGTTGCAATGTCCCGCACCCCAGCGTGACAGACCCGCCCCACTCGACAAACACCACCGCAAGTCCCGTGTCCTGACAAATCGGCAGGGGATTCGCGATTTTCAGGTTTTCCAGCATGACCTCCAGCGCGAATTTCGCGTTGGGGACGATTTCGCGGTCGCGCGCGGCTTGCAACGCCGCTACTATATCGGGCGGCAATTCGCGGTTGGACTTGATGTACAGTTTGGCTACCGTGTCGGCTATACGTTCGGGCGTAAGGGTCATACGGGTTCCCCGTTTATCCACACGCGGCGGGGCTTGCCATCGGTGTTTGTCGGCAAGCCTTGCCACAGCACTATGTCCGCGTCCAGGCCGGGCTTGATTGCTCCCAATCTGTCCGCAAGCTTTAAGATCGCGGCGGGGTATAGCGTTATTGCTCGCAAGGCCTCGTAGCTGTCCATGCCCGCCCTTGCGGCCAGCCCCGCCATAAGCGGCAGACTGTCGATGGGCAGCACGGGCGCGTCCGTGCAGATGGCGATTTTCAGTCCCGCGTTGGACAGCGCGGCGGGGGTTTTGAAGCTTAGGTTGCGAAGCTCCGGCTTTTCGCGTGTGCCGAGCGTGGGGCCTGTGATAACGCTCTCTCTTGTCAAATGCTCGGCGATTAAATCGCCCTCTGTGGCGTGGACGAACACCAGCTCGAAGCCGAATTCGTCGGCGATACGCCGGGCGGTAAGCATGTCGCAGGCGCGGTGCGCGTGGGCGTGGACGGGGATTTTACCCGCCAGCACCTCTTGCAGAACCTCGGATTTTACATCGGGCTTGTCCTTGCGGACGTAATTTTTTGCTATCAAAAACGCTTCGCGGATCAGCGCGGCGGTGCCCATGCGCGTGTAGGGCGCGTCCTTTTGGCATTTGCCGTGCAGGCGCGGGTTCTCGCCGAACGCGATTTTAAGCGCGGCCGGGGCGCGGACTACCATGTTGTCCACGCGGTTGCCCCGCGTTTTTATAATCGCGGCCTGACCGCCTATCGGGTTGGCACTGCCCGGCAGGGCGCACACGGTGGTAATGCCGCCGCGCCGCGCCTGTTCAAATGTCACGTCCAGCGGGTTTATCGCGTCTATAACGCGCATTTGCGGCGTAACGGGGGCGGACCACTCGTTGCAATCGTCCGTGTCGTCACTGCGCTGGCTGTCCTCAAACAACCCAAGATGGCAGTGCGCGTCAATGATACCCGGCGTTACTATCGCGCCCTCGGCGTTGATGTCGGTTGACGCGGCGGCGGGCTGACTGTCCGCGTCCCCCACGCCCGTGATTTTGCCGTTTTCAAAGCTTAGCCAGCCGTTATGGATAATCCCCTCGGACATGGTGTAAACATGGGCGTTATAAATCAACATCTAGTCCATCTCCAATTCGTTGGTTTTGCGCTTGATAACCGCAAGCAGACTTTCAATGTCCGTAGAACCCAAATCCCCGGCCTTGCGATGGCGTACCGCAACGGTGCCGCTCTCGGACTCTTTGTCGCCGATAACAAGCATGTAGGGTATCTTGGCGTTCTGCGCTTCGCGGATTTTATAGCCGATTTTTTCGTTGCGCAGGTCGTTTTCAACGCGCAGTCCCGCCGCTTTAAGCTGTTCGTAGACCTCGGTTGCGCGATCATGGTGACGGTCGGCCAGCGGCAGGACCACCGCCTGCACAGGCGCCAGCCACAGCGGGAACGCGCCCGCCGTATGCTCGGTTAGTATCGCGATAAAACGCTCGATCGAGCCGAACACCACGCGGTGTATCATAACGGGGCGGTGCCGCTCGCCGTCCGCGCCTACGTATTCCAGCTCGAAACGCTCCGGCATTTGAAAATCCAGCTGAATCGTGCCGCACTGCCATGTGCGCCCCAGTGAATCGCGAAGATGGAAGTCGATTTTGGGGCCGTAGAACGCGCCGTCGCCCTCGTTGATTGTAAAGTCCTTGCCGTAGCGTTTAAGCGCGGCGGCCAGCGCGGCTTCGGCGCGATCCCAATCTTCGGCGCGCCCCATAAAGTCGGCGGGGCGAGTGGATAGCTCCACGGTGTAATCAAAGCCGAACGCGGCGTAAAACTCGTCCACCAGTTTGATAACGCCTAAAATCTCGTCCTCGATTTGGTCGGGGGTCATGAAGATGTGCGCGTCGTCCTGCGTGAAGCAACGGGCGCGCATAAGGCCGTGCAATGTCCCCGACAGCTCGTGCCGATGAACCAGCCCAAGCTCGGCCACGCGCTCCGGCAAATCGCGGTAGGAGTGCATTTTATGCTGATACACCAGCATACTGCCGGGGCAGTTCATGGGCTTGATTGCGTAGTCGCCATCGTCGATTTTGGTGAAGTACATGTTGCTTTGATAGTGATCCCAATGGCCGGAGCGGTGCCACAGCGCCTCGCTTAGGATAATCGGGCTTTTAATCTCCTTATAGCCCGCCTTTTCGTGCCGCTGGTGCCAAAAGCCCTCTAACAAATTGCGCAAAACCATGCCACGCGGCAGGAAGAACGGGAAGCCCGGCCCCTCGTCATAGATGTCGAACAGCTCAAGCTCGCGCCCCAGCTTGCGGTGGTCGCGCTTTTTGGCTTCTTCCAGGGCTGTTAGATGGGCGGCCAGCTCGTCCTTGGTTTCAAAGGCCGTGCCGTAGATACGGGTAAGCATTTTATTCTTGCTGTCGCCGTGCCAGTACGCGCCGGTGACGGACAACAGCTTAAACGCCTTGACGCGCCCCGTGTGGTCAATGTGGGGGCCGGCGCATAGGTCGGTAAATTCGCCCTGCTTGTAAAACGAGATCACCGCATCGTCGGGCAGGGCGGCGATAGTCTCGGTTTTGTAGGGCTGGTTTTCCATCAGGCGCAGGGCTTCCTGGCGTGTCGTCTCGAACCGCTCGATACGGTACCGCTCTTTGATGATTTTTTTCATCTCGGCGGTAAGCGCGGCAAGCTCCGTCTCGCCCACAGACAGGCCGCCGAAGTCGAAATCATAGTAAAAGCCGCTGTCGATCGCGGGGCCGATGGCGGGCTTCGCGTCGGGGTACAGGCGCAACACGGCCTGCGCCAAAATATGCGACGCGGAATGCCGCAGGGTACGCAATTCTTCGTTCATAAGTCAATCACTCCTATATTTAAACTCCATTGTAGCACAATTTCGTTGACACGTCAAGCCGTTTGTGATAGACTGAACACAGAGAAAGAAGGTAATTTTATGACTTTTTGTGTGCCGTGCCTGTTTGGGCTTGAGGGACTTGTGGCCGACGAGTTGCGGCGTATGGACGTTCCTGTGGCCGCCCAAAACGGGCGTGTGCTGTTTGAGGGTACCTTCGCCGATATGGCCGCCGCGAACCTGCGTCTGCGCACCGGTGAGCGCGTGCTGTTGCAAGTGGGGACATTCGCGGCGGAGAGCTTTGACGCGCTGTTCGAGGGCGTAAAGGCTCTGCCTTGGGAGGATTATCTGGGCGCGGACGCGGAGTTCCC
Source organism: Clostridia bacterium (assembly GCA_026001245.1). The sequence goes on from BNZR01000052.1 coordinate 6,117, forward strand.
CGTCAAGGGTCACGCCTTGGAGTCCAAGCTTGTCAGCATACCCGACTGCCAAAAGATTATCAAAAAAGCCGTGGTCGAACGGCTGAAGACGCGCTATAAAACCGAGTGGTTCAAGGAAAACGGCGCACGATACAGAATCCAATTCTCAATCCACAAAAATACCGCCGCGCTGTACCTTGACACCTCCGGGGCGGGGCTTCACAAGCGCGGCTACAGACCGCGAGCCGGTATCGCGCCCCTGCGCGAGACGCTTGCCGCCGCGATGGTTACCCTGTCAAAATACCGCGGGCGCGGGATTTTAGCCGACCCGTATTGCGGCTCCGGCACGATTTGTATCGAGGCCGCGCTTATAGCGAAAAACCGCGCACCGGGCTTGACCCGCGCCTTTGACGCGGAGCATTGGGGCTGTGTCCCCGCCGGGACTTGGGACGCGGCGCGGGCTTTGGCTCGCGCCAAAGAGGTTGCGGGCGAGTATCAGATATGGGGCGGCGACCGCGACCCCGCCTGCGTGGAGCTTGCAAAGGCAAACGCGGCGCGGGCGGGCGTTTCGGATTGCGTAAGCTTCGGGATAGCGGACGCCAGGTTGTTCAAGCCGCTTGAAAACACGATAATCGTGACCAACCCGCCCTACGGCGAACGGCTGGACGACGCGAAGTCCGCCGAGACGGGCTACCGCGCTTTCGGCAAAAGCGTTCCAATCGAAACGCCGCTGTATATTCTGTCGCCCCACCCGGAATTTGAATTGCATTTCGGGCGCAAGGCCATGAAAAAACGTAAATTGTACAACGGCATGATACAGTGCAATTTGTTCATGTGGAAATTGTAGGGGCGATTATTAATCGCCCCTACGGAGTTGGTTTAGCGCACGGCCAAGAAATTGTTCACGCGGCTTCGCAGCTTGCCTGCGTACAGCCGCAGGTCGCCCGTGTCGGGGGCGGCGTTGCCCCGCGCCGCGGCGAAATGCTCGATGCCCGCAAATATGTCGTCAAGCAGCTTGTTTTTGTACTGCCTATCCAGTTCAAGCATGTCCTCCATGCTCATAGCCCCGATAGGCAGCTTTTCGTCACCCACAGTAGATCTCCGCCGTAGTCTTCACCAAGGTTTCGGTCGAAGTGTTACTGGCGCGTGAACACTTGGAGATAAGTGCCACGTAGTAATAGTTGCCGGGAGTCAGCGTGTAAGTTTTGCTCATTATCAGCGTGAGAGAACTGGTCGTTGTTGATGTCCAGCTTGCTACCTCGCTGTACGTACCGTTGCTGTTTTTGCGCTTGATTGTCAGTATACCCTCGATTTTCGTGATTCCAGACTGCCCCACAATCATTGCCGTGCAAGTGGCCGTCGTCCCCGAAATGACTAGACCGGTGGTAGCACTTACAGTGTTTGTGTATGCTAGGGCATTGGGCGGCGTGACGAAGATGACTAGGAACGTGAGACACAGGGCGAACGCGATGATTTGCTTTTTCATTGGGATTCCTCCTAAAAAATATAGTCGTAAGAAATACTCTTACAACTATATATCAATCGAGAAGCCCGTTTTCGGACAAGTTTTTGAAAAATATTTTTAAAAACTTTTTTAGCGTGCGGATTCGGCCATTTTTAACAGCTCAGCAACAGGCGTCTCCGGGTTTATCGCGACTATTCTGTAGAAGTACACTTCGTCGTCCCAGAACACACCCACGTACTTGTCTACCGCGCTCCCGTCAATCACGGTATAAGGACCGACAGCGGAGACCGCGCAGTTTTCAGTGTCCGTAGTACTTGCTAAAACTCCGATATGGCTTGTTGCGAAAAAGAAAATCTGGTCGCCATTGCCGTTTTCGTAGACTAGCGAAGTCAAGCTTGGATCCCTCAAGGTCGCTTCTGTTTCGATTTCCTTATAGCCCTCCGGCAGATATGTGATGTTTAGCGGGATTAGGATAGCGTCCATGGTTTTTGGGTTGTTGTAGGAAATATCCACATGGCCGTCTTGGAAGCTTTGGTTGGCATCTTTCATGGTTTCCCGTTCCCCGGCGCTGCCCACTACGAACGTTAAGCCAAAGACGGCGACCACTACGAAAACGGCGGCTACGCGGGAAAGCGCTTTTACCGAGCTGTTAAAACGCGCCCTGCGCCTGTCACGGCGCATAAGCCTGCGCATTTTTACCTCGAATTCAGGCGAAAACACATGCTCGGGTTCGCTCGGCACAAAGTCCGCCTGTTCCCGCGCCACCTCGCGGCAGGCCGTCTCAAGCATAGCGTCAAACAGTCGTTCCTTTAGCTCCGCGTTCATAGTATCTCCTCCCTTTCCATTCGCGTTTTCAGCATTTGCTTGGCTCGCTGGAAACGTTTCTGCGCGGTTCCCTCGGTTATCCCAAGGTACCGGGCCATGTCCCTTGCGGAAAAGTTATGCTCGTACTTAAGCAGTAGTACGGACGAGTATTTTTCGTCCAAGCTGCGTATCAGGTCAACAAGGCGGCGGTATGTATCGTCGTTGACGACCGAGTCTTCGACAGACCCCTTGGTGTCGGGCGTATTATGCTCCAGCGTGTCGTCGCAAAACATGATTTTCTCGCGTTTGGCAAGGTTTATGGCCTTGCGCTTGACTATTATATTCAGCAAGCCCCGCGTGTCGTAATCAAAGTCTTGAGGAAAGCTTTCCGTTTGCTCCAGCATGGCGACAAACGCGTCATGGACTATATTTTCGGACATCGCGTCGTTTTTTAAAATATTATTGGCTATATGAAACATCGTGTTGCGGTGCGCCTGGTAGATTTGCTCCAGCAAGCAACGTTCGCGCTCGCGCTTCGGCGCGAGCCTAGAAAAGTCAAGCACACCGCCCGGATTATTCGGGTATGTAAGCTCCAAGTTTGTCCCCCCAGTGTTATCCGAGTGTTAGAATTCAAGTCCGTCGCGGGAAAACCTTAGCACCGTACAGTTCTAAGGTTGGTGGAGGCGAGGGGAGTCGAACCCCTGTCCGAACACGTCTTAACAAAACTTTCTCCGAGCGCATTCTGTCGTTTACATTCCCTTGTTTAAGCGCCGGCAGACAGGCTCAAAAACTTAGTAGCTTCATGTTACATGACGGGCGCAAAGCTTAACCCGTACACGTTTACCGCTCTCGACGCCCTATCCCAAGCCGCGGTACTCAAGGGTAGGACGGCAACCTAAATCAGGCCGCGTAAGCTAATTCGTAGCTATTATTGTTGTTAGTTAATTTTTTGTTGCGCTTTTATCGCGGTTCGCCCCCGCGGCTCGCTTATTCAGCCTCAACACACCCGTCGAAACCGGTACGCCCCCGTGTTGTGTGTTTATTGTAGCACAGAAAGCTGTTACTGTCAAGTGGCGATTTTTGCTGTTTTTCGGTTGTTTTCTTGCGTGAAGTATGGTATAATAGATTCAGATGGAGGCGGCAGACTTATGACAAGACTGGAATACACGTTCAAAACCGACACCTTGTTCAAAATGCTTTTTGTCCAATACCCCGACTTGCTGAAGCGACTGGTCGCGGAACTGCTTGCCCTTGACTACGAAAGCATTGGGCAATTTGAGGTAATAAACCCGGATATGCCCCCTGAGTTGCTTGGCGACAAGTTCTGTCATCTTGACATCAATATGACGGTGGACGGTCAGCGAGTTGATTTAGAGATTCAAGTAGCCAACAAAGGCGACTACCCGGAGCGTTCTTTGTTCCATTGGGCGCGTGATTACTCAACCG
>BNZR01000053.1 GCA_026001245.1 Clostridia bacterium
CAAAAGGCCGCAATTAATAAATCCGCGTCGTCTATGAGTTTCCCGTCACGCCGTAAATCCGCGTACAACCCGGCGGCCTGTTCCCATACGGCGATTGTCATCTCTCCCACAGAGTGCATAGCGCACATACGGGCAAAACCCCGCTCTTTTGCTGGTGCAGACTTATAACGGAATCCGCGCCGCATTTCGTAGTAGACAAACGGAGGTATGACAATTGCGTCCTTTTGTATGGAGAACAATTACACGCTTGTCACAGGCAATGTGAAGCACTTCGAGCGGATAGAGGGCTTGCGACTAGCCGACTGGAGTATAAACTTATGAGCCATTTTATTGAGCTTGAAAACGTTTCTAAAATCTACAAGCACGGCGAGGTTGAGACCGCCGCGCTTAGCGGGGTTAGCTGTTTTGTCGAGCGCGGCGAGTTTTGCGTTGTGGTGGGGCAGAGCGGCGCGGGTAAGACCACGCTGCTGAATCTGTTGGGCGGCATGGATTTCTGCTCCGGCGGCGTTATGCGCGTGGCGGGCGAGACAATCTCTGACTTCACCGCCCGCCGTATGACGGGCTACCGCCGGCACGATGTGGGCTTTGTGTTCCAGTTTTATAATCTTGTCCCCAACCTGACCGCCTTGGAAAACGTGGAGCTGGCCTCCGAGATTTGCCGCGACACACTGGACCCCGCCGAGACGCTGAAGCGCGTGGGGCTGGGGCATAGGCTGGGGCATTTCCCGGCGCAGTTGTCGGGGGGCGAGCAACAGCGCGTGTCAATAGCGCGGGCGTTGGCCAAGAACCCCAAGCTGTTGCTGTGCGACGAGCCGACCGGCGCGTTGGACGACGAGACGGGCAAGCAGATACTGCGCCTGTTGCTGGATTTCAGCGTGAACAACGGCATGACGGTGGTGCTTATAACCCACAACGCCGCCATAACCCAAATGGCCACACGCGTTATAAAAATGCGCAACGGCAAGATCCGCAACGTGGCGATCAACGACAAGCCCATGCCGCCCGAAGAAATCGAGTGGTGAACGAATGAGAAGAAGCTTGTGGAAAAACATACGGCGCGACGTGGCGGGGTCGCTCAGCCGCTTTGTGGCCATAGTTATCATAACCGCGCTGGGGGCGTTTATCTTCGCGGGACTGCGCGCAACTGCGCCCGACATGCTGGCCACCGCCGAGAAATATTACGCCGACCATCACTTGATGGACTATCGAATTTTATCCTCTGTAGGCTTTGACGACGACGATGTAGCCGCGCTGAAAGGCTTATCGGGCGTGACCGCCGTACAGCCCGCGCAACGCGTTGACGCGCTTGTGGAGGCCGCCGAGGACGGCGGCGCGTTTCGGATACACTCCGCAGGCGACCGGATGAACAGCTTGGTTGTAATCGAGGGGCGACTGCCCGAAAAGGCCGACGAGTGCGCGGTCGGCCGCGCCGCGTTCCGGGGCGAGACGGGCGTTAAAATCGGCGAGACTATCACCGTCACGGACGAGAACAAATCCGCCACGCTGGACATGTTCGCGGTGAAGACATTCACGGTGGTGGGAATTGTCGAGTCGCCGCTGTATATCAACAATTTTTTGGGCAGTACCGCCATCGGCAGCGGCCAGCTGTCCAACTTCGCGTATGTAACCATGGACGCGTTTGATTTGGACGTGTACACCGAGCTATTCATAGGCGCGGACGATACGCTGAGCATCGAGAAATTAGAGGACTTCGGGCGCGACCGCGCTCAAGCTTGGTACGACGATATGTACGCCAAGGTCGCGGGGACGCCGTATGAGAGTCAACTCACCAAACCCAAATGGTATGTGTTTGACCGGGACTCGAACTCCGGCTACGCGGGCTTTATCTCTGACGCGGAGCGTATAGACGCGATTTCGGCTACTATTCCGGTGTTTTTCTTCCTTGTGGCGGCCTTGGTGTGCCTTACCACGATGACGCGCATGGTGGACGAGCAACGCACGCTGATAGGCTCGCTAAAGGCCTTGGGCTTTCGGCGCGGCCAGATTATGTTCAAGTACATAGCCTACGCGGCGGCGGCCAGCGTTATCGGCGCGGTGGTGGGCATAACTGCGGGATTGCTGGCCTTTCCGACGGTTATTTGGGACGCTTATAAGATTCTGTACCGCATGGGCGGCGTGGAGCTGGGAGCCAACCCGTGGATTATCGTGGCCACCGCGCTTGTCGCGGTGCTGTCCACCACTATCCCCACGTGGGCGGCGTGTATCGGCAGTCTGCGCGAGACCCCCGCGTCCCTTATGCGCCCCAAGGCTCCCAAGCCCGGCTCGCGGGTTTTGTTGGAACGCGTGGCGTTTGTTTGGAAACGCTTAAAGTTCTCGCGCAAGGTGACGGTGCGCAATCTGTTCCGCAGTAAACAGCGGTTGATTATGACGGTGTTCGGCGTGTTTGGCTGTACCGCGTTGCTTTTGACGGGCTTCGGCCTGCGCGATTCCATCACGGGGATCGCCGCCCGGCAGTACGATACAATAAGCGTGCAGGACGCGAACATGGTTCTGCGCGACCCGTCGGATTCTAAGGAGGACAGTACGCTCAACGCCGCGCTTAAAACGGCGGGCGTGGGGATAATATATCTATGCGAGCAGGAAATATCCGTATCCAGCGAGCGCGTGGCGTCAACCACGCTGGAGATAAATCTAATCGTGCCGGAAACGCTGGATAACTTCAACGACTTCACGTTGCTGGACGGCGGCGCGATGATACCCCAGGACGGCAGTGTTATCCTGACGCGGAAGCTTGCCGAATGGCTGAAGGTCGAGACGGGGGATACGGTTACGGTCCGCACCGCAAACACCGACGGGGACGAGCATGCGGTAACACTGCCCGTGTCGGGCATTGCGGAATACTACGTGGGGCATAGGGTGTACATGACGGCGGCAACTTGTAAGGATTTGCTGGGAATGACACCGGAATACGATGTGGCGTTGCTTAAATTCCCCGAAAACCCGGACAGAGAGGCGATTCTGGCCAAGGCGCTGGAGGACGAGGGCGTGCTAAGCGCGATAGACATATCGGTCTACCGCGCAAGTGTTGCGGATATGCTGAAAAGCATGGACACCATAGTCTACATGATCATCTTTTTGTCAACGCTGTTGGCCTTTGTGGTGCTGTATAACCTGACCAACATAAACATCACCGAGCGGGCGCGTGAGCTGGCGACACTGAAAGTTGTGGGCTTCTACGACACGGAGGTGCGCGGCTATATCTACCGCGAAAACCGCGTGCTGACGGCGTTGGGCATAGTAACGGGGTTGGTCGGCGGGATATTCCTGCTGCGCTACGTCATAGCCACGGCGGAGGTGGACAACGTGATGTTCATGCGAACTATCAACTGGCCAAGCTATCTGTGGGCGATACTGATAACAGCCGCCGCCGCGGAGCTTGTGAATTTGGTGATGATACGAGCGTTGGGGAGGATTGATATGGTGGACAGCCTTAAATCTGCGGAATAATTGACAATTGACAATGTACAATTGACAATGATGGTGCGCCCTGTGGGCGCGATTAAACCTCTGCGGGCGCACGAGACGTGCGCCCCTACAGTATGCTGTTTAAGAACTGTTTTGTTCTTGGGTTTTGCGGGTTTGAGAATAACGCTTCGGGTTGACCCTCTTCGGCTATTGTGCCGTCGCACATGAACAGCACTCTGTCCGCCGCTTCGCGGGCGAAGCCCATCTCGTGGGTTACCACTAACATGGTCATGCCGCTCTCCGCCAAGCCTTTCATTACATTCAGCACGTCCCCTACAAGCTCCGGGTCCAGCGCGGAGGTGGGTTCGTCAAACAGCATTATTTTGGGTTCCATCGCCAAGGCGCGGGCTATCGCCACACGCTGTTGCTGTCCGCCGGACAGATGCGCGGGGTACGCATCGGCCTTGTCGGACAGCCCCACGCGCTCCAGCTGCGCCAGGCCGCGCTCACGCGCCGTCTTCGCGTCTAAGCCGCGCACGTTGACGGGGGCCAGCATGACGTTTTCCAACGCCGTCTTGTGCGGGAACAGGTTGAACCGCTGGAACACCATGCCCACCTCAAGCAGAATCTCGGTACGCTCCTTGGGGCGTAGCTTCAACATGTCGCGCCCGTGCTGACGGTCGGCCAGCGGGCGATCCTCGATAAAAATTTTGCCGCTTGTGATAATCTCAAGCTCATTCAGTGAGCGCAAGTAGGTGGACTTGCCTGCGCCGCTGGGGCCTATCAGGCAGATAACCTCGCCCTGCTCGACGGTCAGATCCACGTCATTCAGCACCGACAACGCGCCGAAGCTTTTGCAAACCTTTTCGGTTCTTATCATAGACATAGCCGCGCCCCCCCTATTCATAGACGGACAGCTTCTTTTCCAGCCGGTTGAACACGACTGTGAAAATGGCCGTCATCACAAGATACAGTATCATGGCGGGTATGTACACCAGCGAGCTTGCGCGGCTGGAGGCTATCTTGGTGGTTTGGAACGTGAGGTCGGTCAGGGCGATTATGGACACCAAGGACGTGTCCTTCAGCACCATGATGAACTCGTTGCAAATCGGGGGTATCATGCGCCGATACGCTTGGGGGATGATCACCAGCCGCATGGCTTGCGGGTAGCTAAGTCCCAGCGAGCGTGAGGCCTCTAGCTGTCCTTTATCGATAGATTGTATAGCGGCGCGTATAATTTCGGCAAGATATGCCGCTATGTTTAGTGAAAATGCGATAAAAGCCGCCAAAAAGCGGCTGTTTATGGTCATCGCCGGGATTAGCTGGGGCAGTGTGTAGTAGATAAAAAACAACTGCATAAGCAACGGCGTGCCGCGAAAGAAGAAGATATACGCCCCGGACACCGCCGAAATCGGCTTGAACGAGGCTATCTTACCCAATGCCAAAAAGACCGACAGAACCAACGCCGCCGTCACCGAGGTGACGGTCAGCGCAAGTGTGACGCCGGTGGACTGAACCAGTATGGGTATCCAGCCTATAATCTTTTCAAGCGCGTCCATTTAAGCCTTTACCACTATGCACAGCGAGTTCGCTATGTACGGCTTGGTGAGGATGTAGGCCTCCTGACGGGGGGGCGTGATGCTGACCGAGGAGATTATGCAGTCGTAGTCGCCCTTTTCCAGCCCGGAGAAAATGCCGTCCCACGCGGTTTCGCGCAGTTCAAGCTCTAAGCCCAGCAGTTTGGCGATCTCGCCCGCAAGCTCTACGTCAAAGCCGATGTTTTCCTTGCCGTCTTCGGTGGTGAACTCCATGGGCGGGTAGCCGATTTCCATGCCGACCTGCAACTTGCCGGCGGTTTTAAGCGTGAAATTGTCGGGGATAACGGGGGCTTCGGTCACGTTGCGCAGACCCTCGGTCACGTTGCGGCCGAAGAATTTGTTGGAAAGCTCGGCAATTTTGCCGTTGAAGTACAGCGTGTCAATGGCGGCCTCGACAGCCTCGGACAGATCCACGGACTTCTTGGCGAAGCAGATACCGATAGGCTCGGCGTCGGTGCTTGTCCAAACCTTTTTGAAGTCGGGGTTGCCGTTGGTGTAGTAGTCGGCTACGACTACATCGACGTAAACCGCGTCAACGCGGCCAAGCTTTAGGTCGTCAAAGCACTGGGTGACCTTTTTGAATTCGCGGGTTTGGATGGTCTTGTCGTTCATTTCGGCGATACTGTCGGACGCGGTGGTCTCGGTTTGGACGGCGATACGTGCGCCGGGGAAGTCCGCGGGGCTTTTGACATCCACGGCCTTGGTGGAGCAGGCGACAAGGCTGAGCGCCATAACAAGCGCAACGGCCAGACGGGCGATTGATTTAAGCATGATAATTCCTCCAAAATAAATTCTTTCGCATAAGTATACAGCAGTATTGGGGAATTGTCAAGGGTTGATGAAGAATAAAAGTTCTTAAGTTTTTGAATTAGACTGCACAAACTTATAAAAATAAGTATATTTGTGCAGTTGACTGCATAAACTATTGACAGGTTGATAGTTTTATGCTATACTGAGCACAAACGGGAGGGGATTTTTATGGCACGGCTTTTATCGCGCCCGCAATATCTTGAACGGCTTATCAGCTTTCGGGACAAACGGCTTATCAAGGTGGTAACCGGAATCCGCAGATGCGGCAAGTCCACTTTGTTTGACCTCTACGCCGATTACCTGACGGAGCAGGGCGTTGAGGACAGGCAGATTATCCGGCTTAATTTGGAGTATCCGGAATATCACGACCTGCAAACCTACATGCAGCTCTACGACTATATCAAGGCGCAGTTGCAGGACGACTGCATGAACTATATCTTTATCGACGAGGTTCAGACCGTGCCGCAGTTCCAAAAGGCGGTGGACGGTCTGTATGTCCGCAAAAACTGCGACGTGTACATCACCGGGTCGAACGCGCAAATCCTTTCGGGAGAGTTGGCCACCTTGTTGTCGGGACGGTATGTTGAAATTAAAATGCTTCCGTTGTCGTTTGCGGAGTATATCTCCGCGCTTGGCGAGCAGACCGACCTTGTTGTCAAATACCGCAACTACCTTGAAAACAGCTCGTTCCCTTACGCGCTGGAGCTTTCCAAGAAAAAGGACATTCGCGCCTACTTGGGCAGTATCTTTGATTCGGTTATATTGAAAGACATTGTGGCGCGGAAGAAAATCTCGGACGTAGCGATATTGCAGAGCATAACCTGCTTTGCCTTTGACAACATCGGCAACCTGACTAGCGCGACAAAAATCGCCAACACCTTGATTTCGGGCGGCAGGAAAATTTCCGTCCACACGGTGGAGAATTACCTTGAAGCATTGACCGAGAGCTTTATCCTGTACAAAGCGGGGCGGTATGACGTGAAAGGCAAGCAACAGCTTGTCACCGGGGCGAAATATTACCTATCCGACCTCGGGTTGCGGTATTATCTGCTGGGCAACAAGCAAGCCGACGCGGGGCATATCCTTGAAAATATCGTGTATTTGGAGCTTCTGCGGCGCGGATATGAGGTGCATATCGGCAAGGTTGGCAACGCCGAGGTGGACTTTATAGCAATCGGCGAGGACGGCGAGGAGTATTATCAAGTCGCATACACCGTGATAGACGGAAAAACCCTAGAGCGCGAGCTTGCGCCGATGGACGCTATCCGCGACCACAACCCGAAATTCCTGCTTACAATGGACTTTACGCCAAACGCCTCGCATAATGGGATCAAGCAGATTAACGCCTTGGATTGGTTGCTTGACAAACCCGACTTTGAGTGATATAATACTCTCTCAACAACTAAGGAGGGACAAGCATGTCTTTAACAACAAATAGTTCCGTAAATAAATGGGTGGACGAGGTTACCGCTCTGCTCGCGCCTGACGCTGTGGTCTGGATTGACGGCAGTGAGGCTCAACTGGCGGATTTGCGCCGCCAATCCGTTGAAAACGGCGAGATCCAGCCGCTTAACCCCGACAAGCTGCCCGGCTGTTACCTGCACAACACCGCCATAAACGACGTGGCCCGCGTGGAACACCGCACATTTATCTGCTCGCGCCGCAAGGAGGACGCGGGGCCTACCAACAACTGGATGGATCCCGCCGAGATGAAACAGAAACTTACCAAGCTGTACGACGGGGTCATGAAAGGCCGTACGATGTACGTCATCCCGTTTTCCATGACAGTGCCGGAGTCGCCCTTCGCCAAATTCGGTGTTGAGGTCACGGATTCCATCTACGTGGTGCTTAACATGGCCATCATGACGCGTATCGGACAGCGCGTGCTGGACTGCTTGGGCGACAAGCCCGAATTCACAAAGGGTCTTCACGCCAAGGCCGCCATCGACGAGGAGAACCGTTACATAGTGCAGTTCCCGGAGGACAACGCCATTTGGTCGATAAACTCCGGCTACGGCGGCAACGTGTTGCTGGGCAAGAAATGCTTCGCGTTGCGTATCGCGTCGTATCTTGGCCGCCACGAGAGCTGGATGGCCGAGCATATGCTGATTTTGGGCATCGAGAACCCCCAGGGCGAGGTGCGTTACCTCGCGGCGGCGTTCCCGTCGGCCTGCGGCAAGACGAATTTGGCCATGCTTATCCCGCCGGAGGTCTACGCCAAGAAGGGCTACAAGGTCTGGTGCGTGGGGGACGACATCGCTTGGCTTAGAATCGGCGAGGACGGCAGACTGTGGGCTGTCAACCCGGAGGCGGGCTTCTTCGGGGTCGCGCCCGGCACGAACATGAAGTCCAACCCCAACGCGTTGATTTCCACGCAGAAGAATACAATCTTCACCAACGTTGTGCATAATCTGGACGACAACACCGTGTGGTGGGAGGGGCTGGACAAAAACCCGCCCAAGAACGCCGTCAACTGGAAAGGCGAGAAATGGGACTATACAGACGGCTCTAAGGGTGCGCATCCCAACAGCCGCTTTACCGCGCCCGCGTCGCAATGCCCCTGCATATCCGAGGAATTTGAAGCGCCGCAGGGCGTGCCGATCTCCGCGTTCGTGTTCGGCGGCAGACGCGCAAAGACCGCGCCGCTGGTCTATCAGGCGCGTAGCTGGCAGCACGGCGTGTTTGTCGGCTCGATAATGGCCTCCGAGACTACAGCCGCCGCAAGCGGCGCGGTGGGCGTGGTGCGCCGCGACCCCATGGCGATGTTGCCGTTCTGCGGCTACCACATGGGCGACTACTTCGCGCATTGGCTGGACATGGGCAAAAAGGTGAAAAACCCGCCCAAAATCTTCAACGTCAACTGGTTCAGAACCGACGACGACGGCAACTTCATTTGGCCGGGCTATGGCGACAACATGCGCGTGCTGGAGTGGATTATGGCTCGCGCCTTTGACGAAACCGACGCGCAGGAGTCCGCCATCGGCTATATCCCCAAGCCGGAGGACATCAACCTTGAGGGCAGCGGCGTGACTTTGGAAACGCTGAAAGACTTGCTGTCTGTTGACAAGGAGCTGTGGCGCGAGGAGGCCAAGGGCATTCATGAATTCTACGCCAAATTCGGCGATAAGCTGCCGAAGGAGCTGGAATCCGAGCTATCCGGGCTGGAGCGTGCGCTGTGGTAAGGTTTTCGGGCAAAGCGGAGCTGTACGCCAAATATCGCCCGGACTACCCGGAGGGATTATTTGACTATCTGTTCGGCGTGATAGGCTTTCGCGCCGGTAAGATTGTGGCCGACGCGGGCGCGGGGACGGGTATCTTCTCCGCGCACTTGGTGCGGCGCGGCATGAAGGTATACTGTGTCGAGCCGAACCCCGACATGCGCGACAAGCTGGAGGACTACCTTGAGGGGCTTAACTACGAGCTGTTGGCCGGCTCGGCCTGCGATATGGCCGTGCCGCCGGGAAGCTTGGATTTTATAACCGCGGCGCAGGCCTTTCATTGGTTCGACAGGGCGCGGTTCCGCGAGGAATGCGCCCGCAAGCTAAAGCCCCAAGGCCGCGTTGTGCTGGTGTGGAACACGCTGGACGAGCGCGGGCGTATCGTGGCGGGGCAGGAGCGTCTGCGCTCTGAATATTGCCCCGGCTACACCACGCGCAGGGTTCACAGCATTATGGACCCCACGGAGCTGTCCGACTTTTTCCGATACGGCGCGTGCGACAGCCGCGTGTTCCGCAACGACCGCAAGCTGGACGAAGCGGCGTTTGTGGGGCGCAATCTAAGCTCGTCATGGTCGCCGCTGCCGGGGGAGGCCAACTACGAGCCGTTTAAGGCGGCATTGCGCGAACTTTTCGCCCAGTATCAGAC
>BNZR01000054.1 GCA_026001245.1 Clostridia bacterium
TTACCAATCATGACAATGTTTGTCGGCGTAAATTCGCCCTGTAAAACTGCGTGTGTTGCAGGGTCAGGTTCAATCCCACGTTCGGCGCATCGGCGAATTAGAAATTGTCGGCTTGCCGTGTCAGCAAACGATTCATTCATAATGTCATCGAATTCAATATACATTTGCTTGATTTCGACTGCGGCGGGGGCAAGGGCATCCCAAATCACAGAACCTTCCCGCTTGTCAATGCTATTTGGTACACGGTCAAGCATTCGCCCCAAAATCTGTTCATAGGTCAAACTTTCATACATTAGATATTCACCGCCTTTTCAATCAAAATATCGCCAAAAATGGTGTATGCCGTGAACGTGGTTAAAACCTTGTTCTTGCTGATTTCAAACTGGAAATTGTCAACGCCTGTAATGCGCGTGTCCTGCAATAACGCTTCTTCAATTCGCCGCTTGATTTCAGGCAAAATGAAAGAAATTGGTTCACCGATAAGGTCAATAAATTCAACGCCGTAATTCCAAGAGTAAATAACAAACTGGTATCTTTCAGTTTGCAAAATCTTGTAAATGGCTTGTTTCATTGCTTCCTGTTTGTCGGTAATGCCACGAATGTTTAGGCGGTCAATATCCATTCTGTAAGTTCGGCTTGTTTGTTCCTCAATTTGGAAGTCCTGTTGAAGGAATCCGTTTAACGATGGTATCATGTGCCTACCCTATCCCAAACAATATATTTTTGACCGCCCTGTTCCCGAAGAAGAATCACTTTGTCACCAGTCACCAAGCCGTTGTGAACGGTGAATATTTTCCTTCCTGTGTAGTCGTGGCGGTGGCTTGTCGGGCTTGACGTGCCGCCGCCTGTGTATGTGTCCTGAATGGCGTGTGTATGGGAACTTTCATAATCTGTGGTATGGTTCACAGTCATTTCAATGCTGTGTTCAGTCACGTTTCTTGACAAAACAAGTTGTGCTTTTTCAAGAACCATTTTCTGTTCCACGTTGATTTTCAACGGCGATGCGCTGATAACCGTTCCGTAATACACGCCTGAAGGCTTGGTTGATTCAACCGCCGCAAGTGCCGCCATTTTAGCGGCTTCAACTATATCAGCCAACGAATTCACCCCCTCGAAGTGTCAAGTCCATCCAGTGTTCGGATTCGTTGAACTGGTGACTTGCTTTTTCAACCAACATAAAATTTTGTAAACTGACATCGCCCAAAGCCAGTTTGACAATGACCATACTACCCGCCCGAACCCTGACATCGCCGATTGCCTTTGAAATCTGCAATTTGCGGGTTTTGGCGTTATACAAAGACAGAAGCGCGTTTGCCTTTGATTCGCCGTTTTCGCCTTCCTGTATGGTGTCAAAGTATTGCAGGATGCCCCAATCGTTTATATGGTTTCCGTCCTGCGCAATGTAAATTTCGCGTTTGCCTGTTTTTTCATTTTCAAACGATAACTTGATTTTGTTGTAGGTCTGTTCATCAATGCTTGACGTATATTCAAAGTTTTGCCCTGTTTCTTCGTCAATGACAAGCCCAAGTTTCATTCGCTCTAACGCTTTCAGGCTTAATTTGCCGAAATCGTCATAAAGAACATACATCTGCTTTTTGTTCTGAAGTTCAAGGTCAAGCGCATTGTATATAATATCAAACAGTGTGGCGTTATCTTCCACCCTTGACGGAATGATGAAATCCGTCTGTTCAATCGTTCCAACTTGCAACTGAAAATCGGAAGCAATCATTTTGATTACTTCCGATGCCGTTTTATTACTGTAAACATAGGTATCTTTGTTTTTCAAATACCGTGTTTGGTCATATGCTACAACATCAATGATTTGTTCCTTGTCGCGCCGCTTGCTGAACACGAAGCCATAAAATGTATTCTGACCATCCACTTTCATTCTGACGGCGTTTCCCTCTTGAAAATTGATGATGCCGTCCTTAATAACCGAAAATTGCAGTTTAGACGGTGAACCGCGCCTTTCTGTTGTCCATTGGATGCCCTCTTTCACAATGGGTTTATAGACTGTATTTCCATTTTGAATTAAAAGTTCAATGTTCAATTTCGGTTCACCGCCTTTCTGCTATGATGGTATTGTGAATACTTGATTCGGGTAAATCGTGTATTTCGGGTTTCCTGTTCCTTTGTTCCGCGCATCAATCGCCGCCTGATTCAGGCTGTAAATTTCAGGGTAACGGTTGCCATTGCCTAAATATTTTTGTGCAATCGCCCAAAGGCAATCACCTTTTACAACCGTGTGTGTTCTTGCCTTTGGCGCGGTTTCTGCGGGTCTTTGCGGCTGAACAACTGCCTTCGGCTTTTCCTGCTGAATGGTGATTTGAACTGTCTTTGTTGCGTATGGTCTATATTGCTTCAGCTTTATATCAACATTCAGGTCAAAGCCGTTTTTTGAATCCTCATTCACGTTGTAATCTTCAAACGACACTTTGATGTTGCTGTCAAACAGAACTTTTCCGTTCGGCATTGTCCTTGAAACAATGAACTGAAAAGGCTGTTGACTTGTTTTCAGTTTTTCAAAGGCATCAACAAAGAATGATGCCGCCTGAAAACCGCTTTTGTATTTGGCAAACGGATATTTCACCTGCGGAATCAATGCGGTTAGTGTTATATCTGTAAGCCCTGCCTTTTTCAGAATGTTTATTTCGCCTTCGTCAATCAGCGTGACAGTCTTGTTTTGATTCTTAACTTTCAAGGTGATTTTGGCGGGGGTTATGGGTAAAAGGATTTTGTCAATATAAACATCATACATTACGCATACACCCCCTCTGCCACGATTTCAAGGCGTTCCATCATTGCATCGCCGATGTAGTCTGCGATGCCGTCCAAATCCATTTCGGAATTGACATTGTTTGTCACGCCGCCCATATCAAAATGAATTTCTGCTGTTGTGAATCTGTTAATAGTTTCACGCTCGGCAATGTCACGCAAGTATTTCAAATCTTCTTCGCTTGCGCTCATTGAATCGCGCATCGCGCCTGTGTTCCCTGCAATGTCATTGACACCCGCGCCAAGTGCGGCGGGGTCAAATTCGCCGAAGGCATCGCCTTGTGGAATGTTGCCACTACCGCCACCGCTAAAATCAGGAATCAGGCTCATTAGTTTATCATGAATACCTGCCCCAACTTCCGCGCCTGAATTGTAGGCTTCACTTCCCCAACCTTTTTCAAAGGTATCAAAAGTATTGAAACCCTCGCCGACCTTGCCCCAATCAATTTCATTGGTGTTCCACGCATCGCCAACGTCCTTGTAATCGAATGTTGAATTGCCTTTTGCCCACGCATCCCCGATGTCTGTATATTCGTGTTTGGATGCTTCCAGTTCAGCCATTTTGTTTGCGTAGCCTGTAATACTGCTTTCAATCCCGCCAGTATTGATATTTACACCCGGAATTAGATTCAGCCAGTCAATGATTTGTTTAACGCCCTTCAGAATGGTTGAAACAAAGCTGTTGAATCCAATTTGAATGTTAATCCAAGCGTTTTGAAATGCCGCCATTACGTTTGATGCACACGCCTTCAGGACTTCCCAAATACCCATGCCAAGGTTGCCGAACCACGCGCCTACATTCTGAATACCCGCCCAAATTGCCAAGCCAAGGTTCGCAAACCAAAGCCCGATATTCTTGATTACGTTCCAAGCGGCTATTCCCACATTGGCAAGCCATAACCCGATGTTTTTGAACAGCGCACCCGCCCAAAATAAAGCCCCCATGATTTGTTCTGTAAAGAATATAAACGCAAGGGCAAGGGCGATAACAAGCGCAATGACAATCCCGATGGGGTTTGCATACATAGCCGCATTCAAGCCCCATTGTGCGGCTGTGGCGGCGGCTGTGGCGGCGTTGAATATCGACACAACAAACACATAGGCGTATTTTGCCGCCGTTGCTATGGCTTCCGCAACCTGTGTGGCAATCATAACCGCTTTATATGCCAGTAATGCGCCTGTGGCTATTGCGATAATCGGCGCAAGTGTATTCCAAGCATCGGCAACCCACGAAGCCACGGACATAATCACATCGAATATTTCTGTGACGATTCCCGCGACCTGTACAATGGCATTTGTGGCATTATCAACAAATGCCTGAAATTCGGGGCTGTTTGCTATTTGGTTGATTTTCGCCAAAATCGGTTCAAACGCCTTGATTGCGTTATTTTTGATTTTCTGTCCGATTTGTGCCATAGTCAGCGGCATTTCGGCGAATTTGGCATTCGTCTGTTCAGCGGCGGCAAGCATCGCATTCTTTACAACATCCGCGCTTAACTGCCCATCTGCCGCCATTTCACGGATTTTTCCGATGTCAACGTCCAAATAATCAGCAATATTTTGAACAATATTCGGCGCGTTGCTGAATACGCTGTTCAAATCCTGCCCACGAAGAACGCCGCTTGACAATGCCTGTGTCAGGTTATACATGACACTTTCAACGCCTTGCGCGGATGTTCCCGCGATTGAAAACGACTTGTTCAACTGTTCTGAAAACGCAATCAGTTCATCGTTGCTTCCGAATGCTTTACCCGCCTGTAATCCCAATTTTGCCACGACATCCGAAGTCATTTGATAACTCGCACCTGCACGTTGCGCCGACAAGAAAATTTTATCTTGCAGTTCCTTTGTGGTCTGCATTCCGTCATTTATCATGTTTAGCCGTGCGGTTGTCTGTGTCAATTCGTCCGACAAGCCCAAAACCATACCCACGCCGCGAATTGACATATAAGCCGCCGCCATACCCATGATTTTACCTTTCAAATCATCGGCAAGGCTGTGACCGCCCTTCATTTTTTGGTTGAAATTTTCCTGTTCATTGGCATTGTCGCGGATGTTCTGCTGTGTGCTGTCAATAATGGAATTTAGGCGGTTGTAAGCATCGTTTGCCCCTGACACGTCCATTTTTTCCATTGCTGAATTTAGGTCATTTTGCGCCCTCTGTGCGTTCATAATTTGGGAACGCAAGGATTCCATTTGTGCCGCCGCTCTGTCAGCACCAAGTTCAAGATGTCCGCTTTCTTGCAATCTTTGAAGTTGACTTTTCAAACCCTGAATTCGGCTGTCAATCCTCACGAAGTCAGCCTGTGCATTCGGCGGCAAAATGTTCATTGACAGGGCTTGCGCTGTAATCTGCTGTTGCTGTGTCTGTAACTGGTTCAACATTGAATTTGCAGATTGAACTTCCGACCTGTACCGCTCGATGCCGCTTGTATTGAAAATCTCCATGCTTTGCGGCGTTGTCCATTGAATGTTATTCATTTCCTGAATCGCCGTCATATTGGCGCGAACACGCTGTTCAAGCGATTGCGCGGAACTGTTTAACTGAATAAAGCCTTGGTTCAGGGATGTAACATCGCCTTCTTCCATTGCCTGATTCATTCGTTCCTGAATATTGACAATTCCGTTCATTCCTGAACGCAAAGATTCAACTTCGCTGTTATAGCGTTCAATCGCCGCCGAATCCATCATGGAAATATCCACATTCTGAAGTTCGGTCAGTCTGTTACCAAGTTCGGAAATTCTGTCATTTGTGCTTGAAATGTCAGCCTGTGCATTCGGCGGCAAAATGTTCATTGACAGGGCTTGTTGACCTATCATATTTTGACGAATCAACACGCTGTTAATTGCCGAATCCAACGAACCCATTTCTTGTGTAAGGCGTTCCGCACCTGCCCCTTGTAATATATCCATGTTGCGCGGCGCATTCCAAATAACAGGTATTTCAACAGGTTCAGGCGGTTGTATTTGGCTTAATTCCTCACTGAACCGCTGTGTTGCCATTGTCGCGGCATCCACGCCACGGCGCAAGCCCTCAAATGCGCTTGCATCTATATCATCCCTCGCGGCGTGTTGAACATTTTGGAACGCGCCGACAGTCATATTCAAAGCATTTACGATGGCGAACAGGGTATTTGATACATTGTCCGACATTGCGATTGCTGTTTTTATCGTTGCCAAAATAGTTCACCACCTTTAATAAAATAGGGGAAACGGTCATTTTCGCCGCTTCCCCTTGTTCGCTTTCAATTTTGCCGCTTCTTTTTTGTCACTATCAATTTTGACCTGTGTTGAAGCATAGTAAAACGCCTGTGTTTCCTCGCTTGCGTTGAACCATTCATCTATTTCGGAAGGTGACCAGTGCAATTTTTGAATCGCAAAGTGAATAAAATTGGATTCAAAATCACCTTCCAATATTAGTTTTTTGCTTCGTCAACCTTTTCTTCAAGCGAAACATCGAATCCGTTCAGCTTTTGAACAAACGCTGAAAAATCGTTGAATTCGCCCACATCGTCAATCAATTCTTTCAGCAAATCTTCAGCGGTTTTCACGCCGTATGAATCCTGAAGTTCGGCATCCAACAGGTCAGGGAACACAACAGACGAAGCAAGCAGTTTGGCAACATACTTGTTCGCGTTCAACTTCTGCCTGTACATATTCGGTTTACCGACAATCGGAACTTCGACCGTGCAATCATCGCGGATGCGTTCATCCTCTTTTGTAGTCAAGGGTTTAATTTCCCATTCAAGGGGCTTGCCCTTTTCATCCGCAAGGCTTTTGGTTGCCGTGAACTTGACGTTCTCGCGGACTTTCTTGTTCTTTTTCATGAACAGGCTTAAATTTGACATATTCAGTACCTACCTTTCAAAATTATCGCGCCGTGACCTGAACGAATCCACGCCACGGCGCGATTGTTAGTATTACATACCCGCAAGCAGTTTGAACGCTTCGGGCATCTTGAAATCCTCGAAGGTGAAGTCCATATCTTCATCAAGGTATTCACCATCGGCATCGAATTTGGCAAGAATCAGGCTGTCAAAGTTGCAATCCAAGAAAACTAACGTCTGCCGACCTGCCGCCGAAGTGGGGTCTTCGTTCGTCACCTGAATTTCAAAATAGGTGTCCTCGCCTGTGTCCTTGTACTTTACGGCAAGTTGCCGCATGATGGACTGGTTATAATGGCACGTTGCCGAACCTGAACCTTTCCAACCCGCCGCTTTGTTTCCCTGCTGTGTCTTGCCCAAAATCGGAACTTCGACCTTGGTTTTCTCGAAATTGGCTTCAAAGTTTATCATCTGCATGAAATTGTAACGCCTGTTTCCAACCGTCACAAAACATTCAGCCAGTTTCGCGGACACGGCATCCTTGCCCTTCATAATCACGTTATTCAACATTTGAATGTTCCCCCTTTCATTAAGATACTGTTACGGTCATATAAAGCTGTTCCATAGCGTTCACAACTGTAACCGCATCTGCGACCACTACTGAACGCTTGGTGTTGCCCTGTGTGACCTCAACATCTGTGTCGGCGAAATTCTCAATGGCGCGGATGTCCTGAAGCTGTTCGTGGTGTTTCACAATGTCAGCCCACAAACTTATTCTGCCGCCTTCGTCATTCGGAACAACGCCAAGGTATTTTGAATTGAACAGAACCGCGATGTCATTTGCGATTTGGTCTATAACCCTGATTGTTTGGTTCGACTGGAACACATCGCCCTTGTCGGCGGTCAGGTTTACAAGCGTGTTGATGTCGGTTAGAACGCGAACATCAGCATTGACACGGTGGAAAATGAATTTTCCCGCCTTGATTGCCTGTTCAAGCTGAATCTGCGTGTAATCCACATCGGGATGATATTCGCCGTCATAAACCTTGTTCGTGATGCTTTTGTTCACGTCACAACCCGCTTCTGCGCCTGTAACCCAAAACACCATCCCGCCGCTGTCCGTGTCATCGCCTGTTTCGCCTTCCAGTTTGTTTTCAACGCTGATAATGCCTTCGTAATCCGCGCCTGAATAACGGTAAAGAACCGTTTGAAACTTCAAGCCCATTTCGTCACGCATCCGCTTTGTCCATGTTGCGGCAAGCCCATTAACAGTTTGGTCAGTTGTGGCAATGCCAACGGTGTTGAATGTGTAACCTTCGATTTTGTCAATGAAGGTCTGATAGTCATCGCCTGACGTTGTTCCAGTGACACCGCCAGTAAACGAAATACCCGCCGACAACGTGATTGTGCCTGTTTTTGTCCAAGCCACAAAATTGTTATCCTGCAATTCGCTTCTTGCGGCAACGCCTGTCTGTTGCCAAGCCGCTTTTGTGCCGAAGAACAGTTCAAAATCGAAGGTGGTTTCATCCTCGTTCTGCGTGATAACCAGTTTGATTTTGTTGCCACCCGCGCCCTTGTATTTCGCTGTTCCGTAAGTGGATGTTGCCTTGACACCGCCTGTTCCGTTCACTTTGAAGAAATAACCCAATCGGGCATTTCTAAAAAGTTCGCGCAAATCGGAAATTGCATCTTCGGTGTACGCATAGCCGAAAATTTCAAGGCTGTTCTTTTGGAAATCGCCGCTTGTCACCGTAAACACTTCGTTGTCAATTCCCCAATCAAGAACAAGGGGCATAGCGACAACGCCACGGTCTGACAGTGTAGCGGAAGCCCGTGCCGCTGATACAAAGTTTATATAACTGCCGGGCAAAACCTTATTTTGGGTAACAAAAGTACCGCCGCCAAGTGCCATCTTAATTCACCTTTCCTTTCAAAAAATCGCCAATCAGCGCATCCACTTCGGCGTGTGAATACTCCTTGTCACCATTCAAGATGACATTCAGAATATCCCGCCTGTGGCTGTACCAGTTGGATTTCAGCAATTTTTCCTTGCTGTATCGCGAAACATCCGACCTTTCCGAAGCCGCCGTTTCAGCGGTTTTGACTTCGGGGGTTTTGTTTTCCGCGCCCTCTGTGGGGGTATTTGTCTGTTCCGTCACCGCACCCGAAGCCGCCGTTTCAGCGGTTTTGACTTCGGGGGTTTTGTTTTCCGCGCCCTCTGTGGGGGTATTTGTCTGTTCCGTCACCGCACCCGAAGCCGCCGTTTCAGCGGTTTTGACTTCGGGGGTTTCGGTTGTTCCTCTTTTTGCCATGATATTCACCCTTTCGCTTTAATTTCGTTTAGGTCAAGTTCTTCCATCGGGTCTTGTTCCTCTGTTTTGTACACGAACATATTGTATTCGACAAAGAAATTCAACACGCCATCGGCGAACTCGCCGCGCATTTTTTCCCCACGCTGTAAATCCTCGCCCACTGTGATATATTCAAGGGCAAGAAATAAATCATCCTGCACCCTCAAACATTCGGCGTTCGGTTCATTTTTGCTTGTGGGGAAATATTGAATCACAAACAAGTTCTGTCTGAAATAGCGTTTACCCAATACCTGTGTGTTTGTGGGAGTTACAAGCTGAACAAAAAAGCAAGGTTCTGTTAAACCCTGCTTGACTTCTTCGGTGTAAATCTTGTAACCGTCACCGAATGCTTCATTCAGTTTTTCGCTTATGCCGTCAATGGTTTTGTCAAGCATTGAATACCCCCTTCAGGAATTGTTCAAGTTTCTGTTCAAGAATTCGCGGCGCATCCGCTTCCAATTCCTGTTCGGATATGGTCATCATGAATTTGCCGTTTACCCACCCTTTACCGCCCCTTGTTCTGTGTCCAAACTCGACATAGGACGCATATTCAGTGGGGTTTATGATTTCCACTGTGTAACCATCGGCTGATTTGGTCACGTTGCCGACCGTCCAACCGCGCCGCAATGTGCCGCCTGTTTTTCCTGTGTTGTTCACCCACCGTTCGCGGGTTTGACCTTTGTTTTTGCCCTTTTTGATGGTAT
>BNZR01000055.1 GCA_026001245.1 Clostridia bacterium
TCAGTCTATCGAGCCGTTCGCCTAATGCCTCTCCCGTAATCGTCATTGCCTCAAGCCGTAGACTTGCGCGAACCTCGTTCATAAGCGCGGGAACACCACCCGCGTCACGCACAAACGACGATGGAAACTTGCCCGTCGGACGCACGTCAAGCACATACTTTGCGCCCTTGTGCAGACGGTCGAAATCGGCGGGCGTGATGTCCACGCCGAATGCTTTCGCGGCGGCTGGAATGTGTAATAGCGCGTTGGTCGAACCCGAAATTGCGGCGTGGACAATGATTGCGTTCTCGAAATTCGCCTTTTTCACAACATCGTGCGGGCGTATACTCGATAACGCCAACTTCGCCGCCAACTCGCCCGACTCACGCGCAAGCTTCGTCAAATCGTCGCCGAACGGCGTGAGCGCGGCATACGGCAATGTCAGACCCAACGCCTCGGACAGCACCTGCATAGTGCCGGCTGTGCCCATGAAAGCGCACGCGCCACAAGTCGGGCACGCGTGATGTTCATAAAACTGCCATTGCTCCTCGGTGATTTCGCCGCGCTTGAACTGAGCGTGGTACGCTCCGAGTTGCTCCAACGTCAGCATATCGGGTCCTGCCGACATCACACCGCCCGGCACGACAACGCACGGTATGTTCAGTCGCCCCGCCGCGATGAGATGCGCGGGCAGGCTTTTGTCGCAACCCGCGATGAACACCGCCGCGTCGAAACCCGTAGCGCGGCCGTGAATTTCAATCAAATCCGCCATCACGTCACGCGACGGAAGCGAGTAATTCATACCGTCGTGACCTTGCGCCATGCCGTCGCAGATGTCGGTGGCGAAGTAACGCGCGGCGCGTCCGCCGGAGGCTTGTATCGCGGCAGAGGCGACGTTCGCGAGATCGAGCAAATGCGCCGATCCGGGGTGACTGTCGCCGAACGAGCTTTCGACTAGGATTTGCGGCTTGGAGAGGTCGGGAATCGTCCAACCCATGCCAATGCGCAGCGCGTCCATCTCAGGCGCGAGTGCGCGTACGCGCTGTGAGTTGAGTTGTTTCATGACCGCAATACCTCGTTTGTTGTGATGTTTACCGCGATACCTTTGTGGTCGGATAGTTCCTTGTCGTAGTTCCATTCTTCGACTTGAAGCGTACAATCTGTCACAAACTGCTCAGAGACAGCTATGTGGTCGATATATTCCCGTCTATCACTCGTCAGCAGTTCTATACCGTTATCAGAAAAAGACTGAAGCAACGCGCTTCTGCCGGACTTTGTGTAATAATAATTATCCGTAAAGCTGCAGTTAAAATCCCCACACACGCATAGATTGTTATCGCCCGCCGATAATCGCTTGATGTCGGCAATCTGCTTTGACAAGTCTTGCTCAAAAGACGGGTGGCGATTGCCATAAATTCCAATTATTGTTCCATACACCAATAGATTTCCGCGTTCTGTTTCCAACTCGACACATAGCGCGGTCAGTTCGTCATAGGTGGGGTGTTTTTTGACACACTTGTAATTTGTGAAAATCGACACGCGATTTTCGGTCGTTGCGTATTTTGCGTGTTGGGTATCCGTGGGGCGCGGAGTTGGAAAGCAACTTGTATATCCAAGGCTTATGCGGCTGTCCGTTTCCGTAAGGACGAGAATATCGGCGTTCACTCGCTCACAAGCGAGCTTGATTTGTTCAAGCTGGGCTTTGTGTTTCAATCTCTCGACGTTCCATGTGGCAATTTTCATTATAAATCGCCGCCCAACATCAGCGATGTCACTCCGGGATTCAGACCGATGACGCGCTGTTTGATACGTTTGTTCGCCAAGCCTTTGCGTACCAGCGTCTGCAGTACGTTGCCGCCGCTGTAGCCGTGTATGACGCGTAGTTCCTGCTCGGACGACGGCAGGCTCGCCAACGTGCGTTCGAGGAAGCGTTTCGCGTCGGCTCGCTCCATGCCGTGTATATCGACCTCTGTCATGCGTGATGTCACCCGCCCTAAATTCGTTATCATATACATTATATATGATGTCGAATTATAATGCAACGCCTATTTTCATAGTTCACTTGAGCAACAGAATTGTTTAGGTGTCAATGATGTGTGAAAAAATAATCAGACATAGTCGGCGATAATTTGTACAGGCGAGCGAAAGTTCAAACAGATTTTAATCCTAGTGTAGCTCCAAGCGTTGTAATTACTGACTTTTTGCCTTGCGTCCTCAAGTGAAATGAACTTTAGCCCATGATAAAACCTCCCCATATCCAACCCGTGCTGACGTTCAACACGTCCGTTGTGCTTAGGCGTTCCGACCTTGATCCGGCGATGCTCAATACCCAAGCTCGTGAGTTCCGCCTCAAAGCGTGTCGGCAACGCTTCCTTTGCTCCAAACAAAGCGTTTGTCCACTCGTGGCCGTTGTCGGTCTGCACCTGCAAAAGCTTGAACGGAGCCGCTTTCGCCGTACAAACACGCTCTCGGAACGTACTTTACGTCAATTTGAACCCTCTCGCCGGGGAACTTGCCGCCGTAGCTGCGACTGTAACCGCGCTCGGTCAGTTCTTGAAACATCAAACAATATCAAAGTCACTCGTTTTGATATTCGTATCAAAACTATCGCGCACGTTGCCGATATAATCGGCGATTGTTAGCGAGCGATACAGCGCGTTATCGGTTATCAAAAGACCGTCATTTGATCGGGTTATTTCAGCTATGGGATATACAATCGCTGTCAGCGCAGGCGTAGCGGACGGTCTCTGTGTCCTGCGGATTGAGTTCGTCAAAGCGAGAACGTGACGCTCCACCCAACAGATCCAAAAACGATGGCAAGTTTACGCCGACCCTGTGGGCAACAACACGGTTACGCCGCTAAACGCCGCGCGTCAGGAGCGCGGTTCGCGAATCCCAGCAAGAGTCCGATATTTGTGAACGGCAAGCAGATTCAAGTGACGGCGTACTTTATCGGAGACAACAGCTACTACAAGCGGATGGATCTAGCTGACAGACTGAACTTCAAGGTAAGCCGCGACAAGCAGAACATGATTAATATCGATACTTAGGGAAAATGACAAGCCGCCAACAAAAATGTTGGCGGCTCTTGACTAGTCCGCAAATCTGTGCTACACTATAAAACGACTACAAATCAGGAGGTGCTTTTGTGCAGGAATTACTACGCATCGAGGGCTTGAAAAAAACCTTCTCCCTCTCCGCCAAACAGCAAAAATTGGAACGAACCAAGAGCAAAACCAAGGTTGCGGTCAACAATCTGTCGTTTTCAGTCTATGAAGGCGAGATTTTCGGGTTGTTGGGCGCAAACGGCGCGGGTAAAACCACCACTTTGCGCATGCTGGCCACGCTTATCAAGCCCGACGAGGGCGACGCGTTTTTGGGCGGCTACAGCGTCAAAACCCAGCCGTACAAGGTGCGCAAGCTGATCGGCTTCCTGACAAGCGAGCTTAAACTAGAGGAATTTTTCACGCCCAACTATTTGTTTGACTTCTTCGCGGGACTGCACAATGTCGAAACCTCTGCCCGCGAGACGCGCAAAAAGGAGCTGTTTGATACCTTCGGCATAGCGGAGTTCGCGGAGGTCAAGGTGGCCAACCTGTCCACGGGCATGAAGCAGAAGGTGTCGCTGGCGTTGGCGATTATCCACGACCCGAAGATTATAATCTTTGACGAGCCGACCAACGGGCTGGACGTACTTACCGCCAAGACCGTAACGGACTTTTTGGTCGCCCAAAAGTCGCTGGGCAAGACCGTGGTCGTGTCCACGCATATTTTCAGTCTTGTGGAAAAAATATGCGACCGCGCCGGGATTATAATCGACGGCACGATGGCGGTTTGCGATACGTTGAAAGCACTGACCGCCGAGAGCTCGCTAGAGGATAAATTCTTCAATATTTTTGCGGAAAAGGCGGGTGGAGTACAATGAATAAAAACATACTTACCGTGATGAAAAAAGAGTTCGCGCGGTTTTTCGGCGACCGGCGGCTGCTGGTAACGGCATTGATTCTGCCCGGCCTGCTTATTTACGTGGTCTATTCGTTTATGGGCACAGCCCTACAGGATATGTACACGCCGGACGCTACCCATAAGCCCGTTTTGAACGCGGTAAACCTGCCGCAATCCATCGCGGCGGCGGCGGCTGACCCGACCTACGGCTTTGATATCGTCAACACTACCAACCCCGACGATACGCGGACGAAAATCGAGAACAAGGAAACCGATATTCTTGCGATATTCCCTAAAGACTTCGACCAAACCGTGGCCGACTACAACGTGTCCTCGGGTACTCCCGCGCCTAATATCGAGATTTATTACAACGCGGTCAACCCCGATTCCTCGGCGGCTTACGGCTCGCTCGTCGCGTTGCTGAACACCTACGAGGCCACGATTGCCAATAAATTCGATGTCAATCGCGATGTGTCCGCCGATTTGGCCACAAACGAAGACGTTATGGCGTTCTCGCTTGCGTCAATGCTGCCGTTTTTGCTGACAATGATGATGTTCTCGGGCTGTATGAGCCTCGCGCCGGAGTCAATCGCGGGCGAAAAGGAGCGCGGCACAATCGCCACAATCCTTGTCACGCCGATTAAACGCAGTGAGCTGGCCGCCGGAAAGATGCTTAGCTTGGGCGTGTTGGCGTTTTTGTGCGGACTGTCAAGCTGTTTGGGGCTGTTCCTGTCGTTGCCGAAAATGATGCAGTTGGGCGACGACATCAATATGAACATCTACACCGTCACGGATTACGTCATGATCGCCATGATAGTTCTGACCACGATTCTGCCGATTATCGCGGTGATTTCAATCATCTCGGCGTTTGCAAAGACTGTCAAGGAGGCCACCACCAGCGTTATGCCGCTTATGATAGTCGTCATGCTGGTCGGGGTAAGCTCCATGTTCGGCGGCGGCGCGCAGACCGATATAGCATACTATTTCATCCCGCTTTACAACAGCGTTCAAGCTTTAAGCGGCATATTCTCATTTGACTACGCTGTGCCGAATATAGTAGTCTCTGTCGTCAGCAACATCGTGTACGCGGGAATCGGCGGCTTTGTGCTTACGCGCATGTTCAACTCCGAAAAGGTGATTTTCTCGCGCTAGTTCCGAAAAGGGAGCGTTAAAGCATGCTAATCCGCAAAACAACTGCCCAAGACCTGCCCTCGGCGTTGAAAATCTACTCCGAGGCGCGGGTTTTCATGCGCGAAAACGGCAACCCAACGCAATGGAAGGACTATTACCCGCCCGAAGAAATGATAAAAACCGACATCACCACCGGGCGCGGCTACGTCTGCGAGGACGGCGGCGAGGTTGTCGCGGTATTCTACTTTAATATCGAGCAAGACCCGACCTATGATTACATCGAGGGCGCGTGGCTTTACGACGCGGACTACGGCGTAGTCCATCGAATCGCCGTGCGGCGCGGCACAAAGGGCGTCGGCGCGTATTGTCTAAACTGGGCTTACGAACAATGCCGCAACCTGAAAATCGACACGCACGAGGATAATATCCCCATGCTAAAGCTATTAGACAAGCTGGGCTTTGTACACTGCGGCAAGATTTGGGTGCTGGACGGCACAGAGGAACGCGTGGCGTTTCAGAAAGTCAGGCTTCAACCCTGACGCGCAAATCATTGTATCAGATTTCGCTTTAAAACGCAATCTATAAAATCATGCTTGATTATTTTTTTCGCTTATGCTATACTACCTGTGGGGAGTGTTTACCTATGGAAAAGTTTTTCAAGCTAAAGCAGAACGGCACGCGGCCGGCCACCGAGGTTATCGCCGGGCTGACCACGTTTTTCGCCATGGCCTATATCCTGATAGTAAACCCGCAAATGCTTAGCCAGACCGGGATTCCGGCGGGCGCGGTGTTCTTGGCCACGGTGTTCGCCGCCGCGATCGGCACGCTGTTCATGGGGCTGTTCGCCAACGTGCCTTACGCGCTTGCCCCCGGCATGGGACTAAACGCGTTTTTCACGTACTCCGTGTGCTTCGCGCTGGGCTTTACCTGGCAGCAGGGGCTGGCCATGGTGTTTATCTGCGGCCTGGTCAACGTGGTTATCACCGTAACAAAAATCCGCAAGCTGATTATCCGCGCCATTCCGGCGGGGCTTCAGCACGCGATAGGCGGCGGTATCGGCGTGTTTATAGCCTACATCGGCCTGCAAAACTCCGGCCTGATTAACTTCCGCTCCGGCCTGCCCGCTTTGTCGGACTTTAACACGCTGCCGCTTATCTTCGCCCTAGTCTCCCTTGTTTTGATGATTGTGCTGGTGGCCTTAAAAATTCCCGGCGCGATATTCATAAGCATTGTCGGCGCGACGCTTATAGGTATCCCCTTCGGCGTGACGCATTTTGAAAATATAGACCTGTTCGCCGCCGCCGGTAACAACTTTGCGGAGCTGGGCAATGTGTTCGGCAAGGCCGTTACCGAGGGACTGCCCTCGCTGTTTGAAAACGGCATGAAAGTGCCGCTGGTGCTGGGTACAATCTTCGCGTTCAGCTTAACTGACACGTTTGATACGCTGGGGACGTTCATCGGCACGGGCCGCCGCACGGGTATCTTCAACGCCGAGGATCAAAAGAAAATGCAAACCTCCAGCGGGTTCAAGTCTAAAATGGACAAAGCCCTGTTCGCGGACAGCGTGGCCACGTCGGTCGGCGCGATTTTGGGTACGACAAACACCACAACCTATGTCGAAAGCGCGGCGGGTATCGGGGCGGGCGGCCGAACGGGACTTACCGCGGTGGTCACAGGCGCGGCGTTTCTGTTCAGCTCGATATTTTCCCCGTTGGTAAGCGTGGTACCGGGCGGCGCGACCGCCCCCGCGCTTATTATCGTGGGCATAATGATGACCGCGTCCTTTGCGGACGTGAAGTGGGGCGACCTTTCCGAGGCCATCCCGGCGTTCTTCGCGGGGATTTTCATGGCGCTGTGCTACAGTATCTCCTACGGAATCGCGGCGGGCTTTATCTTCTATTGCGTGGTTAAGCTCTGCTCCGGCAAGGTTCGGGATATTCACCCGGTTATCTGGGTTACTTCGTTGCTGTTTTTGCTTAATTTTATAATTTTAGCGGTTTTTTAGAAAAATCGCTTGCGTTACGCAAAAAACTGTGCTATACTGTTTTTAAGGACGGTGTTGCCACATGGACAAATCAATAGTAGGCAATCGAATACGATCTGCCCGAAAGGATAAAGCCCTGCGCCTGCAAGATGTAGCGGAGGCGGTCGGGGTACAGACCAGCACCATTCAGCGCTACGAAAGCGGCAAGATTGAGGTGTTAAGCCAGCCTATTTTAGAGTCAATCGCCCGCTGTTTGGACGTGGACGCGGCTTGGCTTCGCGGCGAAACCGACCAAAAAATCGCGCCACGCAATAACATCAAGCTCGACGATTTAGAGTTCGCCTTTTACGGCGAGTTCCGTGAATTGGACGAGGAGGATCGCCGCGACCTGTTGCGTATGGCCGCGAAGTTGCGAAAGGCGAAAAGCTTTGAGAAACGGGGGCTTTGAATGACCAAGTACGAAAATCTTGTGGACAAGGTCGCCCGCGACGATAATATTCTGTTTTTGCCCGACGATTCAAATATGCACCCCGCCGCGTCCCTTAAACTCGGCGGCGACCGCGCTATTCTGTTCAACGAACGCGCTTTCCCCACCGAATCCGAGCGGCTGGTGGCGTTGGCGCATGAATACGGCCACTGTCTAGCGGACGCGTTCTGCCGGGACGACACGTACTCGCTGGATTACGACCGTTGCGAAAACCGAGCGTGGCGCACCGCCGTGACGCGGGAGTTGCCGCTGGACAAGCTGTTGGAAGCGGCGGAGGCCGTCCGCGCCGACGATAGGCTGGACGTGTCGGAGCTTGCCGCGTATCTCGGCCTGACCCCGGAGTTTGTTCTGCGGGCGATAAGCGTCTACACGCGCATGGGGTTGTTGCACGACGAGGCCATCTAAAAGCTGAACTCTACAGTCACCTCATCGTTTGTAAGCGTCACGCGGTTAATCAACTGCCGCGCCGTGGCTTGCCGCTCGCGGGCGTTCATCAAAACCCACGCGTTCTCTAAATCTTTCAGCTCGTTTTTCATGCGCTCCGCCTCGCGGGTCATCGTCTGCGACTCGCGCTCCGCGTCCAACTGCGCGTCCACGCGTGAAAGCTCATGCTTGGCCGCGTTGATTGTTTCAAGCAAGGTGTCCTCTTCCGCCGCCGCGTACAGCTCGTACAGGCGGCGGAGTTTTTTTGCCAAAACGTCGCGCTGGCGCGTCAATAGCTCCGCCGCGTTGTGCGCCTGACCGCCGTCCTCCCCCAGCTCGAAGCTGAAGCTGAACATCGCGGAGGTTACCTCGCGCTCCACGTCCCGCGCCCACAGCTTGGGCTGGTTACAATCGGGGTTTCGGATTAAAC
Source organism: Clostridia bacterium (assembly GCA_026001245.1). The sequence goes on from BNZR01000055.1 coordinate 8,380, forward strand.
TCTGCTTGTACTTGTCCTGCGAGTAGCACACGATTTTATGCCCCGCGCTCCCCCACTTCTGATAGCGCATTTTCGCGCCGCACACGCCGCAGGTCAACAGCCCCGTAAGTAGAAAATCCGACGGGGCGCGGAATTTTTTAATCGAACGCCCGCGCTGTGCCGCCATCGCCCGCTCGTAGGTCTCCGCGTCGATAATCTGGCGGTGCCTGCCTTGATACTCCTTTCCGTTATAGGCTATCAGGCCAAGATAGGTCTTGCGGCAGATAATCTGCGCGGCGTGGCGTTCGTATTTCAGCCCCGTCATTTCCGCGATACGATACAGCGGATAGCCCGACAGATACAGCGAAAAAATCCGCCTGACCGTCTCCGCGTCGTCATTTGGGATAAGTATGCCCCGCTCGGGGTCGTAATCGTAGCCGAAGGGAGGGCGGCCTCCCCCCGGCCAATAGCCCTCCTTAACGCGCTCCAGCATGCCCATGCGCGTGCGCTCGCGGATATTCTCGCGCTCCAGTTGGGCAAAGGCCGACAGTATGCCTATCATCAGCCGCCCCATGGGCGACGCGGTGTCAATAGTCTCCTGCAACGACACAAAGGATATGCCGTTGGGGTTGAGTACGTCTTCAATCAAAAACAGCGTGTCTTTCTGACTGCGCGACAGGCGGTCCAGCTTGTACACCACCACGTGGGACAGCTTGCCGCGCCGTGCGTCCTCGATCAGGCGTTTCAGCTCCGGGCGGTCGATTGTCGCGCCGGAGTAACCGCCGTCCACGTAAAACTCGAAGTTTTTGATGGACTTTGACACGCAGTGCGCCTGCAACATCTCGCGTTGCGCGTCGATTGAATAGCCCTCCTCGGCCTGCGCATCGGTAGACACGCGGATATAGATCGCGGCGTGCTTCACTTAAGCTCGCCCCGCGCCAAGGCGGCGCGCACAAGCTGGGACACGTTCTTGTTGCGTATGGTGAATTTGCGCCCCTCGTCAACGGGCTGACCGTTCAATAATACCTTGGTTTTCAAGCAATAACCCCCCATATAATACTATACTTATAATTATTGTCCAAAAAGCTTTGACATAAAC
>BNZR01000056.1 GCA_026001245.1 Clostridia bacterium
GGCGACACAGAAAACACCGCGCCGCCGTTGGCCTGCGTCCACGTGTCCGCCTTGGCCTTGGCTTCGCGGTTGGTTTTGCCGTAGAAAGTCTTGCGGAGCAGTTTGCCGGAATCGTCGCGTCCGATGGTGATTTTATACTGCCATGTGCCGTTGGGCTGGCGGTAATACGTGCCTTCGCCGTTGTGGCGGTGGTTGGGCATGGGCAAAACCTCCACATTTTTAAATGGCTGGTCGTTTGGACGTTTTAACTCCAATCTATCTCGCTGTCTGAAAGAGTTTCTCCACGCAAGTATTCGGCGTTGCCAACCGCTATTGCGTCAATATCATCGGGCGTGGCAATATCGTCGGGCATTATTCGTTCAATCAGTTCCATGAGAAAATCTTGGTCATGTTCTGTCATGCGCTCGACTAAAAAGCTGATTTTCTGCACTGTAGACATGGCGTTACATCTCCTTATACACTTGCCCTCTTGGGGCTATTTTATCAATCTTGACAGTATCGGCATTTGGGTACGTGAAAACGATTCGCCAATCGCCAACGCGCAGTCTATATGCGCCGTCTTCCCCACGTAATGGCTTAATGTCGCCTTTAGGGATGTTGTTTATTGCTGTGCGTATGCGCTGTTTTGTCGGCGATTCCATGCCCTTAATTGCCTTAGCCGCACGCTTAGTATATTCGGCTTCCATTTTCCTATCCCCTCCTCGGAAATTCTAAGACGCGCTAACCCGCGGACTAGCTCGTGCTTGAGCCGTCTTCGTTCATGTTTCAAAATCCTCAAACGAAAGCTCTGACTTCAGTAGCCCCAACTCACGATACAGCATATACATGTGCTTGCACGGAGATTTGCGTTTACTGAAGTCCATGCACTCACAGCCCTTTAGCGATACTTCATAGATAGCACTCTGAGTTCCGAGTATCTTTGCAAGTTTGTTTTCGCTGTCTAGTTCTAGCAAGGTCAATTGGTCGAACAAAGAGCGCAAATATCTTTTAAGTTGTTCGGACTGGTCTACAAATTTTGTTAAAATCTTTTGCCCCGTCACTGTTATTTTTACAAATTTTCGGAATTCTATTATTTTATCTGCTTGCTTAGCGTATCTGCTTCTGACTTTGTTCTCTAAAGATACCGACAGAACCATCACAGCCTTGTGTTCAGGGACTTTTGATAATTGTTGTCTTAGAAACAAAACATCTGTTTCTAGGCTTGCCAATTGCTCTCTAAGCACTTCATTTTCCCTTTGACGGGTTTCGTTCTCGCCTACTTCTTGCGAAAATACTAATTCTAGCCGTGCAATTTCGCGTTGCTTAGTGTCAAGTGTGTTTGCTAATGTGGCATTTTTATATATTTGTGCGAGTAAGTTTGCATTTTCAGTCTCTAACAGGTCAATCTTAGCCTTTGCACGCCTTATGATGTCTTTACGTTTTTTTGTTTCTTCTTGAAGTCGAGTTTGAAATTGAGCAGACAAATAACGGTTTTCACGTTCTAACGCCTCAATCTGTTTTCGCTTATTTAGGGATTTGAATATTTTTTCAAGCATATCGCGTCCCCTAGTCTGTGTTGTCAGCATTGCGTGGAAATTCTATTATTCCCAGCTTTGCGCTATCTTTCGTTCTGCAATCCCATGCAAAGCCCGATATACAAACACCTGTCCACCTCGTCAAGCAACGCCGCTGATAGTTGCCCCGCACACCAGACCCCGTTTGCGATAAACAGCGCTTTTAGTATGGTGTACGGTTGGGCGCAGACTATGTATGATTCCTTTGTCAACCTCGTTGACCCGGCTGGGATAGTCACGTTGGTTTCAAAGTCCTTGCTATCTTCGTCTGATGTAATCAAGAGAACAGTAACCGCATCATAATTCTTGAAAATCGCGCCCTCTTGCAAGACAACCACAAATTTCTTTTTGCCTTTCGGGAAATTGATGTCAAAGGTGTATGGGAAGTTTATATAGTAAATTTCCCCGCGCTTAAACTCCATCACAGAACATTACCCTCGTGCTTAATAGTCTGATACTGCGCCAGTTCCGTCATGTGAGAGTGTTCGCTTGCAACGTACAAATCGTGAGCATTGGGGATATGCCGCTTGGAGGTATCGGACTTGACCCTAGCGGCACTATTCGCAAGACGCGCCAGCTTATCGGGGATGTTTTTGCTCATGTAACCCAACTCCTTTACCTTTTCTATCAACTAAAATCAACAAAAATCACGTTGCCGCTTCTTCGCGGACTAACCGTGCTATGCGATTACAGAACCTTCTTAACGCCATCAAACATGTGCTTACGCTTGTTGTAGTACACCGCTATGGGGATAATCCAAATAAGGTATACAATTAGAGTTACAATGGCTTGAACAGCTTGCTCGTATGCTTCCGAAGCGACACTTGTAAAGATGTTTAAAACTGGTAGTATTAAATTAAGTGTATATACCGTGAAGAGGTATTTTATAAAGTTCCTCCCCCAGCGTAGATGTTCAATAAATGCCTTTATCTGAAATGTAATCGCGGCGATTATTAGTGCAAATAAAAACCAAAATAAAAAATTTTCAGGTGAGCCAATAGAAAACTCTGAATTATTAGAATTTTCTATGCCCAATATAGCAGACACCCCCGACATTGCGTATGGAAGGTTCATAATTACCCCAATAATCAACCCAAATTTTACAACGGTGTGGTATCTCATGGTCAAAACACGATTTGCAAATCTGTTTCTATTGGGAGTTGCCATTTGTACCTTCTTGGTATACTTGCACCCGCAATTATCGCAAAGGAAATACTCGCGCCCATCATTTAATATTCCCGCTACAGGGCAAGCAGTACCGCAATGCGGACAATCATGCGTTGCCTTTTGCGCTTTCTTGGCAAACTTACAACCGCACTCACATAAAAAATACTCGCGGCCATCAGTCCATATCCCTGCCGTGTAACAAGTAGTTCCGCATTTAGGGCAAGCAAATGCGGTCTTAGGTTCGGTTAAAATCTCGACTTCCAATGGTACGTCTCTCTTCTGTCTGAATTTATTTCTTAAGTATTTAATCAGTTGTATTGCCAAAAGTATAACAAAAGCATTGGCCAATATTCCAAGTATAACGAGGACGATTACGCTGACCATACTTTCGGGTTCTTCTGCTGTAGTCGTTTGTTTTCGAGGTGGTATCGTTGCTGTTTGCGCCAAGGTGTCGCTTGGAGATGTTGTGTCCGCTGGATCTTCCCTGTATGCGTAATAGTCTATCAACCAGCGTGAGTCTTCGCTTAAATCGTCTCGATTTGGATTTATATATATGGGAGGGTCGCATGTCGCGCACCGCACAAACCCCATGCCCTCTGCGCCCGTAACACTATATTTCTTACTATTTGAATTTGCAAGCCGATTGCAACCCTTAATATGGTATGTCTTGTTGTCATACTTTATATAAACAGTAAAATCAGGGTCTTCAGTTATCCAAGCATGCGACTGTATTCCTATCAAAACGTAAATTGCCGCCAAAAGCAACAAGCAAATAAGCTGTTTCAATTAAGTTCATCCCCCTTGCTTTCTAGCTTCGCTTGTTGAAATCAACAAAAATCACGTTGCCACATATTCTCGGGTTTGCTTTGCGACAAGGGTATCCATGACACCATCTATATACCGTCTATCGTCCCCGCCAAGCCGACGGTACTTATTCAAATGGATTTTCTCGGCAGGCGTCACATCGGCCTGCGGAAAGTGAATGATGGCTGCGTTTCTAGTTCCTTCCGTTTCGTCGGTGTCTCTTCCGAATAGTGATGAAAGAGACACTTCAAAAATATTAGCTAACTTGACAATAATATCTATGTCGGGGGCATTATCTCCCCGCTCCCACGCCGACACAGCCGAATGTTGTATTCCTCCGACAGCTTCGGCTAGTTGTTTCTGCGTCAGTCCGAGCTTTTTTCTGTTATATAGTATGCTCTCCGAAATATGTTCGCGTATTCCTCGCGTCATCAGCTTCACCCCGTTGACCTAAGCATATCACGGTTTATAATGATTGTCAATAATTTTTTTTAGAATTTCTTAAAAAAACTATTGATATTCTAGAATAAGTGGAGTATAGTAGAAATATATTTTAGAAATTCTAAAACCAAAGGGAGGCGAAGAACTTTGATTGGGGTCAGAATTAAAGATTATCTATCGAAGGCTCATGTAGCACAGACTCTCTTGTGTGAGAAGCTAGGCCGTTCTCCAGCTGTCGTATCGGCCATGTTGGACGGTCGCAGAACTATTAAGGCAGAGGAATACTTTGCAGTCTGCGACGCACTTGGTGTCCCGTTGGACTTTTTTAGGGAATCAGCCTAATGCCAGCGCGTGAGGTGGAGCCTAAAATTTGAAAGGAGGACAACTAAAATGACCAAGCAAGACCAATTATTAGTGTTTAGCTACGGGGACTACATGACCCGCACGGTGCAAATCGAGGGCGAAACATGGTGGGTATTGAAAGATGTATGCGCGGTTTTGGGGATTAAGAACAACCGGGACGTTGCGGAAAACCTCGATGAGGACGAAAAGGGGGTAGCTATTACCGACACCCTTGGCGGTAAACAGGAGCTAAATATCATCAACGAGAGCGGTCTCTACAGCCTAATTCTGCGTTCACGCAAGCCGGAGGCTAAAGAATTCAAGCGTTGGATAACCCACGAAGTCCTGCCGAGTATCCGCAAAACAGGCGGCTACGGCAATTCGGAGGTTGGGGAACTGGTGGATTCCGTCCGGCAACTGGTAAACGTACTCGCCCCGAAGCCCAAAACAGGCAAAACTCCTCGAACCTACTCCCCGCCGCGAACAAAGAACCTGCTTCACGCGAAACGGTGGGAGAAAAACATGTCGTGCGCCCAGGTGGGCAACAAAATGGGTCTTAAAGCGAAGTACCATCAAGTGGAGTATTGGGAAGACGGCGAACGCGCCCCGAGTTGGTACGAGCTTGACGAGCTGGCGCGGGTGCTGGACTGCGACCCGAGGGAACTGTACAACAGTCTGCGGGACTATGCGCTGGCGTTGTACCCCGGGCGGGGGAACGAGTGGCCGGAGCTGGGGAGGTGAAAAAGAACGCCTTGCGGCGTTCTAGTCGGCGGGAGGGTTCTCGGAATTCTTTAGCACCATGCCAATGTATTTTTTAAAAAACTCCCTGTCTCGCTCCGGCAATTCAATATAGGTTTTTAGAGCCAGTTTTTCAATTCTATCAAGGCGATACTCGGCGGCCAGCTCGTCAAGCAAGCCCCCCGAGGACGTTAACAGCATTTCCCCCTCGCCAGTTTCAAGCCAACCGCGATTGAGGCTGTAAATATTGCATAGGGATATAATAAGCCGTTCTGTGATATTGCTTTTACCCTTTTCGAGGTCTGATAAACTCGCACCTTTTATACCTAGCTTAGTTGCGAAATCTGCTTGTGTATAGCCTAGAGCCTTTCTAAACTGTCTTAATCGTTCTTTCACGCAGGTCACCTCCACACTGATTATACCCCGTGGAGAGAATTCTGTCAAGTAAAAATTCAGGAAACCTAAAATTATTTCTAAAAAAGCCTTGACAATGCGGGAGTCCTATGTTATAATTCAGGCAACTTATAAAAAGGAGGGGCATACGATGACTAGTCCGAGAGCTAAGGACGATAGCATTATTGAATATATCCAGCTGTTTGCTAAGCTTAACGAGTTCGAGCGTGCGCGGATACTGGGCAGAATGCAAGAGCGGGTCGAGATACGGGCTGAACGGATTCGAGCCGTGCGTAAGCGGGACAGCGCGTGATGGTGGTGTCGGAAACTTTGAAAGGGGGTGAACAAGATGACGATTGAAGAACGCTTGACGGCGTTGGAGGAACGCATAGGCCGCCTTGAGGGCGAAACTCAAGACGGCAATATATGCGGGGTTTATGTGTTGAGACGCAAGCTCTATTCGGACAAAGAGCGGTTCGTACCTATTGGGCTGGAGCTTGCCGCCGTGGGCAAGCGCGAGGACTAGAGCAACTTAAACTTTTTGACGGGAGGTGAGTTGAATGCAAGAGAGCGTATCCCGCAATGAAAACATCAGACAGCGCGACGAAAGTATAGCCGCGCACAATGAGCTTGTAAAGGAATTCGCCCAACGGGTAGTAGCCGTGGGCGAATCTATGGGCTTTACTCTTGAGGTGTTCTCAGAAGGCTTGGCGTTGGCTAAGGGTGCCGTGCAGAGCCGGACTAAGGTTGCTTCAGCGATTGAATGGCTTTAGGTTTTGCGTCCTTGTACAGGTCGATAAATCCGTGAATGCTTGCGGCGTATTCTGCTACTTGCTCGGATTTCTCGTCTGTCATGGGAAGGTTCTTTAGATTCTCGGATAGGCGTAGCTTCGAGTATTCAAGGGAGAGTTCGTGCGCGATTTGTTCAATGTCCATGTGTTGTTCACCTCCTCTCGTGAATATTTTACCACACAAGAGGAGGTGGACGCAACCTAAAAAAGAGAGGAGGACGATTAAATGACCAAGCAAGACCGAAAAGGCAGTCAAGCGACACAGCGCACTAGATTAAATGAACGAGAGCAAGCGTTTTTCGAGTTTTTCTTGATAAACTATCAAGGAGATATTGCCGAATGTTGGAGAAGATTCAACTCAAGGGCTTTAGACGAGAGAAACGCAGTCGAACAAGTATTAATGCCGATGTCAGATTTTTCTTCGGACAGAATTCCTTTTATAAAAATATGTTGAAGCGGGTTCAGATATATCTGGCATGTGCAGTTGCTTTGATAGCCTTTTTGCTTCTGTTAACATTGCCAATGTAATCTCGGTGAAATTTTTATTAAGTTCGTTGTTTATCTCTTCCCATTCTTCTGTTGACCTATTTTCCCCGAAGTCTAAGGCTTTTAGAAACGCCGTGTGAAAATTGTTGGCAAGCGCAATTAATTTTTCATCGGCATACTGAAGATTGCGCATAAACAAATCAAAAAATAGCCCGCGAACTTCAACACTCCATGATGAATAATCCATCTCCAGCATCATTCCGCCATAGATTTTCGTTATAAATGGTGCGTAAAGCTTTTCGTAACGCTCTCTATAAATCTCCAATTTGTGTGATTTCGTCGAGTGTAATCTTCCGAAGATATATGAGAGGGCAATAAACACCGAGCGGTTGACGGACAGCCGCCCATCGGCCATATCCGACCACATCAGCCCCAAGGCTTCCCCACGCCGCAGACCTGTGTACAGCATGACGAGTGTCGCGACAGCTGTCTGCCGCCCGGTGTCGTATAGTCCGCTTTGGGGGTTGTCTCGCTTGTAGTCTATGGCAAAGGCGGTTAGCTTTTGAGCCTCGCGCACGGTGTATGCCTCGCGCTGGGCTTCTTTTTTGTGCGGCGCGGTTAGATGTGCGGCCGGGTTTCGCGGACATATCCCATTCTCAAACGCGGACGCAAACGCGGCGCGTATATTTATTAGCATTTTTTGTATGTATGAATTCGAGCGGTTCTCTGCCATGTTGTTTATAAACGCCTGTAGCTCTATAGGCGAGATTGCCGAGACTTTTTTGCGTTTCAGTTCATCAGGGAGTTTGTCAAACAGCCGCAGGATATTCTTATAGGATTCAGCCCTGATAGGCCTCTCCAAGCTCCGTGGTCTGACTGCGCATTTGCACGACTGATTCAATCAGCGGCTGACCGCTGTCCGCATATATCGCGTTAATCAAGCCGCGCATGGCCAGTCCGGCACTCTTTTCGTTTTCAAAAATCTTTGAAAACAGTACATCGCTCAATGGCCATGGATGGTCTACGTCGGCTTCGGATATTAGGGTTTGTATTCTTTCGTTCATACGTCACTCTCCATTTATATTATATCACGCAAACAAGGCCAAGACGATCAAAGAAATCATCAACGCAATCGAAGTTGTCAGTGACCCTATAGAGGTTGTCGCGGTGGTTGAAAAGAAACTCAAAGAAGAAGCGGCGGAACAAGCCTAAGTGCTTCCCGTTGTGTCGCCGCCTGTAATATCGGCTGTTACTTCTGGCCAACCTTAACAGTTCCGGTAATGGTAACGGCTGTTACAGCATTATGTGTGTCAGTCACCAATGCTACTGCGGGTACTAAGCTTAGCACCATAGCCAGGGCTATTACCAAGCTGAGGATTTTGCGGAACTTTCTATTGGTTTTCGTGGGAAATAACCTCCTTGTTTTTGTTTACATCTCCGAGTTTTCCGTTCCTCGGAGCAAGTTGTGTTGTCCTGCTCTCCGAGGTTGCTTGACGGTGTTTTAGGGATACTCTGTCCCGTTGAAGCATGGCCAACGCGGTCTTTTTGTAGCGAATTTGAGCCGCTTTGTATTTGGCTTCCATTTCTGAACTTGTCATAAGCTTCCTCCGCTCTCACAATCTCCTTAAACAGCACCGCCACTTGTTGCAAAACCACGGCATTCCCTAACATCTTCACCTGAGCCGGACGCTTCACAACGCTCCCTTTCAGCACTACTCGCGGCGGTTCATATGCGTGCTGACTGGCTCTGCGTCCGGCAGGCCAACCGGGGAAGTCCAGCCGGGCAGTTCCACAATTATCAATTGTTCGTCATGTCGCGACACTCCAGCCACGCATTCAGCCGTCCGCGCCAAATCGTATATGTACCGCGCTCATTTTTCTCGTCCGTCTGCGTGTAAATCCCGAACGGGCAGGGATGTTTTGAGCTGCGCATCCACGCGTACAGTGCCGCCAGTGTCATCTCGCAATCATGCTCCGCCATCAATTTCAAAGCCTCCTGCGGCTTGAGTATCGCCATGTTAATCACCTCGGTTACAATGTATTTTGACGTGTGGCTGTCCTACTACACATAACTCTTGCCGAATTTCTGCCGAAACTCGTCCGCCGTCCAGCCCCAATTAACCACCTCCCCCAAATCCTCCGACTTCTTCCGGTTCGCCCCGCCGAACACATGGTGTCGCTCCAACTCTGCCGTTTCGCCCTCGATTTGCACCGTGCGGGTCATGTAATCCCCGTAGCTGAACACTAATAGTTGATCTTACTTGGTCATTTTAATTGTCCTCCTCTCTGTTTTTTCTTGCGTTCACCTCCCCCGCGTGGTAGAATATTAGCGGAAGGAGGCGAAACACATATGGCAGACATTACATTATGATTTTTGTTGATTTTGGGGGCGAAAACAGATAGAGGGGGGCGTGATTCGCTTTGAGAATCAAATATTCGGGGCAGGCTCAAGCGTTTTTGGATAGCCAAAACGCGGAACAACGGGCTAGAATAA
>BNZR01000057.1 GCA_026001245.1 Clostridia bacterium
GGGATATTACTTTCGGGTGATATTCTAGTGGCGGACGGGTGAGTAACGCGTGAGTAATCTGCCTTTGAGTGGGGAATAACGGCTGGAAACGGTCGCTAATACCGCATAAAGTTGTTGGGGGACATCCTTTGACAACCAAAGATTTATCGCTTAAAGATGAGCTCGCGTCTGATTAGATAGTTGGCGGGGTAACGGCCCACCAAGTCTGCGATCAGTAGCCGGACTGAGAGGTTGAACGGCCACATTGGGACTGAGATACGGCCCAGACTCCTACGGGAGGCAGCAGTGGGGAATATTGGGCAATGGGCGCAAGCCTGACCCAGCAACGCCGCGTGAAGGAAGAAGGCTTTCGGGTTGTAAACTTCTTTTTTGTGGGAAGATAATGACGGTACCACAAGAATAAGCCACGGCTAACTACGTGCCAGCAGCCGCGGTAATACGTAGGTGGCAAGCGTTGTCCGGATTTACTGGGTGTAAAGGGCGCGTAGGCGGGACAGCAAGTCAGATGTGAAATCTCCGGGCTTAACCCGGAAATTGCATTTGAAACTGCGGTTCTTGAGTGATGGAGAGGCAGGCGGAATTCCCTGTGTAGCGGTGAAATGCGTAGATATAGGGAGGAACACCAGTGGCGAAGGCGGCCTGCTGGACATTAACTGACGCTGAGGCGCGAAAGCGTGGGGAGCAAACAGGATTAGATACCCTGGTAGTCCACGCTGTAAACGATGGATACTAGGTGTGGGGGGTCTGACCCCTTCCGTGCCGGAGTTAACACAATAAGTATCCCACCTGGGGAGTACGGCCGCAAGGTTGAAACTCAAAGGAATTGACGGGGGCCCGCACAAGCAGTGGAGTATGTGGTTTAATTCGACGCAACGCGAAGAACCTTACCAGGGCTTGACATCCTACTAATGAAGTAGAGATACATTAAGTGCCCTTCGGGGAAAGTAGAGACAGGTGGTGCATGGTTGTCGTCAGCTCGTGTCGTGAGATGTTGGGTTAAGTCCCGCAACGAGCGCAACCCTTACGGTTAGTTGCTACGCAAGAGCACTCTAGCCGGACTGCCGTTGACAAAACGGAGGAAGGCGGGGACGACGTCAAATCATCATGCCCCTTATGTCCTGGGCTACACACGTACTACAATGGCGGTCATACAACGGGTTGCGACCCCGCGAGGGGAAGCTAATCTCCAAAAGCCGCCTCAGTTCAGATCGCAGGCTGCAACTCGCCTGCGTGAAGTCGGAATTGCTAGTAATCGCGGATCAGCATGCCGCGGTGAATACGTTCCCGGGCCTTGTACACACCGCCCGTCACACCATGAGAGCTGGGAACACCCGAAGTCCGTAGTCTAACCGCAAGGGGGACGCGGCCGAAGGTGGGCTTAGTAATTGGGGTGAAGTCGTAACAAGGTAGCCGTATCGGAAGGTGCGGCTGGATCACCTCCTTTCTAAGGCAGATAACAGATAACGGATAACGGATAACAGATATGGAAACGTGTTTGTTAGAAGTTTCGGGTTGTTTCAATGTCTAGGTCAGGCTTGCTTGTGTTAGTTACGTTGTTTAATTTACGCTGTGCAACACAGCGTAGAAGGGCCCTAACTGTAGCGAACAGTTAGCGGAAAACCGGGGAACTGAAAGCAGTGAAACATCTGTTATCCGTTATCCGATAACTGCTATCTGAAAAATCGTGGGGCTATAGCTCAGATGGGAGAGCACTTGCCTTGCACGCAGGGGGTCAGGGGTTCGAATCCCCTTAGCTCCACCAAGGGCAGATATCAGATAACGGATAACAGATAACAGATATTTGCCAAGCAAGATGAGAGCAATCCGCGGATAACAGCAAAATGAAATATCAGCAACAGATTAAAAGATATCTGTTATCTGATATCCGTTATCTGTTATCTGTAAAGAGGGGCCTGTAGCTCAGCTGGCTAGAGCGCACGACTGATAATCGTGAGGTCGATGGTTCGAGTCCATTTAGGCCCACCACAACTCAATTGACAATTGACAATTGACAATTGTGGAGTTCGGCGAAGCCGAACAAATTGTACTTTGAGAACTGAATATGAAGATAGAGCAAGTGAAAGCAGATGGAAAGCAATCTATTGTGGAAAACACGAGTATGCGGATGCGTACTCACAGGGTAACTACAATTATAATTTTGCAATCCCGATGCTCACATAATTCAAAAAGGAGACAAGTTCAGTGATTCGGACTTGTCTTGAACTAAGGTCAAGCGAAAAAGAGCACAAGGGGAATGCCTTGGCACTGGGAGCCGACGAAAGACGTGATAAGCTGCGATAAGCCGTGGGGAGCCGCAAATAGGCATCGATCCACGGATTTCTGAATGGGGAAACCCACACGGAGTAATGTCCGTGTAACGTACGCTGAATACATAGGCGTGCGTGGGGAACCGCCCGAACTGAAACATCTAAGTAGGGCGAGGAAAAGACATCAACCGAGATTCCGCTAGTAGTGGCGAGCGAACGCGGAGCAGGCCAAACCGAGGGTAGCAATATTCTCGGGGTTCGGACAGCGACACGCTATCTTAAGGGTTAGCCGAAGCGCATGGGAAGGCGCACCGCAGGGGGTGAGAGTCCCGTAGGCGAAAACCTAAGAGAGGCAGCTGGATCCAGAGTACCGCCGGACACGTGAAACCCGGTGGGAAGACGGGGGGACCACCCTCCAAGCCTAAATACTACCCAGTGACCGATAGTGAAGCAGTACCGTGAGGGAAAGGTGAAAAGAACCCCGTGAGGGGAGTGAAATAGAACCTGAAACCTTGTGCTTACAAACACTCAAAGCACGTTCAAGTGTGATGAGGTACTTTTTGTAGAACGGTCCGGCGAGTAAATCTTTGCAGCATGGTTAAGGTGTAGAAGCACTGAAGCCGAAGGGAAACCGAGTCTGAATAGGGCGAGTACGTTGTAGGGATTTGACCCGAAACCGGGTGACCTATCCATGTCCAGGCTGAAGTGGCAGTAAAATGCCATGGAGGGCCGAACCCACGTTCGTTGAAAAGACCGGGGATGAGGTGTGGATAGCGGAGAAATTCCAATCGAACCCGGAGATAGCTGGTTCTCCCCGAAATAGTTTTAGGACTAGCCTCGTATTAGATTAGCGGAGGTAAAGCACTGAATGGGCTAGGGGCCGATAAGGTTACCGAACCCTATCAAACTCTGAATGCCGCATAATTGATGTACGGGAGTCAGACAGCGTGAGATAAGTTTCGTTGTCAAAAGGGAAACAGCCCAGACCCACAGCTAAGGTCCCTAATATACGCTAAGTGGAAAACGATGTGAAGTTGTCCAAACAATCGGGATGTTGGCTTAGAAGCAGCCACACATTCAAAGAGTGCGTAATAGCTCACCGATCGAATGACTTTGCGCGGAAGATATAACGGGGCTAAGCGTATAACCGAAGCTTGGGCTGACGAATAATTGACAATGTATAATTGACAATTGACAATTAGGAGACGAGTATGAGTGACAATGCGATAAAAGACAAGAGCAAGGTGTTTGCTGTTAGAGTTGTTCGGATGTATCAGTATCTTTCCGGTAGGAAGGGTGAGTTGGTGCTGTCGAAACAGCTTTTGCGCAGTGGTACCAGCATTGGAGCTAATGTTCGAGAGGCGTTACAAGGTCAGAGCAAGAGAGATTTTACGGCAAAGATGTCAATAGCGTTAAAAGAAGCGAGCGAGACGCAATATTGGCTGGAATTGCTGTACGAAACGGAGTATCTGACAGAGCGAGAATACGAGAGCATAAGGACTGATTGTGAGGAATTGATAAAAGTACTCACGTCAATAGTAAAAAGCTCTCGATCAAAAGAAGCCACCTAATTATCAATTATCAATTGTCAATTGTCAATTGTCAATTATTCGTCGGGGTAGGGGAGCGTTGAATACGGGGCGAAGCATTACCGTGAGGAGATGTGGACTGTATTCAAGTGAGAATGCCGGAATAAGTAGCGCGAATTATGTGAGAATCATAATGGCCGAAAATCTGAGGTTTCCTGGGGAAGGTTCGTCCGCCCAGGGTAAGCCGGAAGCTAAGGCGAGGCCGGAAGGCGTAGCTGATGCACATACGGTGGAAATTCCGTAGCCGCCGACATTTAAACCAGAAGGACACTTGGGAATAGCTGAACCCCGGCGTTGGTTGACCGGGGCGCAAGGGACCGAAATTAGAGTAGGGAAGTCAGCGATGTTCCGAGGCGAGAAAAGCTCTGGTGAATACTAAGGCGTCCGTACCGCAAACCGACACAGGTAGATGAGGAGAGAATCCTAAGGCCAACGGGAGAAGGGTTGTTAAGGAACTCGGCAAATTAACCCCGTAACTTCGGGATAAGGGGTGCCCTCGAGAGAGGGCCGCAGTGAATAGGCCCAAGCGACTGTTTATCAAAAACACAGGTCTCTGCAAAGTCGAAAGACGACGTATAGGGGCTGACGCCTGCCCGGTGCCGGAAGGTTAAGAGGAGAGGTTAGGGGTAACCCGAAGCTTTGAATTGAAGCCCCGGTAAACGGCGGCCGTAACTATAACGGTCCTAAGGTAGCGAAATTCCTTGTCAGGTAAGTTCTGACCCGCACGAATGGCGTAACGATTTGGGCACTGTCTCGACAGCCCGCCCGGCGAAATTGTAGTATTGGTGAAGATGCCAGTTACCCGCAACTAGACGGAAAGACCCCATGGAGCTTCACTGTAGCTTGATACTGGATTTTGGTACTTCATGTACAGGATAGGTGGGAGACTTGGAACGCAGGGCGCCAGCTTTGCGGGAGTCGACCTTGGGATACCACTCTTGGAGTGCCGGAATTCTAACCTACGGCCTTGAATCAGGCCGGGGGACACTGTCAGGTGGGCAGTTTGACTGGGGCGGTCGCCTCCGAAAGAGTAACGGAGGCGCTCAAAGGTTGGCTCAGCACGGACGGAAATCGTGCGAAGAGTGCAAACGCGTAAGCCAACTTAACTGCGAGGCCGACGGGCCGAGCAGATACGAAAGTAGGAGTTAGTGATCCGGCGGTAGTTCGTGGAAATGCCGTCGCTCAACGGATAAAAGCTACCCTGGGGATAACAGGCTGATCTCCCCCAAGCGTCCACAGCGACGGGGAGGTTTGGCACCTCGATGTCGGCTCGTCACATCCTGGGGCTGTATTCGGTCCCAAGGGTTCGGCTGTTCGCCGATTAAAGTGGCACGCGAGCTGGGTTCAGAACGTCGTGAGACAGTTCGGTCCCTATCTATTGCGGGCGCAGGAGATTTGAAGGGAGCTGTCCTTAGTACGAGAGGACCGGGATGGACGCGCCTCTGGTGCACCAGTTGTCCTGCCAAGGGCACAGCTGGATAGCTATGCGCGGACGAGATAAACGCTGAAAGCATATAAGCGTGAAACTCCCCCTAAGATAAGATCTCCCACAGCAGCAATGCTGGATAGACCTCACAAAGACTATGTGGTTGATAGGCCGGCGATGTAAGCGCAGTAATGTGTTGAGTCAACCGGTACTAATGGGTCGAGAGCTTGACCTGACGAATAATTGACAATTGACAATTGATAATTATTCACTACGATTTATGTGAGCAACGAACTCTGTAACACTACTCTTCTTCATATTTGGTTCTCAGAGTACACTCTGACCAATTGACAATTGACAATGTACAATGGACGATTGGGGAACGAAGATTGACGAGACAACATGTGCTTTTGACGACAAATAATTGTCAATTGTCCACTGTCAATTGTCAATTGAACTCGCACCTTTAGCTCAGCTGGTAGAGCAGCTGACTCTTAATCAGCGGGCCCAGGGTTCGAGTCCCTGAAGGTGCACCATACCAATTGACAATGTACAATGTACAATGGACAATTGGGAGACGAAAATTGGCGGATGACCGCTGACATTTGACTATAATAATTGTCAATTGTACATTGTACATTGTCAATTGCCAAGGCCCGTTGGTCAAGCGGTCAAGACGGCGGCCTCTCACGCCGCAAACAGGAGTTCGATTCTCCTACGGGTCACCAGATCAATTGACAATGGACAATGTACAATGGACAATTGGGGGACGGGGTTAACGCTTGATATTTGCGTTGAATGCTTATTCAATGTGAACATCAAATGTTAAGCATAACATTTGAACTAAATAATTGTCAATTGTACATTGTACATTGTCAATTGCCAAGTCGGTGCCGATTACGGTGAGGGTCCACCCGTTCCCATTCCGAACACGGCAGTTAAGCTCACTTGTGCCGAAGATACTTCACTGGCGACGGTGCGGAAAAATAGGTAGCGCCGACACTCCTCAATAGCTCAGTTGGTAGAGCATGCGGCTGTTAACCGCAGGGTCGTTGGTTCGAGTCCAACTTGGGGAGCCAAGTGCGAATAGCGCCGCCTTAATACGGCGGCGTTTTTCCCCAATAGGGGCCTTTAGCTCAGTTGGTTAGAGCGACCGGCTCATAACCGGTTGGTCCGGGGTTCAAGTCCCTGAAGGCCCACCAACAAACGGAAGCGTATCGAAGTGGTCATAACGGGCCTGACTCGAAATCAGGTAGCCTTAACGGGCTCGTGGGTTCGAATCCCACCGCTTCCGCCAAAAATCCACCCAAGAAAGAAGGAGAAAAGGATGAAAAAGCTTTTAGCAATTATGTTCTGTCTCCTTATTTTGAGTGCTTGCACGAATAAAATTGATATAACTTCTGAAAAAATAATGGATTTGCTCAAAATCAACACCAAACTTGGAATCAATATAATAGCATATTCTGAACCCACAACGAACTTTTCCACCGACAGCTTCGCCGAAAAGTTATATTATCCTATTTTATATTGGACATGCCGCTTTGGCGGCGACGCTGTTACATATGACGAATGCAACGCGGCCGCGCAAAAATACTTCAATCGAACATTTACAGAGCAGGAATTTAAGCAATATCAAACAGGTAAAAAGCTTACAATTAAAGGCGATGGTGGAATCGGCGAGGTTACAGAGATCAGAAGTATAAAAATGCTGAATCGCGACACCGCCGAAATTTCAGCCACGTTTGAACTGCCCACGGACGGCATAGATTTTTTGATTTTTATTGTTAAATTCGATTCTGACAGCGAAAGAATTTGGATCGTGGAAAGAACGCAAAAGTACACATTGCAACAGTTACAAGACGCTATGCACGACAATGGTAGCTTTGCCATTGGAGATTGGGGCGAGGGCGATCAGACTGTCCTTGCGGCCAAACAGGTTGAGTTGGATAAGTCAGAACTTGTCGGAGAGTATGAAACTTTGGACGTTTCCAAGGCGACACAGTGGGAAATTACATCAAAATTCAAACAATCGGAAGAAGATTATCGCTTTTGGCGTGAAATGTGGATAAATGGCTCGCGCCCAATGATTGGACGTGACGGAGAATACTCGACTCTGACGGGCTATTACTACTTCAACGACGTAAAAGGCAAGCCGCAAGAGGTTAGAAACTCGGATTGAAAAAGTACGATTGGATTATTATCGCCATCACCGGGGCGTTTATTTGTGTCACAATCGGATACTTTCTCGGCCGCGTTCCCGCCGCCGGAACCTTTGAAATCTCAACGCTTACAATCCCGTCCCCGCCTGTTGTTACTGTGACAGTCCCCGTGCCATCGGAGGTTTATGTGTATATCACACCGTCCCCCACGCCGGAAATTCCGGAAATCAGCGTGACGGACGACCCTGAGGTTTTGCCCACACTTGAGCCGACCATCGAGCCGCCCGCGCCAACCGCTACAAATCCGCCGGCTCCGAAAACCGCCGCGCCCGCTCTTGGGCCTGTCAATATCAATTCGGCGGACTTGCAGGAGTTGCAACGTCTGCCCGGTATCGGCCCGGCGATAGCCCAGCGCATACTTGACGACCGCGCGGCCAACGGCTTGTATCGAACCGTGGACGAGCTTCAACGGGTTAAGGGTATCGGCGAGAAGATGATGGAGAAGCTTCGGCCTTTGATTGAAATATAAAAGCAACAATCCTTGAGGATTGTTGCTTTTTTTACATCGCCAGCGTTGCGACTATGGTGACATCCAACGCCTCCCTGTCCATGGATAAATCCAGCACGTATGGCTCCACCCGGTGCATTTCCTGCGCGAAAACCTTGACCTGCGGGCGTTGCGAGTGACCCTCCATGTTCTGTACCACCACCGCTTTCAGGCCGTTGGACAGCAACACCACCGTCCCCTCCGGGAACGGCGAGAACCGCCGCGCAAAGATGTTCACGATGTCCGGGTCGAACATGCGCCCCGCGCCGCCCAGCACGTACTCCACCGCCTCTGTGGGGAACAAACCCTTGCGGTGCGGCCTGTCGGACACCAGCGCGTCATACACATCGGCCACCGCCAGAATGCGCCCGAACTCCGAAATGTCTGTCCCGACGCGCTTTTTCGGATACCCCGAGCCGTCGTAACGCTCGTGATGCTCCAACACGGCGCGGGCGGAGATTTCCGACATATGATAGTGTTCGCGCAGGTACAGGTAGCCCTCCGTGGGGTGGCGGCGCACCAGCACAAATTCCTCCTCGGTGAGTATGCCGGGGCGGTTGATCATCTCCTTGTCCAAAAACACCTTGCCAACGTCATGCAACAGTGCGCCATAGGCCAGCTTGCACAGTTTTTCGCGTGAAAAATTCAGCCCCAGGCCGATCAGCACGGACATAACCGTCACGTTAAGGCAGTGGTAAAAGGTGTAATCGTCATACGTTTTTATGTCCACGATATTCACCATCGTGGCGTTATTATTTAATATCTCGTCTACGATATTTTCAACCATTTTCAAGGTTTCCTCAACGCGGACGGAGCTGCGCGAGGTTGCGCCGTCGGGTTTTTCCACCTGCGCGAACGAGGATTTTACGTTGCGGATCGACGCGCTGCGAAGCTCGGCGGAGATAATATCCCGCACCTCGATGCCCTCGCTAAGGTCGTCGTCTATGTACACGCCCTGCACGCCCAAGTCCAGAATGCGGCTTATATAGGGGCGTTTTAGCTCCGACCCGACCTTTAGAAGCACCTCTCCGTTAATGCCCAGCAGGGTTTTGCCCAGAATAGCGCCCTCGGTTATACAATTGGCGGGTACATACCGCATATGCCCCTCCCCTTTACTCGTAATGCGACCATGCGCGCAGGATTAATA
>BNZR01000058.1 GCA_026001245.1 Clostridia bacterium
GGGGTTAGTTGAAAGTTTTTTCGCCGCCGCCACGTCTTCATTAACGGCGGCAATATCGTCCTTGTCACACATAACTTTGACCGCTAGCCTTGCGGCTTCTATGTTGTCGGTCATTTCCAGTTGATATAGAATTGTGCGCAGCAGTACGGTTGTGTCGCCGGCCATTGTGCGTTGCCCTCCTTTTGTTTGTTGTTGTGTATAGTATATCACAGAAAGGCGGCGTTGTCAAATGGAGGGTTATTCTAAATCATATTCATCATATTCCGCGTATTCAATCGCTTCCGGTACAAACTCGCTGTCATACGCAATCGCTATTTCGACACATGTTTCGCGTAGTTCCGGGATTCGCTCCGTCACCGTTTCCCAGGTGATATTCGGGTCGGCACTGTCGTAGTTGTGGGCAAAAATGTTGCGCATACCTTTAATTTCGCGCCACGGCACTTTCGGATACTTTTGCCTAAAATCCTCGGACAAATGTTGCGTCAATTCCCCGATTTGCAGGATATACATGGCTAACATGCTACGATAATGAAAGCTACGGGTAAATGCGGCGCGGTCAATTTCAAAATGCTGCAGAGCGTTTTGAATGAGGTCGCAATAGCGGATAATGTGCCGCAGAATATCAACATTTTTATCCCTCATATAGCACCACCTCTTCGGGTTTTATGCGGGCACGAAAGTCGCGGCGAATACCGCCACTTGTAACAACGTCCACTTTTTTGCCGAGAGTTTCCTCCAAGTCGAGCATAAATCCGGACAACGCGAATAAGTCCCGGACGTTCCCCGCGTCGACATGAAAGTCCACATCGCTGTCCTCGCGGGCTTCGCCGCGTGCGTACGAGCCGAACAGCATGACGCGCTCCACGCCGTAGTTTCGCGCCACAGGCGTTATTAAGGCCTTGATTTGCTCCACGGAATAGACCGACATGGCGGCTCACCTCACACCATCATTCTATCACAAAAAAGCCCCCGCGTCAAGCGTGGGGCTTTTCGTCTGGAGCGGGTGATGGGAATCGAACCCACGCGGCCAGCTTGGGAAGCTGGAATTCTGCCATTGAACTACACCCGCAACATGTCTATTATACCCGATTATCGGGCCGTTGTCAAGAGGTTTTTTGCTTGACTTCTTACTTCGCGTGCTATATAATAAGCACAAGGGAGTGGTTGTATTGGTTAAGCGCGTTGAGATGGCGACCTATGGGCTGTACTTCATGGGGCAGAACATATTCTACTACCTGCTGTTGACCTTTATGTTCACCTATTTTACCGATATGGGGATCCCCGTGCTGACCGTCAGCGCGATTACACTAATCGTCAAGATTTGGGACGCGATAAACGACCCCATTTTCGGCGGCTTGGTGGATAAATTGCACCTAAAAGGCGGCAAATTCCTGCCCTGGCTCCGCGTGTCACTGCTGGCGATTCCCGCCGCGACCATCTTCCTGTTCGCGATTCCTGTCGGGATTCCGCTGTGGGTCAAGATTATTTGGGCGGTTGTCGGTTACATTTTGTGGGACACCGCGTACACCATCTGCGACGTGCCGATTTTCGGCTTGGTCACCACGCTGACAGACGTGCAGTCGGAGCGCACCGCGCTTATCTCGACCGGGCGCGCCTGCGCGATGGCGGCCACTATGGCCGTGTACGTGGTCGTGCCGCTGGTGCATGACGCGATAGGCGGTTGGTTGCCCATCGCGATTTTGCTGTCGCTGGCCGCGCTGATTTTTATGACGCCCATCTGCTTTGTCGCCCGTGAGCGCGTGCGTCCCGCAGTGACGGAGGGCGAGGTCGGCTTAAAGCAGATGTTCAAATTTATCGCGAAAAATAAGTATATATTGATATACAATTTGTCGTTTCTGTTCAGCGCCGGGCTGAACGTCGCGCAGGTTTTGCACATGTACGTGGCGCGGCACAATTTGGGCGACGAGACGCTAATGCCTGTGCTGGCGGCCTTGAGCGCGGGGCCGCTGATTATCGCGGGGATTTTTATCCCCGTGCTGGCCAAGCGGATCGACAAGTTTTATCTCTTTTTCTGGGCTTCGGCGCTCAGCGCGGCGCTAAATGTTGTGAGTTATTTTGTGGGCTACGAGAATTTGTGGATGATGTACGGCTTGACGTTTTTGCGGGCGATCCCGGCGGGGGTTGTGGGGGTTGTGATGTTCATGTTTACGCCCGACTGCGCTGAATACGGGCAGTATAAATCCGGCGTGGCCGCGTCGGGGATTACATTCTCGATTCAGACCTTTGCCGCAAAGCTTACGGCGGCCGTGGCCACTGCGGCGGCGGGCGTGGGCATGAGCTTAATACATTTTGTAGAGGGAGACGGCGCAGTACAGCTGTCGGGCTTTAACGACAAGCTGTGGGTGCTGTATTTGCTGTTGCCGGCCGCGGGGACGCTGCTGTCACTGCCGATTTTGTGGCGGTACAAGCTGCGCGACAAGTATGTTGAGGTGATGGTGAAGTGCAACACGGGCGCGATAAGCCGCGAGGAGGCGGACAGACAGCTTGCGGGGAAGATTTGATTTTGCTGTTGACAAATCGGCGGCGGCGGGTTATAATGGGTGTGTTGGAAAGGTGGCAGAGTGGTCGAATGCACCGGTCTTGAAAACCGGCGAACCGCAAGGTTCCGTGGGTTCAAATCCCACCCTTTCCGCCATTAGGGTATTATACGAACCCTGTTTATTACCACGGCGGGTTTGCCGTGAGGGTTGCGCTGTAATACCGACAACGGAATAAAAGCGGTTGTGGCTTGTTGCTTTGACCTCTTTTATTTTCCCGATTTTTTGTAGAAATTCGTCGCTATAGCCATTGACAAATCAGAAAAAGAGTGTACAATATAATTTACTCACGATAGAGAGGATGGGTCATATTGGGACTTATAAGATACATTTTCATGGTTGCCGCTGTTGGGTTTGGAGCGTGGGCGATATACGCTTTGCTTAAGGAAAAGAAAAAATGGGAGAAGATCGCCTCAATTATATTAACAGTCCTTTCCATATGCGCTGCTGCCTATTTCGCCCCTGTCTCCTCGCCAATGGTAGAAGATGGTGACGGTGCCGGAACACCTACCCCACCGATGGGAGAAGACAGTAGCGGTGTCGAACCATCATCTGTTTCTCCTTCGGACTCCGAACACAGTAGCGGTGTCGAAACACCTACCGTTTCCCCGATAGTGGTAGAAGATTTGCCCAATAGTGCGCTCATTGAGGAACTATTCAAACAAAAACTGTACGACTTGTTTCAAAGCAAAATATCTCTCGTCAAAAATTCTTTAAAGCTTGAGCGGCTAGATGCTTCTTCTAGCAAGCCATATTTAGTAGGTATCTTGAGTAACGATACGGCAGATTCTCTCTACGCAAAAATTGACGTAGCAATTTATAACGCGGATTATGAAAAAATCGGCAACAACGAGAGCGATGAGATTTATTTTTGGGATTCTGGTGAGAAATGGAAATTTAGGCTTGGTAGGTTAGAGCAAAGTTTTTCCAACTTTGAAATAATGAGCTTTGCTATAGAAACGACTTTAAATAAATTACAGAGAGAAAATGAGTTGCCTAAAAGTAAGTATAAGATAACTGGAGATTTTCATTCAGGCGGCACATTCAGCCGGACAACCGTCGTTATTGAAAATCTCAGCGGAGAGACATTTAAAAGTGCGACAGCATATATAAATATTTACGATGTGAATGGCGTTTTGCTGGACACCACCGAAGCTACAACGGATACTTGGTTGAGCAGAAAGAAAAACACTTTCGAGGGACTGGTGTGGTGGGATATAACCAAGAGTGTGATGACATACGAGGTTAAGTCAATCACCGTTAAACAATGAAATTCTCGAAAACGCGTGTGATGCTGTTGCGGCAGATTAAGGATAGGAATAATCGCGTTAGGTTGATGAAGTAAAGGGGGTGCTAGATTATGTGGGATAACGAGTATTATAGATTTCCCAGAGGTGAGGGGCGCAGGATGAGGTGAGGGGCGCAGGATTAGGCTTTATCTTGTTGGCAACGGCGACAGTAAGCCATATTATTTGTGGCCTAAGCGGAATATCAAAATCTGTGTGGGTTTCCCCTCGCCGCTATCCCTTTGAAGTGCGTTTCGACCTCAAGTACACAAACGAATATTTAAGATATTTCCATTATGATGATAACTTCATCAGAGGTGAGTATATCGTTGTCACAGCGCGGGAGGTTGAAAACTGACATGGAATCTGCCGGAAGAAGATAACGGCGTGAAGATTACTCTTGATTATTTGCGTAAATGCCTTTTACTAAAGGTTCTTGCAGAGGAAAAGGTTAAACTCCATTTTGTACAGAACCCATTGGACGAATCATATTATATATGGCGCAAGCAAGAGCGTCAAGAACTGATTTTGGAGATTAAGGGGTCCCTTTTTGAGGCTGATAAGTATATTTTGCTTAATCGTGGCGACATGGAAGCCATAGCGGGTGATTTGCCTGTGAATGAGCATGGAGAGGTTAAAATTACCGAAGAACAATTAGCGGCATTTGCTTGGGAATTCGCGTTTGGAGCGACAGCCAACGAAGTCTCCGTTGTCAACTATGCGGCATAACCACATAACATAAAAAGGACTTCGGTTTCCCGAAGTCCTTTTCAATTGCTATCCCCCTAAAACTCCAATTCTTTCCCCCGAAAAGCGAACACCGACAGTCCCAGCGCCGCCGCAACGTACACAGCATACTCCGCAAACACCCCAAGCACCGACTCGCCTTTCAGCAAGCCCGCCTCAATCCGTGACGCAATGCCGACCCCGGACATCAGATACTTATCCAAATCCGGCGCGAAGCCCCGCACAATATCGGCGTTCAATAATAGCATCATCAGATTGCTGATTACCCCAAACGCCAGCACTATGTACAGCACTATCGCGAAAGTATTCCGCTGCACGCCGTAGACCACTATGCCCGACAGCGCGGCAAAGGCCACTACCGTCAGCAATTGTGTCAGCGCGTGGATGTACACGACCTTAAACGTCTCCGCGTCAGGCACAACGCCGAACACCGCGAAACAGCCCACCACAAAAAGCGGTATCAATCCGAACACAAACGCGCTGAAAAGCGTCATAAGTATGCATTTTGATAGTACGATTTTGAGCTTGCTTATGCCGAAACCGACCAATGTGGTCAGGTTTTTAGAGCTTAAATCGTCGGTGTACAACGCCCCAAACAGATACCCGCCAACCACCGGCGGCAGAAGCGAAAAAAAGTTTTCGGCGGTACCCCGAAGGTTCTCAATATTGTGCTTTGAACCGAACGCCGCAAATAGAAAAAACAGCACCGCAAACGAGCCGAAATAGATGTACATGCTTTTTTTGTGAAGCACGCGGTAGATTTCGCCGCCCAAATAATTAAGCATTCTGTCCACCTACCAATCCCATAAAATATTCCTCCAGCGTGGTTTCCTGCGGCGACAGGCGGAAAAGCTCCAGCCCGCCGTCAAAAAGCGCGCGGGCGACTACGTTTGTCTGGTCAACGTGGGACTCCAGCACCAGCCGATTGCCCTCCGTTTGGACATGTTCAATGCCGAATTTTGACTTCAGCAAGGCCGCGGCCTTTGCCCCGTCGTCCACTTCAAGCACCAGCGCCTTTTTGGTATGCTCATGCAAGTCGATGTGGGTGATTTCTTTCACCAAATTGCCCCGCTCGATAAAGCCGAAACGGGTCGCAACCAAGTCCAGCTCGCTTAAAATGTGCGACGAAACAATGAAAGTTGTGCCGTTTTGCTGGTTCGCGTGGCGGATAATCTCGCGCATGTCGGCAATGCCCTGCGGGTCCAGCCCGTTGATGGGTTCGTCCAGCACGACGATTGGCGGGTCGCCCATCAACGCCCCGGCCAGCCCCAGCCGCTGTTTCATGCCCATAGAAAACTTTTTGAACGGTTTTTTAACGCCGTCCAGCTGAACCAATTTAAGCAGGCGATCGACCTCAGCTTTCTGCCGTAAACCCTTGATTTTAGCAAGATATTCAAGGTTCTGCTTGGGCGGCAGGTAGGGGAAAAAGGCGGGATTGATCATGAAGCCGATTTGCCGCCGAGCCGCGTCCAGCCCGTCCGCGCCGACACCGATTTCAATCTCGCCGGCGGTGGGCTTGGCAAGCCCCATCACGCATTTGAAAAAGGTGGTCTTGCCCGCGCCGTTGCGCCCGACAAGGCCGTAGATGTCGCCCCGCTCAAGGGTCAGCGAAGCTTGGTTAAGCGCTGTAAAGTTGCCGTATTTTTTGGTCAGGTTGTGGGTTTGTAACATGGTTTGCATCGGGTCACTCCTTTTGTGATTTTTTTGGGGGGATAGGGTATTATACCACGGATATGGGGTTGTTGTCTATAGTGAGTACGTCGCTGAAAATCAAGGACAACACGAATCATATCGTTGCCCTACGCGCCTTGCGAGCCGCCCGCGCCGCCGCAATTTCCGCGTCAATTTCTTCCGGGGTCAGTTTGTCCGTACCGTTTTGCACAGAGCTTTGCCATATAAGCTCCGAGGCTACCATCGCGTCACGCCGTAAGGTGGAACGCAGTATGCGTCCACCTTACATTGCTTGCCAAAATGAAAATCGCCGTTTTTGCCGTTCGATGGACATCGCGGAAAGTCATATTGGCAACGTATCCCGAGCATCCTCAATCCTACGGATTGTTAAGCCCGCAAACGGTCTGCCTAACTGCATTATTACAGATTAAATTATTGAATCTGATTAAGCGTACATATGTAGCCAGAACCTGGAAACACCCATTCAATTGGACGAGTAACTTGTACAAAATCACCGTCCTGCTTCATCCGCTCTCTCGCGAGGTGGTATTGTTCCCTGTCATCACCGAAAAACGCCCACTTAACAATGTGCCTAGGAGTTTTTGTAGTCCGTTCATCCTTTAGCCGTGCCGTGAAAGAAAATCGTTCGCAAGGCAACTTGGCCACATACACTTGAAAGAAATTGGTATAGTCGGTATCGTATTCGGAAACCAAGTTAATTCTGCTTCGCACAAATGAGGAAACATCCACCAATATCTTTTTCCCAGAGCAGTAGTTATCATTCTCTTTGGCGACTTTAGGTATTTCTGCAAATTGAAAAACTTCTGAATTTCCAGAATCTATTTCAACAGCATTTACCAACAGTTTAGTGACAGTATAAGAATTAAACTCGTTTTTTTTTCTGAACATTGGATCGCTACGATAGATATGCTGGGTAAGTAATGGGTTAACAATTTCAATATTTGTGTCAGTTGTAATTGTTATACAATCGTCTTTCAATAAGATCGTGGTGGTTCGATTAAAAGAAGAATAAAACATTCCGTCGTAGCTAATATTGTTAACAAGCGAATTTGAAATATTGTATGCAAGTTGTGATAGAGCATTTGACACTTGAGGATCACTAACATCTTTACACAGAAGCTTATTTATTAATTTGCTTAAGTGAGGAACTACTTCTTTATATGTTGAAAAGGAGGGAATGACCTCGTTGGCGGCTCTAATCCAACCGTAGTTTTCGATAGTGTCATTTTGAATTTTGCCTTTAATCCACTCATTGGCGGCGAATGTTACCTTGATTCCTAAGTCATCAGGAGATGAGTACGTTACCCGTGTCCGCCCGCTCTCCGCTTTCTTTCTAAATGAGTTTAACCGTTTTCTCGCTATTGCAGTTGATTCGGTCTTCGCATCTTTAAGTTGCGTAATGTCTTCGTGCAAAAACAAAAGAATATCTTTACCAATAGTAAGGGCATAATCAAATTCACGCTGAGTATAACTTATCTTTGTCTCATCATCGATAGTCCCATATTTCCCTGCAATAATGAGTATATAGAAATCGCATTCGTCAATGCATTTCTGAATAACCTCCCACGGCGAACGATGAGATGCAGAAAACAACTCCATACCAACGGGTATGCAATTGTTATTGAGCAAGACTTCGCTAACTCTTTGACGTTCCTCTCTCAAGTCCTCAAAGGTTGAACTGATAAACACCGAATATAACTTGTTCATATGTACCTTGTATGATATAGTCAACGCTAAATCATACATATCCTTTCTAAAAAGTTTTATAGTCCGCGTGATTGCGCAGACTTATGGTGAAGCGGTTGCGGACTCATTATATAACCCTGAAGCGAGACTTCTCGATTGGAGACTTGAGCCGCAGGTTTATCTTAAATGTTAATAGCTGGAATAGCCCGGCGAGTGCCGTGAGTTATAATCTCCCACAAGGCTACGTTGATAAACTGAGGCGGCAGCGAATCGCAGCGCACAAATTTACTCAACCCGGAGGACATTTTATGGTCTATGTTGGCATTGATGTTGCCAAGCACACTCACTACGCTTGCGTTGCGGACGAGTGCATGAACATCCTCGCCGAACCGTTCCCATTCGCGAACAATGAAAGCGGGTTTGCAAAACTACTCGGAGCTATCGGGAAACGCTCGGCCGGCGAGGTGACGGTCGGTCTCGAAGCAAACGCGAACGCCTCCCCGACGATAAACACCCGGGTCGGGTTCGCATTTGTTCGTTTTGGCGGAGAGGGCGGGATTTGAACCCGCGGAACGTTTTAGGCGTTCACACGATTTCCAGTCGTGCTCCTTCGGCCACTCGGACACCTCTCCATACGCCCCATATTGTATCACACTCGCGCAGGTTTGTCAAGCCTTAATTTGGCAATTTAACATTTTCATTATCACAACCCGCCCCGCCGTCATAGACTGACCCGACTAATATCAGAAAGGATGAACCCATTATGCGATTACACCCCATCGGCGTGACGCTCGGTAAGTCCGTGGTGCCGCACCATCTCGATTGCCGGGCGATCCAACCGCAACAGCCGCAATTTATTGGCCACTGCGGATTGGGATTTGCCCAATCGCCGCGC
>BNZR01000059.1 GCA_026001245.1 Clostridia bacterium
TTTTGCTGGACATCATGCTGCCGGAGCTTAGCGGCATGGAGGTTCTTCGCCGATACCGCGCCCAAGGCGGCCTGTCCCCCGTGATTATGCTAACGGCGCGGGACGCAACCACCGACAAGGTGTCCGGCCTTGACAGCGGCGCAAACGATTACGTCACCAAGCCCTTCGCCATCGAGGAGCTGCTTGCGCGAATCCGCGCACTGTTGCGCAAAAAGACCGCCGCGCTGAACTGCGGCAAGCTGTCCCTCAACCCCGAAAAGCGCGAAGTGTCATACGACGGCGCGGTTATCGACCTCACGCGCCGCGAGTTTGACCTGTTGGCGCACTTAATCACCAACAAGGGGATAGTCCAAACGCGGGACGCGTTGCTTACATGGGTGTGGGGCTATGAATACTCCGGCGAGACCAATTCCGTGGACGTGTACGTGCGGTATTTGCGCACGAAGATAGAGGAGCCATACGGCGTGAAGTTTATTCACACCGTGCGCGGGGTGGGCTATGTCCTCAAAGAAGCGTAAAAAACCGCTTGGCGTGTTTTTAACGCGCAAAGCGGTGTGGCGGCTGTTCCGCGTGTTCTTGGTGTTCGATATAATGGCGTTTATCGCGCTTCCCTTGCTTGTCCGAACATCGTGGGTGTTGGTAGCCGAGGCCGCGATTGTCAGCTTTCAGCTGTTTCAGCTTATACATTACTCGCTGGGCTATGGCAAGATAGCCCGCCGTGCGTTACAATCGCTTGACAAGCTTGCGGACGAGGCTCGCGCCGCCGTATCCGACCCGCTTCACGCAAGACTTACCGTGGAGGGCGGTTCTGAAACCGCCGAGACCGCCGCCGCCGTGAACGAGCTGTTGGATTCCGCCGCCGAGATATATTCCAGCTACGGCCAGCACGCCCGGTTTGTGTCCGACGTGTCCCACGAGCTGCGCACCCCAATCGCCGTGATACAGGGCTACGCCAACATGCTGGCGCGATGGGGCAAGGACGACCCCGACACGCTGTCCGAATCCATAGCCGCGCTTATAAAAGAGGCGAACGGTATGCAAAGCCTTGTGGAACAATTGCTGTTCCTGTCGCGGGGCGACAGCGGCAATATCCGCTTTGAAACGCGCCCTGTGGACGCTCGCGGCCTGCTGTCCGAGCTGTGCGCCGAACACGCCATGATAGACGATGAACACCGCTATGCCTTGACCCAGGGCGACCCCGTGACAGTCAACGCGGACGCGGGCTTGTTAAAGCAGGCTCTGCGGGCGTTGGTGGACAACAGCCGCAAGTACACCCCCCGCGGCGGCGAGATAACGCTTTCCTGCCGCGAGGTTGAGGAGACTGTGCGGCTGTCCGTGGAGGACACGGGTATCGGGATACCCGCCGACGACGTGCCGCGCGTGTTTGACCGCTTTTTCCGCTCGGACGCGTCCCGCGCCCGCAAAACCGGCGGGTCGGGGCTGGGGCTTAGTATCGCCAAATGGATTGTTGACAGGCACGGCGGCACTATCGAGGTGCTAAGCCGCATGGGCGCGGGGACGCGCATTACCTTTGTACTGCGCGAGCAACTTCCTCCGCCGTCAGATTCACTGTAAGGTTTTCGCCGCCGCGCATGCTTTTCAGCACGGCTTGGCCGTTTGCCAACTCGTCGTCCCCCAGCACCAAGACCCATGTAGCGTTTAGCTTGTCGGCGTACTTCATCTGCGCCTTAAGTCCGCGCCCGCACAGATCATGCTCTGCGCTAACGCCCAGTTTTCGCAATTCCGCTACCAGCTTCGCCGCCGCCAGACCGCTTTCGCGGTTCAGGTTGGCGGCATAAATTTTGCACGTCCCCGTGTCCTCGGCCACTAAACCTTGCTCGTTCATGGCGATAAGCAACCGCTCCAGTCCACTGCCGAAGCCCACGCCCGACAGTTTCGGGCCGCCCAAGCTCTCCACCAGCCCGTCATAGCGTCCCCCGGCGCAGATTGCGCGGGGCGCGCCCTCAATCGGGGTTAAAAACTCAAACACCGTGCGGGTGTAGTAGTCCAAGCCCCGCACGATGTGCGGGTCGATGGTGTATTCGATATTCAGGTTGTCCAGCCCCGCCTTTACCTGTGTGAAATGCTCCGCGCAGTCGTCACACAGCGTGTCAATAATAACCGGCGCGTGCTTGACAATCCCTTGGCACACCGGGGATTTGCAGTCCAGCACACGCATGGGGTTGCGCTCCATGCGCTCGCGGCAGGTGCCGCACAGATTGTCTTGCTGATCCCGCAAAAACCCCGACAGCTTGTCCAAGTACGCCTTGCGGCACTGCGGGCAACCGATTGAATTCACGGCAAGCTCTACGTTTTTCAGCCCCAAGCCCTTGATGTAGCTGTCGGCCAGCGCGATAAGCTCTACGTCGGCGGCGGGCGCGTCCGCGCCGAAGCATTCCGCGCCGAATTGATGGTGCTGGCGCAATCTGCCGGCGGCGGGCTTTTCGTATCTAAAGTTCGGCGCGATATAATAGCATTTAAGCGGCAAAGCGGCGGCGTACAGCCCATGCTCCACCACCGCACGAACCACCGAGGCCGTCCCCTCCGGGCGCAGTGTGATACTGCGGCCGCCCTTGTCCTCAAAGGTGTACATCTCTTTTTGCACAACGTCCGTTGTGTCGCCTATGCCGCGCAGGAACAGCTCTGTATGTTCAAACGCGGGGAAGCGTATCTCGCTAAAGCCGTGCAACGCCGCCGCCTCGCGTAAAATCGCCTCCAGCCGTTGCCAAGACCGCGATTCATTGGGCAGTACGTCGCGGGTACCTCTGGGTGCCTGTATTTTCATAGTTGATTCTCCTTAAAGCTTTTTAAGATTATCCCCCGTTTGGTGAACTACATTCATTAAACTGGGCATAAGTTGCGGATACGCCGCCGTCAGCTCCGCGTAGGATAGCTCCTGAAGCTTCGACCGCTCGCGCTCGTCCGGCAAGGCGGCGATAATCTCCATCTCGGCACGGCCAAGCTCCGCGTTTACCGCCGAGGGATACAGCCCCGCCGAAACCGAAAAAAAGTCCTGCTCGTTGCGCCCGAACGCGCCGTAAATCAGCCGGAACGCCCTGTAGATCGCCGCGCTTAGGTACCGCATTACGGCGGCGATAAGCCTGTGGCTTCCCGCCCGCCCCAGCAAGTCAAACAACAGCGTGATGCTGTTGGCCAGCAGTTTTTTCGCCACCAAAGAGGACGCCGCGCCGCGCAGACGGTTGTCCTTCTCCTCCGCCGCGTCGTACAAGCTGTCGGGCTGTATGCTAGACCCATCGCGCACCATGGTGCGGCCTATAAGATAGTCCGCGCTTACCTCGTAATAGTCGCAGGCGCGGCATACAAAATCCAGCCCCGGCTCACGCGCCCCGTTCTCGTAATGGGAAAGCAA
Source organism: Clostridia bacterium (assembly GCA_026001245.1). Next base: position 3,371 of record BNZR01000059.1, read on the forward strand.
CGCCTGCGATACCTTCAACGCGCCCGCCGCCGCCCGCTGACTGACCCCCCGCTCCTTGCGCAAAAGCTTCAACGCCCGCGAAATTTCTTTATCAGCCATTCGTCAAAATCCGCCTTTCTTCGTCCTTATAGTTATTTATATCACAAAGAATACGTTTTGTAAATAGTTTTTTCTTGTGCAAACCCGCCCATTTTTACAAAAAAGTGTTGTAACTTGCGGAAAACTGTGGTACTATATATATACGGAAAAATTTATTGAAGGAGATGAGCAAGCATTATGCCAAACCTAAAAGTCATTGTCGAAGCCTCGGCGCGGCACGTCCATGTAACGCGCGAGGCCTTGTCCGTGCTGTTCGGCGACGGAGCCGTTCTGCACAACAAGCGCGAGCTGTCCCAGCCCGGCCAGTATATCACAGAGGAAAAGGTTAAAATCCAAGGCCCGCGGGGTGCTATCGACCGCGTTTCTATCCTGGGCCCCGAACGCCCCGCCGTTCAGGTAGAGGTATCCCTAACCGACGCACGCGCCTTGGGGATAACCGCCCCGATCCGCGAAAGCGGCGACATCGCCGGTAGCGCACCCATCACCGTAATCGGCCCGGCGGGTACAATCGATCTGACCGAGGGCGCGATTGCCGCCAAGCGGCACGTTCACCTAGACCCAAAAACCGCCGAGGAATACGGCATTAAAGACCGTGACGTGGTGTCCGTCAAAGTAGGCGGCGACCGGGGCGCGACTTTGCACGAAGTCGTGGCAAGGGTAAACCCCGCGTTCCGCCCCGCCGTCCATTTGGACATTGACGAAGCCAACGCCGTATCCGGCGCCGCCGAGGGCGAAATTATAAAGTAAGGGGTTCTTGACATGCCGAAAAAACCAAGCCCCAAAAAAACCGAACCCGAGCAGCAGTCCGCGCTGGATTTGCACCTGTACCTGTTCCACGAGGGCTGTGACAGCCGCGCCTATAAATTCCTGGGCGCACATCTAGAGTCAAACGCCGTGATTTTCCGCGTCTGGGCGCCGACGGCCTCAGCCGTGGCCGTGGCGGGCGACTTTAACTGCTGGAACCAGCAATCCCACCCCATGACAAAAATCTCGGTTGGCGTGTGGGAGCTTATAGTCCCCGACCTGACAGAGTACAGCGCGTACAAGTTCGCGGTTACGGACGCTAACGGCACAACGCGGTTAAAATCCGACCCCTACGCGTTCCACTCCGAAACCCGCCCCAACACCGCCTCGAAGGTGTACAACCTAGAGGGGTACAAGTGGAACGACGGCGAGTGGATGGCCGCCCGCGCAGACAGCGCGGCAAGACCCATGAACATCTACGAGGTTCATTTGGGTTCGTGGCGGCGCGGCGAGGAGGACCACTTTTTAAGCTACTCGGCAACAGCCGATTTGCTGATCCCCTACGTCAAAGAGATGGGCTACACCCACATAGAGTTCATGCCGCTGACCGAGCATCCGCTGGACGACTCGTGGGGCTATCAGGTGACGGGGTACTTCGCGGCCACGTCGCGCTTCGGAATCCCGCGTGACTTGATGGCGCTTATCGACAAGTGCCACCGCGCCGGAATCGGGGTTATCCTTGACTGGGTACCCGCGCACTTCCCCAAGGACGCGCACGGTCTGGTAGAGTTCGACGGCGGCTACTGCTATGAATACTCTGACCCGCTGAAGATGGAACACCAAGACTGGGGTACCCGCATATTCGACTATGGCCGCAACGAGGTACAATCGTTCCTGATGTCCTCCGCGCTGTTTTGGCTGGAGCATTTCCACATAGACGGCCTGCGGGTAGACGCGGTGGCCTCTATGCTGTATCTTGACTACGGCAGAGAAAACGGCCAATGGCGGCCGAATATCCACGGCGGCCACGAAAACCTAGAAGCGGTCGGGTTCCTGCGTAAGCTAAACGAATCCGTAAACAACCAGTTCCCCGGCACGCTGATGATAGCGGAGGAATCCACCTCATGGCCGATGGTAACCCAACCCACATACATGGGCGGCCTGGGCTTCACATACAAATGGAACATGGGTTGGATGAACGACACGCTAAGATACATGAAGCTGGACCCCATCTACCGCCAGTACCAGCACAATTGCCTGACGTTTTCGCTGATGTACGCGTTTTCCGAAAAATACGTCCTGCCGCTGTCCCATGACGAGGTGGTACATCTAAAAGGCTCGTTAATCTCCAAAATGCCCGGCTATTATGACGACAAATTCGCGGGCATGCGGGCGTATCTGTCCTACATGATAGCGCATCCCGGCAGAAAGCTGTTGTTCATGGGCGGCGAGTTCGGCCAATTCGGCGAGTGGAACTTCAAGCACTCTCTAGATTGGCACCTGTTAGAGCAAGACCGCCACGCCCAGCTGTCGCACTTTGTGGCGGTGTTGAATCAATTTTATCTGGACAACCCCGCACTATGGGAAAACGACGAAGACTGGAACGGCTTCAACTGGCTGTGCTGTGACGACTATCAGGGCAACACGCTGGCCATGCGAAGGGTAAGCAAATCAAACCAAGAGGTAGTAATAGCCCTAAACTTCTCGCCGGTAAACCGCCTAGGCTACCGAGTAGGACTACCAAAAGAGGGGATCTACAGAGAAGTATTAAACTCCGACGCAACAGAATTCGGCGGCTGGAACAACATAAACGACTACGACATCTACACCGAAGCCCTACCATGGCAAGGCCAAGACCAATCAATAAACCTAACCCTACCACCCTACGGAGCCGTATTCCTAAAGAGAACAACGTAATCAAAAGCCGCGAAGCGAGGAGCAGAGCGACGAGACGTAGCGGCGGCAGAAGCAAAAAAAGACGGTCAAAAGGACCCCCACCAAGTCCGCAAGCAACGCGCCACCGGGGGTCAAGGGGGCAAGCCCCCTGCGCGGGGAATCCAAAGGGCGTCGCGCAACGCCCTTTGGCGGGGGCGAAGGGGCGCGCAGCCCCTCCCCGTTCCCCGGAGGGAATGAGGACATTCCACGGCGGGTGGAATTTTCCCCGGGCGACCGGGACGGTCGCCCCTACGGCAAAACAAAAAACAATAAAACAGGAGAGGTGTTCTATGGCTAAAAAAGAGTGCGTCGCCATGCTATTGGCAGGCGGACAAGGCAGCAGACTATACGTCCTAACGCAGGACGTAGCCAAACCGGCAGTCCCATTCGGCGGCAAGTACCGAATAATCGACTTCCCCCTGTCCAACTGCATAAACTCGGACATTGACACCGTGGGCGTGCTGACCCAATACCAGCCTCACGAGCTAAACGCCTACATAGGCTCCGGCCAACCGTGGGACCTTGACCGCTTGGACGGCGGCGTGCATGTACTGCCCCCATACGCAAGGGCGGGCGGCAGTGAATGGTACAAAGGCACGGCCAACGCCATCTATCAAAACATCAGCTTTATCGAGCATTACGACCCCGACTACGTGCTGGTGCTGGGCGGCGACCATATCTACAAGATGGACTACTCTAAAATGCTGGCGTTTCACAAAAAACAGAACGCCGCCTGCACAATCTCGGTGCGCGACGTGTCGTTTGAAGAGGCCTCCCGCTTTGGTATCATGAACTCCAACCCCGACGGGTCGGTCTACGAATTTGAGGAAAAGCCCAAGAACCCCAAATCCACGCTGGCCTCGATGGGTATCTACATCTTCAGCTGGCAGACGCTTAAAAAATACTTGGTTGACGACGAAGCCGACCCCACCTCCGGCAACGACTTCGGCGGCAACATAATCCCCAACATGCTAAACAACAACGAACGCCTGATGGTCTACCGTTTCGACGGGTACTGGATGGACGTGGGTACTATCCAAAGCCTGTGGGAGGCCAATATGGACATGCTGTCCGGCAAAAGCGGCGGGCTTGACCTGTTCGACTACGGCTGGCGCATATATGGCCGCAACCCCACCGCACCGCCGCATTTTATAGGCGACAGCGCGTCAATAAGCCACAGCCTTGTAACCGAGGGCTGTTCAGTAAACGGCCAGATTGACAATTCGGTGCTGTTCCACAGCGTAAAGGTGGACGAGGGCGCGAAGATTCACCACTCGATCCTGATGCCCGGCGCGAAAATCGGGCGCGACGCGGTTATCGAATACGCCATAATCGCGGAAAACGCGGTTATCCAGCCCGGCGTGCGCGTGGGCGCGCCCCCCGCCGAGGGCGGCAAGCTGGAAATAGCGGTGGTCGCCCCGGATACAACTATAACTGCGGGGCAGACAATCCTCCCCGGCGCGATAATCGGAAAAGATTTGAAGGAGGTTGCGCAGGTATGAAAGACATGCACGGGCTTATCTTCGCCTATGACGCGAACTCCCGTCTGCGTGAGCTGACGGAGCATCGCGCCGTATCGTCCATCCCCTACGGCGGCCGCTACAGGGTCATCGACTTTATCCTTAGCAGTATGGTAAACTCCGACGTAAACGACGTGGGGATTATCATGCGCGAAAACTACCAAAGCCTACTGGATCACCTGGGCTCCGGCAAGGATTGGGACATGGCGCGTAAGCGCGGCGGCCTAAGACTTCTGCCCCCGTTCGGGTTCGCGGGCGTGAAAGGCGGTTTCTATCGCGGCAAGATGGACGCGCTGTATAACGTGCGCGACTACGTAGAAAAAATCCGGCAAGAGCATGTTGTCATGGCGTCCGGCGACGTTGTGGCAAATCTGCCGCTGGACGAGATTTACGAGTATCATCTTGACAACGGCTACGAGATTACCGCCGTGGTAACCCCGCAAAGCTCCAGTCTTGTGGAACACGAGACGTTTTTGACCACCAACCCCAAGGGCCGCGTAAACAGCGTGATTATCGGGCGCGCCGAGCTTGGCGCGGTGGAGTGCCTGGGGGTATATATCCTCTCGCGCAAGCTTTTGGAATCGCTGATTTCCTACTGCGGGGCGCATAATCTGTGCGACTTCGAGCGGGATATTTTGCAAACCATGACCGATAAGCTTAACATCGGCACCTACATGTTCAGGGGATACTCCGCAAAGCTGGCCACAACCTCGGAGTTTTTCGCCCGCAGTATGGATATGCTAAAGCCCGCCGTATTAAAAGAGCTGTTCCCCAAGAACCGCCCGATTAAAACCAAGGTGCGGGACGAACCGTCAACCTACTACGGCACGGACTCGCAGGTGAAAAACAGCATAGTGGCGGACGGGTGCTACGTAGAGGGGAACATCGAAAACTCGATACTGTCACGCGGGGTGCGTGTTGGCAAGGGGGCGCAGGTGCGCAACAGCATTATAATGCAGGATACGACGATTGGCGAGGGCGCGGTGCTTAACTACGTTATCACCGACAAGCTGGTAAGCGTGGGCGCCAAAAGCATGATGATGGGGCATGAAAACTATCCGGCGGC
>BNZR01000060.1 GCA_026001245.1 Clostridia bacterium
TTTCTTGGCTAAACCACTCGCGCCGCCTTTCCAAAGACTACGAGGTTAAGACGGCTTCCGAGAAAAATATGCTGGTGATTTCTCATTTGCATATCTTGCTTAAACGTCTATGAGAACAGGTTCTAAGTTGCTTCCCGGCGACGGCGTTGTGGATTACGCGCCGTCCAATACGTTCGCGCCATCGGGTAACCCGCCGAGCGGATTCGCCTATGACGGGCTTGGAGGAAAGATGATGGCGACACATGACAACGGCACATTTACAAACATCAGTATGAACGGCTCCGCATTTTCGCTTTCCGAGGTATTATAGATGGCGACATATACGCTCAATAATTTAATCACCAACGGCAGCTTTGAAACTTCCGGCGGTTCCGCTCCGTCGCTCTCGAATTGGAACAGATGGGGCGGAGACCCGCCAACGTATACAGGACTGAAATTCGGAAAGTTCATGGCGTATACGGATAACACAACGTCACTAAAAATGGCGACGATGACGCTCCCCGCGCCGATACTCAATCACAAATATTACGGGTGCATTTGGATAAAGTACAACGCAAGCGCGGGAGCAACCATCTCAAAAATCAACGATGACCGTTTTGAATACTTCGGAGGCGACGGCGCGGGCAAGAACTGGGTGTTCGCGTATCTCACCAGTTATGCCAACGCCCCTCTGAACGAGTGGTTCAAGGCAAGCGCGATTGTTTCTATAGATTCAATATCGGGTTCGGGTTGGCAGTTACGCTGTTTTATAAACGGGAAATGGGACGGCACAGTAGCTCAAATTTGGATAGACGGCTTGACAATTATAGACCTCACCGCCGCTTTCGGCGCGGGACGCGAGCCTGACAAAACATGGTGCGACGCTAACATTTCAAATGAAACGTGGTACGGCGGAAGTTTTACCGTAAACTATGGAAACTACAAGCCGAGTGGCGCAGCGTTGTGGCGGTTCCCGTCAGTCGGGCGTATTAAGAGCGTGACATCGAGCAAGGTTTCATGGACGCAGGACACGCCCGGCGGTACGTCAATCGCTTTGAGCGCGGGCTTTTCGGAGAATAGCATATTGCCGATTACCAACAATGCGCCGCTCCCGTTTATAAGCACGAATGACGATTTGAGCGGTAAAACACTATTTGTAAAGATGGAGATGTCTACTTCGGATATCAACTACACGCCGCTACTCCGAGATTTGATTGTGGAGCTGTTCGGCAAATCGCCCTGCGACATCTGGTATCGCACAGGCGCTCCCGTCGGCAACGGCAATCCTATGAGTTATTACAATCAAGGCACTGCAATCACCGAAGGACAGATAATCACAATCACCGAGGGAACAGTCCACGTCTACGCCGTGGGCTTCAGCGGCGCGGACACAAGCGATGTCGGCGATTATGTGTTCACAGTCGAGCCGTTGGTCGTGTCCGATGTCGCAACGCCGATATACGCAAAATCGACATACACAGACGATACACACGCACTGCTTTTTCCGTGTATCACGGTTCTTGTTACAGACACCATCTACCCGACATTTACAGGCGTTGTTGCCGACGACTATTTGGAGGGCAAAATCGTGACGCTTGGTGAATCAGATGAAACACAATTCTAATGAGGGAGAGATTCCATGAATGATTTATATTTGCCGGAATACGGACGCGCTCAGACGCGCGGGACGTTCACCGTCGAGCTGCGCGACGCGCTTACGGACAAAGTTGTCGAGCGCGTTGAAAAGAAGAACACCATCACCCGCGCCATAGATTCTATCCGCCGCATGGTCAGCAACTATGGCTTGGGTGTATCGTCATCTTCCATAACCTCGCCGGGATACAGCGGCTCGAACTACCAGTATCGAGGACAGAACAGCAACAACCCTATAATCGGAGGCTCGGCTCGACCGATGGCGGCTACCAACTCATACGAAAGCCCGACCTATTACGGCGATAATGTCGCGATGTGGGACAGTCTCGCGCTCTGCGATGTAGACCCGAACATCACCTACGACGACAAGTGTATGCGTCTGTGTTCGCCGGGGCAAGGTTCCAGACTGCGCGGGTTTTGCGTCGGTGATGTTGCCACGGCGGACGCGCGGCAGGGCATGTTCAATCCGAACTTATCCTATCGCGGCAAGGGGCTGTTCGGCGGTTACTTTCATCGTGTCGCCGACTTCACAACAGATAAGGCGAACGGCACTTTCAGAGTGGTAGCCAACGGCCGCCCCATACGCGAGGGACAGGGACCTAACATAGACAAAGGACTTGTGGCGCGTTTCGCGTCCGGTCCCAGCCGCTATTTTACGGATAGCGACGGGCAGATTTGGTGTACTTCCGAGGGTTATTATCCGTTTTTCATATCGGTTGATACGCCTCTGCTCGTTCCCTACGGACAGTCCGCTAAAGGGTTCCCGTCCGCTACGGGGCATTTCCCGACCGGGTATTCCGTCGCCGCCATTGATTCGGGGAGGGTTCTCGTTTCCGGTAAAGAGGGTAACAACTGCGTCATTGTGGCGAAACGAGCGTCGGATAATGTTTGGGGATTGCTATTGTTTGATGTCTCCAATGCCAACGTGGTGGCTTTTATCGCAAATTCGCAGATGGGCGGATATGCCGTCAACTACAACACTTCGGCGTATTTTCGCGGGGTGACGATGTATAACGGCAATGTGTACGCTTTCGGAACTTGCGGCACGAGCGGACAGTGCCACTTGTACAAAGTCCCGTTTGCGTCCGGCACGGCGGCGCAGGTCAAGACAATCACTAATATGTCTTACTCGGAGAGTTACGCTTACAATCCGAAAGCAGGTACGTTTTGTATGCCGCTACATCAGCGTTGGTGTTCGTGGGAGCAGACGTGGAACAATGGTACACTGACGTTCGTGGATTCGTTTGCGTGGGAACATCCGTATACGAACGGTATCGCGCTTGAGAACGGCGACGTTTACCTCGGCACGTTTGGCAATAACATCGTGTTTTCAAGTTTCGAGTATTTGTGCGTCATGCCGAAGTATCACGGCTTGATTTCCTCGGTTGCGCTACTCGACGCTCCGATTACGAAGACTACGCAGAACACAATGCAGGTGACGTACCACGCCGAGTTCGACTGGAGCGCGAACTGACAACTTTGGAATTAGCCGCCTACGGGCGGTTTTTTCATACTCAAAAACAGGAAAGGGTGTATCAAGTGGGAAATATTAACTGGTTCTCTGCAACGCTCGCCACGATTGGCGCGTTCCTCGGCTGGTTCCTCGGAGGGCTGGACGGATTCATCTACGCGCTCATCGCGTTCACTGTGGCGGATTATATCACGGGGGTAATGTGCGCGGTGGTCACGAAAACGCTGTCCAGCGAGATAGGCGCGAGGGGTATTTTCAAGAAGGTTGTTATCTTCTTGCTTGTGGGCATCGGACATCTTGCTGATGTCTACTTGCTCGGCGACGGCGAGGCGTTACGTACTGCGTTGATTTTCTTCTACATCAGCAACGAGGGTATTTCGCTTATTGAGAACGCCGCGATTATCGGTCTGCCGATTCCCGAAAAGCTCAAGGACATTCTAACACAAATCCGCGACAAAAACAACAAAGGAGATAAAAAATAATGGCTATTAAAATTAAAGCGTCTGATTTCGTATCAAAAGCAAAGTCCGTGGTCGCCCTGCCGACGTATTACGTTCAGGGTTGCTACGGCGTTCCCATGACACCAGCCGCACCCAACGAGGCGAAACTCAATCAAACGGAGTACAACAAGAAACACAAAACCGCAATCAAGGCGGCGATGGCGCAGAGTAAATACTTCGGTTTCGACTGCGTCTGCTTTATAAAAGGCATACTGTGGGGTTTCAACGGTGACCGCAGTAAGTCCGGCGGCGGCGCGGTCTACGGTTCCAACGGTGTGCCGGACATCAACGCGGACGCGATGGCGAAAGTCACTGAGCAGTCTAAAATATGGGACATCGCGAAGATGGACGCGGGTGAAACGCTCCACATGGCGGGGCATATCGGGATTTATGTCGGCGAGGGGCTTTGTGTGGAGAGCACTCCCGCGTGGGATTCCAAAGGCGTGAAGTTTTCGGTGGTAGGAAATCTCCCCGGCGCGGACGCGCTTGTTAAAAAGACGGGTTATCCGAAACGCTCGTGGGTGAGTCATGGGCATTTGCAGTATGTCGATTACGGTGACAAGGTTGTGTCGGCGGTGGTTTCGCCGCCGACTGCTACGCACCCTACACTCCGAAAAGGCAGTAAAGGCAACGATGTCAAGACGCTCCAGACCGCGCTGAACAAGCATGGATACAAACTTGACGTGGACGGCTCGTTCGGACCGCTGACCGACGCGGCGGTGCGGGCGTTCCAGAAGTCTAAGGGGCTGGCGGTAGATGGAAGTGTCGGGCCGCTGACTTGGGGCGCATTGGGATAATTAGGGGGTTTTTGAATATGACAGTCGCACAAAAATCACAGATTGTAATTCTGCGCGGTCACGGCATGAGTTACGCCGACATCGCCGAACGTGTCGGCGTACCCAAAAACACGATCAAGACGTTCTGCCACAGAAACAACACTCCTGCAAAAGCGAAGAACTCTGACCAATGCCGGCACTGCGGCAAGCAACTCGTGAAAACACGCAATACCAAGCGTTTCTGCTCCGACTCGTGCCGTCTGGCATGGCACAAACTCAACCGCGCACCCGCCGCCGTGTGCATCAAATGCGGCTCCGCTTTTGACAACAACGGCAATACCAAACGGAAATATTGCTCCAACAACTGTTACGTTTCCGCGCGTTTCGGGGGTGCCGCCGTATGACGAAGGAACTGTTTAGCCGCGAAGCGTCCTACGGCGCGGCGATGACAATCGCGAAAAGGCTTCTGAGCGAGGGACTAATAACTGACCGTGAGTATTGTAAGATTGATACAAAATTCCGGCGAAAATTTGTACCGATTATCGGCGGGCTGAAGCTCGAAAAGACTTGATATTATCAGCCTTTAGAGTTATACTTAATGGTGAAAAGGAGGTTTTTCGAGTATGAAAATCACAAGAATCGAGGCGTCCGCGCCGCCCACTCCAAAACGAAAACGCGTGGCGGCATACGCCAGAGTTTCCTCTGCAAAAGACGCACAACTCCAGTCACTTTCGGCGCAAATCAGCTATTATTCCAAACTAATCCAAAGCCGCGCCGACTGGGAATACTGCGGCGTGTATGCCGACGACATCACGGGCACCAAAGACAATCGCGCGGAGTTCCGGCGGCTTCTTGCCGAGTGCAAAGCGGGCAACCTCGACATGGTGATTACGAAATCTATCAGTCGTTTCGCGCGGAACACCATAACGCTCCTTGACGAGGTGCGAAATCTGAAACAGATGGGCGTGGACGTATACTTCGAGCGCGAGAATATCCACACGGACAGCGGGGACGGCGAGTTAATGCTCACCGTCCTCGCTTCTTTTGCGCAGGCGGAGAGTTTATCCGTATCCGAGAACTGCAAGTGGCGTATTCGTAAGCGCTTCGCCGAGGGCGAGCCTGTGAACTGGCGACACCTGTACGGCTACAAAATCGTGAAAGGCAATGTCGAGATTGACCACGAACAGGCGAAAATTGTGCGTATGATTTTTACCGAATATCTCGGCGGCATGGGTTGCCACGCCATAGCGAAGAAGCTGCGCGACACGGGCGTTCCGTCGCACCACGGCGGTACATGGTCTCATTCGCGCGTGTCGGCATTGCTCAAGACCGAAAAATTTACGGGAAACTGTACGCTGCAAAAGAAATTCACGGCGAACCACCTGACGAAGAAACAACAGCGCAATCTCGGCGAGTTGCCGCAGTTCTTAGCCGAGGATACACACCCCGCAATCATTGATATTGCTGCATTTGGGCGCGTTCAAACACTCATGGCGAAACGCGCGGAGCGGTTCAACAAAGGCAGTAAAACGACTGGTATGTATCCGTTTTCGGGTAAAGTTGTATGCGAAAACTGCGGGAAACATTACAGACGCAAAGTTATCAACGGTAAGCATTTTTGGCAGTGCGGTACGTTTTTGGAACACGGCCGCGATGTTTGCCCCGCAAAGCGCATACCTGAAAACGTACTGGAAGATTTGGTTGCCGAACTTGGTGATATAGATTCTATCACAGAAATCCGAGTTCCGCAAGCCAATCACTTAACTTTTGTCATGAAAAACGGTGAAATCATACACAAAACATGGCAAGACCGCTCTCGGAGTGAATCATGGACGGATGAAATGAAAGCCGCCGCACGGCAAAAAACGATAGAGAGGAATGCTGAAAATGCCAAAAGCGAGTAAAGTTACGATGTTGCCGCCGACTATCGACCTCCAGACAAAAGCGGCGATTGCCGCTCCGCGAAAGAAGCGTGTCGCGGCATACGCGAGGGTAAGCACGGTACTTGAGGAACAGCAGAGCAGTTACGCCGCGCAGGGGGATTATTACACTAATTTAATCAAAAATAATTCCGCGTGGGAGTACGTCAATTTGTATGCCGACGAGGGTATTTCGGCCACCTCCACCAAGAAACGTGACGGCTTTAACCGTATGATAAAAGACGCACTTGACGGCAAGATAGATTTGATTTTGACGAAATCAGTCAGTCGCTTCGCGCGTAACACAGTAGACAGTCTGACTGTAATTCGGCAACTCAAAGAAAAAGGTGTTTTCGTAATTTTTGAGAAAGAAAACATCGATACAAGCGACGCGAAAGGCGAACTGCTTATAACTATTATGAGCAGCTTAGCGCAGGAAGAGTCCAGATCTATCAGTGAGAACGTCATTTGGGGTAAACGAAAAGCTATGGCTGACGGAAAGGTGTTTATGTGTTACGGCAACTTCCTCGGATACGAAAAAGGCGAGGACGGCACTCCGAGAATTGTGGAGTCCGAGGCGAAGATTGTGCGGCTCATCTACAAAATGTACCTCAACGGCAAGTCGGCGAACGCCATAGCGCAACACCTTACAACGAAAAAAGTTCTCACGCCGCGCGGCTATAAAAACTGGTCAGCGAGGACGATTATATCCATACTCGGCAATGAAAAATATTGTGGTTGTAATATCTCGCAAAAGACCTACTGCGAGTCATTTTTGACGCACAAAATGCTGAAAAACCACGGAGAACTGCCGCAGTTTTTCGTGGAGGACAGTCACCCCGCCATAATCAGCCGCGAAACATTCGACCTTGTGCAGGACGAGGTGCGGCGCAACAGCGAAACAGGGGTAGGTCGAAACACCACGCATATATTCTCCGGTCGCGTGATTTGCGGCGTTTGCGGCCACTTTTACGGCAAGAAAGTGTGGAGCAGCAACACGAAATACCGCAAGATTGTATGGAGGTGCAACGCCAAATATCAACGCGCTGACGGCATCTCACGCGGAGCGCAATGCAAATCACCGCACTTGACGGAACAGCAACTTGAGTATGCGTTTATCACGGCATTCAACGAGATTTTATCGGGCAAGGACTACTATTTCGCCGAATACGAAACGATAGTCGCGGAAATCACTGACACGGCGGCGCTGGACGCGGAACGCGACAAACTGAACGCCGAGAGTGTGGAAACCTATGAGTTAATCAAGGCGGCGATGGACGAGAACGCCCGAAAAGCTCTTAATCAAGACGAGTACGAGCATCGTTTCGCCGAACTCGCCACCAAGTATGACAGGCAAAAAACACAGCTCGCTGAGTTGACCGAGCAACGCCAGTCGGTGCTTGTACGCAGGGAGCGGCTCAATTTATTTCTTGCCGAGCTTGCCAAGCGCGATGAGGTGCTGACCGACTTTGACGAGCCGCTTTTCGTTGCCACGGTTGAGAAGATGACGGTCAACAGCGAGAGCAACGTGGTTGTGCTGTTCCGCGACGGCACGGAAATCAATGTGGACGTGACGAAATCTTGACTACGATGTTATAATGGTTATGGGTGATTGCTATGTTTTGGCTCTGTCCTGTCTGCCGCGCGAAAAACGCCACCGAACGTCCGCTGACATCTGTCGGCGGCGTGTGGTCTTGCTCTGAGGGACACGCCTTTGACGTTTGTTCGAGTTCAAACAGTCTCTGTATGAAACTCCGACACGCAATCAGGAAAAGCTCGATGTCTTGGAGGGCTTTGAATTGCTCCACAGCGAGGAAGTCACTATCAACTTGCACTTAGTCGGGCAGGAAATTTGGCAGTTATTCGG
>BNZR01000061.1 GCA_026001245.1 Clostridia bacterium
CCTCGCGCAGGAGGAGTCACGCTCCTTATCGGACAATGTCACTTGGGGGAAACGTAAATCCATGTCAGACGGGAACATCAGCCTACCGTGGTCTGCTTTCCTCGGATACCGCAAGGGCGAGGACGGCTTGCCCGAAATTGTACCCGAAGAAGCTGAAATTGTCCGTCAAATCTACCGCCTATTCATGGAAGGCAAAAGCTACTCGGCGATTGCCAAAATCCTCACGACTCAAGGAACGCCGTCGCCCACCGGCAAGGACAAATGGTCGCTTGCCACAATCCGCAACATTCTCACCAACGAAACCCACCGCGGCTCCAAACGCCTGCAAAAGACCTACACCACCAATTACCTCACGAAAGCCACCAAGCCGAATGATGGCGAGCTGCCAAGCTACTATATTGAGGATAGTCACGCCGCAATAATACCGCCCGACGAGTGGGATGCGGTGCAAGCCGAAATTGCCAGACGGAAAGAACTCGGCCGCCCTATAAGCTGCCAGACGCCGTTCTCTACGAAAATCATCTGCGGTGACTGCGGAGCGTTTTTCGGACGGAAAGTGTGGCAAAGCAATACCAAGTGGCGACAGATTGTGTGGCGGTGCAATGACCGCTACAACAAGCGCGGCAAGCGCGATTGCCATACATCGCAGGTCGATGAGAAGAATCTGATGGCGGGATTCATAAAGGCGTTTAATCAGCTGATGACCTTTCGCGACGGTCTCATAGAGGATTGCCGGACGGTTCAGGCTATGCTTTGCGATACGACTGATATTGATAATGAAATTGCCGAACTGGAGCAAGAAGTCGAGGTTGTCGAGGGCTTGGCGCGGCAAGCGATACAGACCAACGCCCGTGAGGTCATCGACCAATCGGAGTGGTCAGAAAGGAATGGCAAGTACCTCAACCGCCACGTCGAAGCCACCAAGCGGCTGGAGGAACTCGACAAACTGAAAACGGAGTGCCTCGGCAAGAGCAAAGTGCTTGAGGTCTTCATTCGGGATATCAAGAAACAAGAAACGGTTATCACCGACTGGGACGAGAACCTTTGGGCGGCTACGGTCGAGAGCGTGACGGTCGGCGTGGACGGAAAGCTGACATTCAAGTTTAAGAACGGCAGTGAAGTCACAGTGTGAATATAGATTAGAAACGGCTCGTGCGATGTGAAGCATGGGCTGTTTTTTTATGCTCTCAGGTAATCGTTAAATTTCAGGTGGTTTCGGTGCATTTTTAATCCGAGCGGTGCATTTTCAAGTGTAATCGTTAAAAGACACAGCCGAGCGGTGCATTTTATCAATATCAAGCACCGTTTCCAAAAAAGCTACACGGTGGACTTCCTGACCAAAAAGAAAAAGATGAACGAAGGCGAGATACCGCAATATTATGTGGAAAACTCTCACGAGGGTATCATCGAGCCGCTCGTCTACGAGATGGTTCAACAGGAAATGGCTCGGCGCAAACCCGGCAAGAACCGCCACAGCGGGGTCGGGCTATTCGCAAGCCGTATTAAATGCGGCGACTGCGGCGGCTGGTACGGCTCAAAAGTCTGGCACAGCAACACCAAGTACCGACGGACAATCTGGCAATGCAATCACAAGTTCAAGAACGACGGAAAATGCAAGACGCCGAACCTCGACGAGGAATCAATCAAGTCGCTTTTCGCCTCGGCGGTCAACAAGCTGCTCGCCGACAAAAACGAGATTATCGCCAACTTCGCCACGGTACGGGACGCGCTCTTTTCCACCGCCGATATTGAAGCCGAGGAAAAGGAACTCAAAAGCGAGTTGTCGGTGGTCGCGGAACTGATGCAGAAATACATCGAGGAGAACGCCCGCGTCGCTCTCGACCAAGCGGAGTACCAAGAACGCTACGACGGGCTGGTCACACGCTTCGACAAGGTGAAGGCTCGGTACGATGAGGTCACAGGTCTAATCTCGGAGCGGAAGGCTCGCGGCGAGATGATGGACGCCTTTATCGCCGAATTGCAAAAGCAGGACGGGTTTATAACCGAGTTTGACGAGCGGCTCTGGTACACGCTCGTAGACTATGCCACGGTCTATAAGGAAAGCGACGTGCGGTTCACATTCAAGAACGGCGCGGAGATACAGGCATAACTGGACATCACACCAGCTCGCCTTTTAGCGAGTTATTTTAGGTTGACCCCCACGCCGTATTGCAATGACTACAATACATTGCTTTTCTATCACGCATTTCATGGCAATAGGGACATTCTACCAAATCATCAATATTTAGTCCCACCAGTGTTCGATGAAAGCATTTTGAACAATAAAACGTATCTCCTTCATCCCAGAGAGTGTTGGAATCCTCGTTTCCACAATTTGCACATTCCATAGATCATACCTCCATACATTTTATAGTTTTGGTTTTGGCAACTTAATATTCGTGTTGCCGCCAAGGATACTCGCACTAATACCGACAATCGCTATAACAGCCAACGCCCCAGTAGACGCAATTTTCCAGATGAACTTTTTATTCTCTGTATCTTTGCTGTCAGCTATTTTTGTAACTTCCATCATTTTATCTAAGTAATATTTCTTCTCTTCAAAAGGCAAATTTTCTTTTTCCACACAGTCTTTTAATGTACCGAGTACCATGTTGTATACGTCGAAGCACTGCTTGCTACTTGCTGAATTGTCTTCCAGTGCCTTTTCCATAACTCCTTTATAGTCAGTCAATGCTTGTAAAGTCATTTTGGCAAAGTCAGGGAATTGCTCTAATGCTTTCTTTGCAACTTCAGGTTCCATATTCTGTAGCATAGAGGCAAAAGTCATAACCTTATCCTTTGTTATATGCCTGAAATCCGGAATATTTAGTTGGTGCAATACCTGTTGTTCGGTTAGTTGACTGTCCATGGAATATCCCTCCTTACCCTTATATGTATTTAAGCCGCTATTGTGGTAGTGTTTCCAAACCTTTTGACGTTTCTAAATTCCGTTGGGTGCAAATGCACCCTTTTTATGAACCTTGCACCCTTTTGAATTTCGGGCAAAAAGGAAACGTCAAATTGTATCAAAGACGGGGTTATTATTTCGATGTATATGCACTTAATGCGCCCCTCGTAGCGCGGCAACAATGCTTTGAGAGCGTCAAGGTTGTCGCCGTGTATGAGCATATTGCCGGTGTCGCTGTCGCCGTGCGTGTACTGCGGTTCGAGTATGCGATACGGCACGTTTTGGTGGTGGTTTATGACTTTATCTTTGCCGAGCCAAGTTAATATGGGCATTGGTGTGCCTCCTTTGCGGTTATTCTTCGTCTGCGGGGTCGTCGAGTTCAAACGACAGTTGCGGTGGAATACTGTCGAACTGCTCGCCATATAACGCGCCATTGTCTTCCGATAATTCAAGGCGTATCGTATCTTCAAGCAATTTTCTGTAATCGCCTTTTTCGTCAACAGCAATGAATATCTGCTTGCCGGACGGACAGTTGCGATACGCCTCGGTAATTGTAGCGAACGGCTTTGGTGATATGGAATCGAAAACTTGTGAATCGTGAACCAAAATGGGCAGACACCGTGTGTGGAGAACGCAAAGGTCGAATAATACAAGTCCGCGCAACGCCGTGCCTGTTCCTCTGCCTGTCGCAAATTGATAATCACTGATGCCCTTGATTTTTAGGCGAGGGGCATTTAACGGGCTGTCGCTCATTTCAGCAAGTATGCGGGACATTTCGGTGTTTATTGCGCTTTCAATAACACCAAGTTGCTCGCTCGTGCGTTCTACAAGCCTGCTCTCTGCCGCGCGATGAACTTCACCGCTGTTTTGAGCTTTGTCGTAACCATCGTTAATTCTGCGCAGCCGTTCCAGCTCGATACTGATTTCGCTTGTACGCCGTGCAATTCTTGCGCTGACGTTTGGGATTTCGTTTTCTTCCGCAATATGCGCAATACGGGAGTTGAAATCGGCTATATCACGTTCCGCGCTGTTAATGGCAGACAGATAGTAGCTTCTCGCATTTGCGAATTCATCGCATAATATAGTCTGTAATTTTCGATGAAATCCTTGTATCTCACCTATTAAGTGCAATTCTGCGTTCGGGAAAAATGTGCGCAATTCATCGAAATCAT
Organism: Clostridia bacterium; assembly: GCA_026001245.1. Next base: position 4,081 of record BNZR01000061.1, read on the forward strand.
CAGTGATTGCACCGCTCTTTATGCCGAGATATTCGTCATTTCTGGCGAGTTTGCTTTCGTAGTAAACTTTTCGTCTTTCGATTTTTTCACGTTCTGTTTCAAGTGTATCTATCATTTGACGCGCTTCGGTTGAGCTAAATAGTTCTTCCGGGGAGAATTCACCCTTGGTCAGCCGAGCAATATCGTTTTCCAGTTGCTGTATTCTTTGTTGATTAGCGTAATGTTCAATCGGAGTTAGCGTAAAGTCGGATGAGAATTCCGGCACACCCATTTTTTGTGCTTGTTCATAAAATTTATACATATCTCGCTTTTGGGTTTCATCGCTTTTTAATGTTTGAACTTCTTCATATTCCTCTTGATTTCTATAAAATCCAAACAACTTTAACAACGCGCTCATAGATGTATCTTTGGTTTCGTTTGCTGATGCTTTGAGCGGATTATTGCCTATAATATTCCCTTTTGCCATTATCCGAATATACCGCCCCACAATCTTGTGAAACGGCGCGCCGAAAACGTCCATCTTATAGTGGTCAAATAGGAATTGGCGGTAGTCATCGATGGAAATTGTGCGTTCAACCTCGGCGTATGTACCTTTGCATACGCTGACTACGCCGCTGTTCCAAAATTCGCGAGTGAATTTATGCTCGCCGTCATAAAACTTGAATGTAAAATTAATCTTATGTTGGCTGTATTTGAAACGAGCTTTGATATCCGCAAGGTTCGAGTATCTGTTCTCGCCGAACACAAAGCCAAGCACCGTTAAGAACGTGCTTTTGCCGACATCGTTTCCGGTGCCGAATATCGTGTTAAGCCCCTCGCGAAAAATAATAGGCTCGCCTTGCGTTTTGAAATCGTCAGATTGAATTTCCACCAACATAAGTCAATTCCTCCGTATCATCTCGGAAAGCTATCTGCCGCAGAGCAAAAAGCGCGTCTAACGCCTCAACGAACAATTGCAAATCAGCACTTAGTCTGTTTCTAACCGTGGCAAATAGTTTAGTTGCGGACGTGTCGCCGTTTTTCAAGATGCCGAGTATTAGCGAAAAGTACGGCAAGATGCTCTCGTCATATGTGGTAACTTTATCGGGCATATGCATCGTTGAACACCTCACAATTCTGAACGAAGAATGACGCTACTATGCGGCAGGTTGATTTATCGTCCGTTTTCGCTTGCTCCGCTATCCAGTCTACAATTATATTGAATATGCTTTGCCGTGATTGTTTGCCGAGCATCGTATCGCAAAAGTCCTGTATTTGTTCGGCTATCATCGTAAACTTAATGCGTTTCTTGCCGAGCGGAATGGGTTCGTCCTTTAATCGCTTGAACGTTTCTTCAATAAAACAGTAATGCTCTTGAACATCGCGGCGAATGTCACGGATAAGCGAAAGGTTGTCCATATCGTTAGGAATCTTCTGCGTTATGCGCAGCGGACTATACCGAAGTTCGGTGGTTTTCCCCATTTCAGCAAGTTTTCGCTGTGACTCGGCAATCTCCTCATCGGTCTGGCAAGAGATAACACGCAAAACATCTTCAATACTACTGTCAATTTTTGAAGTGCGTTTTATCGTATCGATATCAGCAGAGAGTGCAAGTTGACTTTTAATTTTAGCAAGGTCAAACACATATGTGAAACCCTTATCTGCTTTATACATTTCTGCGTGCTTTTTACAAAGCAGGATTTTATTTTTCCGCAACTTGCTCCAAGCGTCAAACGTGGAATCGCCTATATCCGCCAACGCACATAACGCCTCGAAGTCTTCTGTCCCAACCACATCAAGTATATCTTGCGGCAGTACATCAACAATGCCTGTGTTGCGCTGTTGATTGCTGCCGCTTTCAATTATCAACTGGTCATCACACGTCTTGCCATTTTCAGGGTACATACAACGCCCGCCGACTTCCTCAAACAAACGCAACAGGTCTTCAGCGGAAACGGATAGTTCATTGGAAAATTCAGTTAAGCCGTCCGTTGGCTTACGCGACTTCCTGCCGCCGTTTTTCCCTGCCGCAATCTCATTGAGTATGTCAACAAACATTTCCGTTAGTCTGTTCGGCATATCGGTTGGTTCGACATCAATTCCGTGATTTCGCACAGTTTTGATTAATTGCTCCCGCCCTACATCGGATATGTTCCAAATAAGATTCTCGAATTCTTCTTTGCTGTCACTGTTTATGCGCTTGATAATCATTTTTGCTTTGTCGGCGACGATGTTTCGGTCGCCTTCATAGATGTAACGTAAAAGCCGAGCATTTTCACCTATTTTATAAGGGTAGTAATGGCCTTGTGCGGCATCTTCCTTTTCAATCTTTGTGCGCGGCTTTTTCATAATGGCGTTGATTAGAGCAACAACGAATCCGTCTGTGTTTTTACCCGCACTTAAAAAGGGAGAAAGCATATTTGCAAACTCATAAAACTCCATTCGATGCCACCCCTTTCAAGTGAAGTTGTTCCTTACTGTTCCAAACCGTTCCGTAACCCTCAGCACAAGAAATCCAAATATTTTATAATTGAATCATCGAGTTGAGTGTCACATCGACATTGCGGCAGGACACTTATCAGTTAACCCGATAGCAAGTCGTGAAAATACATTCCCTTACATTATAACACACTCGTCTTATAAAGTCAACGACAAAATAGCGAAAAACCCAATTTTCAGTCGAAGGGCGGACCAATAAAAATTTCTTAAAAAACTTTTTCAAACAGTCCAAATGGTGAACTGTTTGACTGTTAGACTTTAGAAAACAAAGCGAAAGGGGGTGAATCAACCGTGAGTACCGACGAACGCCGAGAGGAAATGCTACCATTTTGATGGGCGGCGAAAGAACGACAATTCCGTATCTCGCTTCCGCACTCGGAGCGTCAATCAGCACGATAAAACGCGATTTGGCGGTTCTTACGGTTGATAGAGGGTATCCGATTATGACGGAGCAAGGCAACAAGGGCGGCGTGTATATGCAAAATTTCAGACACGCGCATCGCCATATTTTGAGCCAAGTTCAGATAAACGCCATATACACGGCGATGAACGCCGTTGACAGAGATACCGCCGCCACCCTGCAGACTTTGCTTAACGCTTACGCTTAGGAGGACACGCACAATGAATGAAGCACAACGGAATCCAAATGCAATGCCCATCCGCGCCGCACCTTTCGCACACCAAATCGCCACCTACAACGCCGCACTTGATGCCTTTGACGAAACCGCTCCACCCAAACTTGACGAGAACGGCAAACCCACAAGTATAACGAGCCGTGGCTACGCGCTACTCATGGAAATGGGTCTGGGGAAAAGTATCACATCAATTGCGATTGAGGGCAATCTCTACCTTAACAAACTCATTCGCAAAACGCTCATAGTCGCGCCGCTAAGCATCCTCGGCGTTTGGGAGGAAGAGCACCGCAAATTCGCCGATTTTGATTACACACTTGCAATCCTTGATGGTTCTCTTGCCAAGAAAGCGGACACTTTACGCCACATGGGCGGGAAGTTGCTCCAAATTGCCACCCGCAAAGTTCCTGCGAACGCGGCACGAACGAAAATATCAACAAGATGATTCGGCGGCATATTCCCAAAGGAACACCAATCGAAAATTACACCGTCGCCGACATCCAGCGCATTGAAGACTGGATAAATGACTATCCGCGCCAAATATTGGGTTGGAAGCACTCCGCTCAGCTGTTCAAGCAGGAATTGGAAAAGTTGAAGCTGGAGGGCGATGAATTCTTGGCCGATACTTCATAACACACGGCAATTGAATAAAAGCTTTCAGCCCTTTGAAAAAAACGTCGCAGAATGGAGGGTTGACAGGCGAGGACATTGACGCAATACTGACGAAACGAACAGATACGGAGCGCGTCAATCTAGTAAAGTTCAAGGATTACTTCCC
>BNZR01000062.1 GCA_026001245.1 Clostridia bacterium
GCGTTCGGGTACGGAGGCCGTACCGATAATCGCGGCGATGGCGGCGGCCATAAAAAGCTACGCCCCGCCCGACCGCAACCTATTGCTCTACGCCCGCGACAGGCTGTGCGCCATGGGCGCTACAATAATCCCGCCGTACGCCGCGCCGCACATACTGGCGTTCGCGTTTGCGGGTTGTCCCGGGCCTGTGGTACAGCGCATGCTGTCGGATTCGGGGGTTTGCGTGTCAACGGGCGCGGCCTGCTCCAAGGGGCGCGGCTCGGCGGTGTTGCTGTCGCAAAAATTGCCGAAGCCTATTGTTGACGGGGCGTTGCGCGTAAGCTTAAGCGCGGAAAACACACGCGGCGACATAGACGCGCTAGCCGTCGCTTTAGAATCAATTTTGACTCGTATGAAATTTAAGTTTTCGGGTGGCGCGGGCGCGACTTGACCTTTTCTATGGCGTTGGTGATCTCCATTGTAACGTCCACGGTCTCCTGCGCCTCGAAGCTTTCCAGCTTGGCGAACAGCTGCCCCTTGGTGGTAACGACATAATGCGGCGGCAGATTGTTAAGCGCGAGCGCGATTATGTCCAGCCGGCATTGCTCGCAACCGCAAACGTCCTGCCCCGGCAGCAGCTCCGCGACACGATTCGACACGATAATCTCGGTGTAATTTTGCAGTTTATGTTCCTCGTTCATTGACTCCACCCTCTCTAATAACGCGTTGCTCTCCCATTCTAGCACATATAAAAGCTTTTTTCAAGGATTTTTTAAGATTTTTTTAAGGTTGGTACTATTGTATTGTAATTTTCCTGTGGTATAATAATATGTGAACAGGATATGTACAAGGAGGGGAAACGTTTAAGTGAAGCACATCTATATCACGCTGTTACAAAGCAAAACCTTGGTGTCGCGGGGGCTGAAGCTGCTCTCCGGCGACAAGTATAACCACGCGTCCATCTCGTTTGACGAATCGCTGGACGTGCTGTATTCGTTCGCCCGCAAGACGCGGTACAATATCTTCAACGCGGGCTTTATCGAGGAACGGCTGGATCGCGGCATTTGGAAGGACTTTTCGCGTTGCGGCTTCTGCGTGCTGGATATCGAGGTAACCGACGAGGAATTTGCCGCCGTGCGCGACGAACTGGAGGTCTTTCTGGCGCGGCGCGACGTGTACCGCTACAATATACTGGGGCTTACCGCGTTTTTGACCGGGATCCCCATAGTGCGCCCCAATAATTATTACTTCTGCTCGCAGTTCGTATCCCACCTGCTAAACCGCACGAACCGCTGGCGCGAACCCGAACACTGGACAAAGCCGATGGACTTCATGCGCTTCGGAAGAGTAAAATTTGAAGGCACACTTGAAGAATACAGACGTCAAAAAGCCCTCTCCGTTTAGGAGAGGGTTTTTGTTCTTGAGTAAATCTGTAAGCCGAGTTCTGTGTTTGACAGTCATCTATCTGGGCCGCCCGTTGCCGAACGGCTCACGCCACCTCCATGGGGCGGGGCGGGCTACCCCACAATGCCCCTCCGCGGTGTTGCTTCGGATAGAGTTTACAGGGTCGTATCGTTCCCGACCGACCGGTGAGCCTTTACCTCGCCTTTCCACCCGTTCCCGGACAGATAACGGATAACAGATATCAGATTACAGATATGGACGCGTCCCCTATCTGTTATCCGTTATCCGTTATCTGTTATCTGCCCGGGTGGTTTGTTTCTGTTGCACTTGTCCTGAAGTCGCCTTCGGCGGACGTTATCCGCTATCCTTGCCCTACGAAGCTCGGACTTTCCTCACGACGCGGCCTTTCGGCGCTGCGCGCGCGACTGTCCGGTTCACTCAAGGCCTTGATTATACCACGAAAGGCGCGGCTTGTCAAGTAGGGGCGATTATTAATCGCCCGCGTTTTCCCTCCGTCTTGTCTGCTCCTGCATTTTCTTGTTCCTGCGCGACGCATGTCCCATAAATTTTCTTGCTTTACCCCCTTGACTGTTCACAGATTGTACATTATAATTAAACAAGAGATATTTTGTGTGTTCGTACACGCAAAAACAAAACAGGAGGTTTGAGTATGAAAAGAATCATCGCAATGCTGTCCGCGCTGGTGCTTTGCCTGTCGCTTGCGGCTTGCAGCAGCAACGGCGAAACGCCCACCGGCAACAATCCGTCTGACGACACCACGGCGGGGACACTACCCGTGCTGTCCCCCGACAACCCGCATACCCTTACGGTCTGGCTGACCACAAACAACCAACAGCCTAATAAGGACAACGTCCTTGACAAGCTTCTTAAAGAGGAGCTGGGTATCACGCTGGAATACTCCATCGTTACCCCCGATAACGCCACGCAGATTGTCGGCACTATGCTGGCCGGCGGCAAGTTCCCGGATCTTATCGGCACAACCGACCAAAACGCACGCTTTATAACGGGCGGCGCGTTGATTCCGCTGGACAAATACCTTAAACCAGAAGTCGCCCCGCTGTTGGCGGAGCATGTCAAGCCCTACTGGAACAACCTGGCCTATGACGCGGGCGCGGTGGGCGACGGCAATAAGCACATCTACATACTGCCCAACTACAACCGCTATTACGGCGAAATCACGGGCGGACGCTCATACGGCGCACCCTCGTTCATGATTCAAAAGGCCGTGCTTGAAGACGCGGGCTACCCCAGCCTTGACAACATGACCATCGAAAAATTCTTCGAGCTAATCGAAAACTACAAGAACAAATACCCGCAAATCGGCGGCAAGGACACCATCGGCTTCGAGATTTTGGCCGTAACCGGCCGCGAGTGGGGCATGACCAACGTCCCCATGCACCTTATGGGCTGGCCGAACAACGGCGATGTTACCGTTGACGAAAACAACAAGGCCTCGCTGTTCGCCACCACCGATTACTCCAAGCGTTGGTTCAGCTTCCTAAACGAGCAGTACAACAAGGGTCTGGTCGACGCCGAAAGCTTTACCCAAACGCTGGACGGCTATTTGGCCAAGCTGGGTCAGGGCAACGTGCTGGGCTTCTTCGACCAATTTTGGAGCAGTCAAAGCGCGTACGACGCGCTTGTCGCGTCCGGTGATTACGATCGCACGTGGGTTCCCGTCATGCCGACCTTTGACGGCATCGAGCCGTGGTACCTTGACCGCGAGGTTATGAACATCAACCAAGGCTTCGGCGTGTCCGTAAGCAGCACACAGCCCGAAGTGGCCGTGGCGTTTTTAAACGAAATGCTGACGGAAAAATGGCAGAAACGCTTGGCGTGGGGCATCGAGGGTCAGGACTACGAGGTCAACGAAGAGGGGCGCTTCTATCGCACCGCCGACCAGCGCAAGCAGGGCGAAGACTTGGTCTACAAGGCCGACCATCAGCTGGCCGCCCTGAACGACCTGCTGCCCAAGCACCAAGGCACCTACTCTGACGGCAACGCCTACGGCCCCGGCGACCAGCCCGAGGAATTCTTCGTATCGCTGTCGGAATACGACCAAAACTTCTTGGCCAAGTATAACAAAAAAACCTGGCGCGACTTTTTGAACCAGCCCAAGGATAACCCCGTTTGGTACCCCTGCTGGAACATCACCAAGGAGGATGGCTCGGAGGCGCAACAGGTCAGCCAGCAGATGGTTGACATGTGGGTTAAGTACTATCCCCGCGCCATAATCGCCAAGCCCGGCGAATTTGAGGGCGTGTGGACGGAATACCTGAACGACTTCGGCAGAATCAACACCGCCGCCTACCTTGAGGTGGTTGACAAGGGTATTGCCGACCGCATAGCTCTGTTAAGCTGAGATGGTACGAGACAGAAGAAGCGTTTGGGAAACGCTGTGGAATCAGAGGACGCTTATCGTAATGAGCGTCCCTCTCCTCCTGTATAAAATCCTGTTCGCGTACGTCCCGCTAACCGGCTGGACGATGGCGTTTCAGAACTACAACATCCGCATACAGGATTGGTGGAAGCAACAATGGGTCGGGCTTGACGTATTCAAGTCGCTGTTCACGGGTCTTCAGGGCGAAAAATTTGTGCGCGACGTGTTCAACACGCTGGGGCAAGCCGTGCTGACACTGGCCGTGGGCTTTGTCTGCACGATACTGCTGGCTCTTATGCTAAACGAGGTGCGGCACATCGGCCTTAAGCGCGTAATCCAAAACATCACCTACATGCCGCACTTTTTGTCATGGATAGTCGTTGCGGGCTTGACGGCCACAATGCTTTCCGCCCCGGCCAGCGGCGGCGTGATAAATCAAGTGCTGATGGACTTGCATATCATCTCAAAGCCCATCGAGTTTTTGGCTAAGCCCGAATACTTTTGGGGGATTGTCGCGGGGTCGCACCTATGGAAAGAGCTTGGATGGAACACTATAATCTACCTTGCGGCGATGACCAGTATCGACCCCACCTTGTACGAGGCCGCCGAGATAGACGGGGCGCACCGCTACCGCAAGATGTGGAGTATCACACTGCCCAGTATCCGCCCCACTATCGTAATCCTGCTGATTATGAACATGGGCTTCGTGCTTGAAGCGGGCTTCGAGATTCAATACTTCTTGGGCAACGGCATTGTGGTGGATACCGCCGAAACTATCGACATATTCGTGCTTAAATACGGCATAAATATGGGGCAGTATTCGCTGGCCACGGCGGCGGGTATCTTTAAAACCGTTGTAAGCGTCGCGCTTATCATGTTCGCCAACACTCTTGCCGGCAAGCTCGGCGAAGAGAAGCTGATATAGGGGGGCGAAGTGATGAAACGACATAGACTTGAACCCGTGGTGTTCAACACCATCAACATCGGTTTGCTGTTAATCCTTTCCGTAATCATGCTGTACCCCATGCTGAACACGCTTGCGCTGTCGTTCAACGACGGCAAGGACGCGGTTAAGGGCGGCATAGGTATTTTCCCGCGTATCTTCTCCACAGACGCGTACCGCGTGGTGTTCAATCAGGACGCGCTGTCGCGGGCGTTCTTTGTCAGCGCGTTGCGCGTGGTTGTTCAGGTTGTGCTTAACCTGTTCTTCACAGCCATGCTGGCCTACGCAATCAGCCGCAAGGAGTATATCTGGGCAAAGCCGATAACGGTTATCTTCGTGCTTACCATGTACTTCAACGCGGGGCTTATCCCCAACTACATGCTGATAAAGGATTTGCACATGATCGGCACGTTCCAGGTGTACTGGGTTCCCAGTATCATCAGCGCTTTTAACCTTATCGTCATGCGAACGCAGATAAAGGCCTTGCCCGAAAGCCTGATGGAATCGGCGCGAATAGACGGCGCGGGGGATTTCCGGATCTTCTTCCAAATCGTCCTGCCGCTGATAGTCCCCGTGCTGGCCACAATCGCGCTGTTCGTGGCGGTAGGCACTTGGAACGCGTGGTTTGACACGCTGCTGTATAACAACCAAGGCATTAAATGGACTGTTGTACAGTACGAGCTGCAAAAGCTGCTGGCCAGCGCCATGAGTACGTTAAGCTCATACGGCACTCCGGGCGAGGCGGGGGCGGGGCTTGGCCCCTCGGTCACCCCGACAACGCTTCGCGCCGCGATTACCATAGCCACCACGGTTCCTATTCTAATCGTATACCCCTTCCTGCAACGCTACTTCGTCACAGGCTTGACCATCGGCGGCGTTAAGGAGTAGTCCCGCCGCACTTGAAATTGAAGGAGTAAATCAGATGAAAAGATTTTTTGCAATCGCTGTGGCCGTGTTGCTCACGGCTGCGCTGATTCCGTTTTCCGTCACTGCGGCGGATGCCGTTGAGGTCTTCGCCCCCGTGGGCTTTGAGGACGGCACGGTTATGGGCTTTACCAACCGCGCCAGCGAAAACGACCCCGAAGAAACCCGCGACAAATCTGTTGTAGAGGCCACCAAGGAGGAGGCGCACAATGGCGAATACAGCCTTAAAATCACGGAGCGTACCAAAGAGTGGAACGGCACCATGCTGCACATCGAGCAATACGTCGAGCCCAACGCCGAGTATGACTTCACCGTTTGGGTCAAAAGCCCGTCGCCTGCGGCGGTCGAGTTCCATCTGTCTACGCAGGGCGGCGCCAGCGGTCCTTACAGCTATATCGCAAACGCCACCAAAACCGCAGACGACGGGTGGTTTAAGATGAGCGGCTCGTTCACAATGGGCGCGGACGAAAGCTGGCGCGGCGTATATGTCGAAACCGTAGGCTCGCTAACGGATTTCTACATTGACGACCTTACCATAATCAAATCCGGCGGCGTTTCCCCCGACCTGACGCTTAAGCCCCTGAAAGAGGTCTACGCAAGCGACTTCGTGCTGGGCGCGGCGGCCACCGCCACGCAGGTTGACAACACCGATATCATCGAGTTTATCAAGCACCACTACTCGATTATCACCTTCGGCAACGAGATGAAGCCCAATCTTATCTCTACCGCCAAGGATCAGTACGATTTCACGGCGGCCGATAAAATGCTGGAAACCCTGACCGCCGCAGGCTTAAAAATCCACGCCCACACGCTGGTGTGGCACCAGCAGTCGCCCGACTGGCTTAACGTGGGGCTGACCCGCGCCGAGGCCAAGGCGAATTTAGAGAAATACATCTCCACCGTGGCCGGGCATTTCAAGGGCAAGGTCGTATCCTGGGACGTGGTCAACGAAGCCGTTGACGACGCGACCAGCAAGCTGCGCACGAACGCCCCGTGGTACGTGGCCTACGCCAACGGCGCGACGGGCGATGAAAGCGGCGAGGACTACATCTACGACGCGTTTAAGTTCGCCCGCGCCGCCGACCCGGACGCTATCCTGTACTACAACGAGTACAACATGGACAACGCCGCAAAAGCGGACGGCGTTCTGGCGGTTGTTAAAGCCGTCAACGACAAGTGGAAGGCCGAGGGCGGCACCGGCTTGCTGGTGCAGGGTATCGGCCTGCAAGCGCACGACAAGCTGTTGACCAACGCCTCTGACGAAGCCGCAACCATCGAAAAAATCATCGCGGCGGGCATGGAATTCAGCATCACCGAGCTGGACGTTGAAACCAGCACCGACGAGGCCGGTATCCCCGAAATCGAGGAGCAGGCGCAGGCCGTGAAGTACGCGGAGCTGTTCCAGGTGTACCGCAAGTACGGCGAACACGCCGGGCGCATAACCATTTGGGGCTTGGGCGACAACATGGACGCGGGCTGGCTGTATAACAAGCACGCCCTGCCCTTTAACAAGGACCTGACCGCAAAAACCGCCTACACGGCGTTGCTGGACCCCGACAAATTCCTGCTTGACGCAAGCCGCCCCTCTACTACCAAGCTTGCCAACGTGAAATTCGGCACGCCTGTAATCGACGGCGACATTGACGCGGTGTGGAAATGGGACGCGACCACGGACGACGATAAACCCTTGGACATCAACACCATGCTGCAGGCTTGGGACGTGCAGTCCGGCAAGTTCAAACTGCTGTGGGATCAAGACAATCTGTATGTGCTGGCCACGGCCAGAAACGCGGAGGACAATCCGCTGGCCGGAATCGAATTCTTCATTGACGAGGGCGGCGAAAAATCCGAGACCTATGACGCGAACGACCGTTGGTTCAGAGTGGGCATGGACGGCACGCTGACGGGCAGCGACACCACGGGAGTCGAAGCCAAGGTCAAGCAGGACGGCAAGGACTACACCGTCGAGCTTAAAATCCCGTTCCAGAAAAAAGACCACGCGGGCGCGGACGTGCTGGGCTTTGACGCCAGAGTAACCGCCGCCATAGGCGACGCGGTGCAGGGCCGCTCGGTGTGGAACGACACCACGGGCAAGTCCGAAGAGAGCGCGGCGTACTTGGGCGAGGCCATGCTGTACGCGACAATCGCGCCCGTAAACCCCGGCATCGTATTTGTTGCCGCCCACGCCCTGAACAAGGTTGAGGGCGTATAGGTTGCCGTAGGTTTTGGCCGCCCAAGCGGGGATGTCAGTAAACGGGGCTTTTGGGGTGCTTGCGGGTAAGGCGG
>BNZR01000063.1 GCA_026001245.1 Clostridia bacterium
ATGTACCCGGCGCAAGACCCGTTATGCTGGTACCCGTTACCGCCGTGTAGTCTGCGGCCGAGGATAGCTTATACTCCATGGCTGTGGTTACGCCCGTGATTTTGCCGTCATTGCCCGCAACCGTCACGTCTGTTTTGACCAAGTTTGCCGGTGCCGCCTGCGCGCCCTTGGACACGCTTAGGCTGAATCCCGCTCTTAGATTTGCCACGCTATTGGGTTCCACGCCCAGCGGGTTTAGATACACATATGGCGCATAATCGCCCGCCGCCAGACTGTTAAGATACGCCGCCTTAAGCGTAAGCGTTTCGCCGGACAGCGTGTAGTCCGTGCCGCTTACCAGCGTATACGTGCCGTTTACCACGCTTTTCACCGTGTTGCCGTTTAGCGTAAGCGTTACTACTTTATCCGCAGTACTGCCCTTTGTAAAGCTGACTGTGGTCGGGCTTACCGTGCTGTCAGCGTACAGCACCGCGCCGTTTGAGCTGATATAGCTCGCGTTCTTAGACGGGTCGGTCAGTTTGACATATACGATGTTCTTCGCTTTCGGATTAAGCGCTATGCCGCCGCTTGGATACGCCGCCCATGTTGACACGGACTGCGCTTGCGCCAGCGTCAGCGCCGCCGAGGAGATGTAGTACTCTATCGTCACCGTGCCGCCGCTGTCGTCCTGCGCGGTAACAGTCGCGGTTTGCGTGTCTTTGAAGAACAGCCCGAACGTGATTGTGTTTAGGAAGCTGGTGAAGCCATTCGTGCCTATTTTGACCTCCCCCGTGGGCGGGGTAGTGTCGGCGGGGATTGACACCTTGCCGTAGTTAATCGTGATACTTTTGCTGACGTTTACAGCATCCTTGACTGTAATCGTGGCGATACCCGCAGCGACTGCCGCCGTGGGCGTGCCGGAGATTACGCCCGCCGCGCTGATTGTAATCCCGGCGGGAAGACCCGCCGCGCTGAACGTATACGGCGTTGTTCCGCCGCTTGCCCCGCCCGACACGTTGATACTTGCAATCGCCGTGCCGACTGTGCTTTCCGGAATATTATAGCTGTTGCTGTCGGCGAAAGCCAGCGGCGCGTTGTAGGCGGCGATGGCTATCTCCGCTTGCGGGCTTGCGTAGTAATAATCGGTCGCTTTGTAGCGCACGTAGCCCTCCGCGTAATCCTCGTAGCCCTCCTGCTTGACAACTTTGAGGTCGGCGTAAATAACCGTATCGCTATTGTATAAAGAGCCGCCGGTTACGGCAAACTCGGATTGATAGTCGCCCACTTCGGCTATAAGATTGATTAGCACGCCGTACTCGTACGTTGCGTCCTCGTCGTCGCTGTCCTTGTAGCTGTAGACGTCGCCGCTGTAGTTCGCCTGCCAGTCAACGACAAAGTTTTCTATGTAGCCGGGCATGGTCAGATTCAGCGTTTCGGTAGCGTTTGTGACTGTACCCGTCACCGTAACGGTGGGTCTTCCGTCCACTGTGTCATACACAGCGGTAAGACCGTCCACCGCGTTTAGCGTTGACAACAGTTCGTCCAAGGTTGTTGACTCCGGCTCCGCGTAGGCCGTAATCGGCGCGAGGGACAGCACCATGGTTACCGCCACGAATAAAGCAAGCGCCTTCTTGCCAAGCCGTTTAAATGTAGTCATAATTTCTTCCCCCCGCATTGTGTGTGGCTATGTCCCCGTAGGGGCAAACGTCCCTCGTCCGCGTTTGGTTGGGGGGCGTTTGGGTGTTTGCGGGCGAACAAGACGTTCTCCCCTACGGGGACACACTCTTCCGGCTACTATTGTAACACACAAACACGCAAAAAAGAGAAAGGTTGCGGAATCCTAACCTTTCTCAAATGGATGCGGGGGGGGGGGAATATGTACGGGCGAACGCCGTTTTGTGTACGGCGGTTATCTCGAACCCGCAGTCCGCGATTTTGCCGCGCAGGCGCGAGATTTGGTACTTAACGGCGTTGTCGTTTTCGTTCATGCTGTGTCCCCACACGCGCTCGTAGAGGTATTCCGTGTCCAGCGGCCGCCCTTCGTGCTGGGTAAACAGCAACAGCAGAGCGAATTCCTTTTGGGTAAGCAACAGGTCAACGCCGTCGGTGTAAGCTCTGCCGGACAGCGGGTCCAGCGTAAGCCTGCCTTTGTCGATTCGTTGCGGCACGCGTGACGCTTTGTCCAGCAGGACTTTAATCCGCGCCAGCAAAATGTTCAGGTCGTAGGGCTTGGTGAGGTAGTCGTCGCCCCCGGCCTCGAAGCCGTCTAAGATGTCGGGGGTTTCGTCCTTCGCGCTTAGGAACAGCACGGGCGGCTCGCCGCTGTCGCCGCGCAGGTTGGCGCACCACGCAACGCCGTTGCCATCGGGCAGCATAACGTCCAGCACGATTAAGTCGGGCTGTTGGGTTGTCAGGATGGCCGAGGCGGCCTGTAAGGTGTCGGCTTCGAGTACGCGGTATCCGGCGCGGGTGAGTTTGTCGCGGTTGATGGTCATGATATGGGGGTTGTCTTCAACTAGCAAAATCACAGCTTCCATAACTCTCCACTCTCCTCTCTCCACTATTATCGAACTCCGCACGGAGTTCGATAAGCCCGTTTTTGGTGTGTTTGCCCGCGTTGGCGCATAGGTTTACCAGCACCTGCACGATCATGTCGGCGTTGGCGGCTACTTTTGGGCAGTTTGGTTGGCATATGGTTGCCAGTTTGTTGTTGTTTTTTTGCAAAATCGGCGCGCAGACGGCGGCGGCGCGGTCTAATATGTCTTGCGGGCGGGTGGGTATTCTCTCGATGCCGGTGTGTTTGCCGGAGTGCAGTACCTGCCCGGCAAGCTCCGCAAGGCGGCGCGCCTCGGCCTGCACCACGCGCAGATTTTTTACGGATTGCGCGTTTGTCTCGCCCGCTTCGATTTCCTCCTCCGTCTGCTGTGCGTAGCCGCTCATGATTGTCAGCGGGGTGCGGATTTCGTGGGTGATGTTGGCCAAATAGTCGGATTTCATGCGCGACAGACTGTCCAGCATAGCGTTTTCGGCGGCCAGTACGCGCTCGGACTCGCGGGCGGTTAGCATGGCCTGCTCGGTTTCGGCATGCTCGATGGACAGCAATAGCGCGTAGCAGAACACGAAAAACATCATGCCGATGGGCGTGATGAAAGCATGCCCGATAAGCCGCTCGAACAGCACAATACCGCGATAGTACAGAATGTCATACAATCCCGGCAGGGCTATCCCCAGTACGCCCAGGAACCCCAGCAAATGCTTCCTGCCGCCGCCGCGCATTGAGATGGCCAGCCGTATCACGGTGTACACGATAAGCAACGAGGACGCGGCTTCAAAGTATCCTAGAATCCCGGTGAAAAACACGGTGTCGGTGAACAACGTAATCAGCGTGTACACGCCGACCAAAGCGGCGAAGCCGCGCAGAACCCATTTGTGGTAGGTGCGGGGGAACAACGTGCGGAACGCCGCCAGCTTTATTACGTGCCGCTGTATGTTGTCCGGCGTGCCGATTATAACATTCGGCGGCCAGCCGCCGTCGTTGCTGTGGACAAAATTTGCCGCAGGCCTCCGTTTTTTCTTTATATTATATACGCGCGGGCAATTTTTTTTCAAGGCAAATTTTTAAAGGATGCTTGACAACGCCGGCGAATTGTGATACAAGATATAGTGTGGGGGCGCGAATTTCGGTACCGGGAGGCTATATGAAGACCATATTTATCGTTGACGACAACCAGACCAACCTTGTCGCCGCGCAACAGGCGTTGTCAGGTACATACAAGACCTTACAGATTACGTCGGCGGCGCGGATGTTCGCCCTGCTTGAAAAAATCGAGCCGGACCTGATTCTGCTGGACATCGACATGCCCGAAACCACCGGCTTTGAGGCGATGGAACAGCTTCAGAATTCCCCAAAATTCAAAGCCATACCGGTAATCTTTCTAACCGCCGCGAACGACGAGGCGACCGAGGTGCGCGGGTTCGAGCTGGGGGCGGTTGATTTTATCAGCAAGCCGTTTTCAAAGCCCATTTTGCTAAAACGGCTTGAAACCCACATCGGGATAGACGCGATAGTCAAGCAACGCACCGCCGAGGTCGAGCGGCACCGCGCCGACAACGAAAGGCTGAAAAACGGCATAATCACCGTACTGGCGGAAGTGGTCGAAGAGCGCGACAACGTTACGGGCGGGCATATCTACAGGACGCAGAAGTATCTTGAAATCCTTCTGCACGCCGTGAAGGAGCGCGGGGTCTACGCCCAGCAGACGGCGAACTTGGATCTGCCGCTTATGTTGCCCTCGGCGCAGATGCACGACATCGGCAAGATTGTTGTCTCGGACTTGATACTAAACAAGGCCGGGAAGCTGACGGACGAGGAATACGAGATTATCAAAACTCATTCGGCGGAGGGCGAGCGGATTATCGACAGGGTTGCGCAGGAGGTCGGCGAAAACAACGACGAGTTCTTGGCCTACGCCCGTTCGTTTGCCGGGACGCACCACGAAAAATGGAACGGCAAGGGCTATCCGTCGGGCCTGTCGGGCGAGGACATTCCGCTTTCGGGGCGCGCCATGGCCATAGTCGATGTGTATGACGCGCTGACAAGCGAGCGTCCGTACAAAAAGGCGTTTACGCACGAGGAAGCCGTGGAAATTATCAAAAACGACAGCGGCACCGCGTTTGACCCGAAGCTTGTGGAGGTATTTTTAGAGGTTTCGGAGGATTTTTGGATCAACTCGATAGTGGAGGCGCGAGATGAGTAAAAGAAACATGCGTCATTTTTTCGTAATCAACCCGAAAAGCTTTATCACCGCGAAGGACTGGAGGACTTTTCTGCTTTCGGTCGAGCGGTGTTTTTCCGTGGGCAAACGGGCGGAATACAAAACCTACATCTCGCGCTTTCCGCGTGACGCGATTGCCGCGGTGCGGCGGTATATCGCAAGCGTGCCGCCGGAGGAGACCGTGCGCGTTTACGCCGTGGGCGGCGACGGTATACTTTTCGACTGCTTAAACGGAATTGTGAACTATCCCAACGCCGAGCTTGCCAGCGTTCCTTACGGCAACGCCAACGATTTTGTCCGCGCCTTCGGCGAAGGACACGCGGATAAATTCCGCGACATAAAAGCCCTGTCAACCGCGCCGACCATTCTTACGGACATTTTACAATGCGGGGTGAACTACGCTATTTCAAATTGCTCGCTGGGGCTTGAAGCGGCGGCGGTTATCCGCATGAACTGGCTATCCAGAATTCTTAGCAAGATGCACAACCGCCGCAAGCTTATCCCGCTGCTTTATAAGTTCGGGGCGGTTGTGCATTTGCTTGACCGGGGCAGATTCATACAGGAGTACGAGGTCACGCTGGACGGCGAGAACCTTTCGGGTAGGTATGTAAATATAAACGTGGGCAATATCTTCGGCAACGGCGGAAGCAACTCGCCAAGCCCTTACGCCTTGCCTGACGACGGTATTGCAAACGTGATATTTCTAAACGCAACATCCGCCCCGAAGGTAGTTTCGATTATCTCGGACTATTGCTCGGGGGGCTACGAACGGCACCCGAAATCGTTTTTTGCGAAGGAATTTAAAGAGATGCGCGTAAAAAGCCGTGAGCCGATGTATGTTGTTTTGGACGGCGAAAGCTTTTTCTCAAGAGATTTTTCGATGAAGATATTGCCTAAGGCGGTAAAAATAGTCGCGCCGCCCGGTTTGACCTATGTCAGGAGGGAAGAAAGATGAAAAAAGAAAACAAAAACGATATATCATTGTTCGCCACCTTGGCCGGTGTTTTCGGCACAATGCTGTACGGCGGTATCCGCATTGTCGAGTCGCAGATACTGCATTTTAATATGTGGAACGGGATATTTGTTTTCTGCCTGTCCGCGGCTTTAAGTGTTATTCTGATTGCCTGTCAGCGTTTTATTAAAAACACCGGCCTTATGGCCGTAATCGCGGGTACGCTGATTCTTGCTGCGTTTATCATAGGGGCGATTATAACGAAGGATTTTGAGTATTACTATATCTCGATGCTTTGTATTTTCGGCATCGTTTGCTTGTACCAACGATTCAAGGCGCTGTTGATATACTACTTTATAAGCTTCGCGGCGAATATCTCGCTGTTTATTTTCGTGTTCCCGCACGCCGATTATGTACGATTTAACATAATCACAATTGACGCGATGTTGTTTGTTTACGGCACGTTTTTCTTGGCTTTTCTGTCATACAGCGCAACCTCGCGGGAGGGCAAGGCGGACAAGGGCTTAAAATCGTTCTCGGCGTTGCTGTCCTCCACGCCCAACTACACCGTTATTATCAACGACGAGGCGCGCATAACGTACATCTCTGAATCTATGGCGCGGTTTGCCGACATTGACCCGGAGCTTGCCGTGGGTCAGCCCTTGCTGGATATTTTCGCGGACGACAACGTGCGTATGATGTTCGCCGACGTTATTGACGCGGACGGTTTTTTCAACGAGGTGCGCCGAATCGACACAGGCGCCACCCCGCATTATTACAACGTAATATGCGACAAATTGCACGGCGACGTAAGCGGCGTGTATGTCGATATAACCGACGTTACGCAGACGGTACAATCCAAAAACGAGGCGGAGCAAGCCAAGGAGGCGGCCGAACGGGCAAAAATCGCGGCGGAACGCGCAAACGAAAGCAAATCGATGTTTTTAGCCACGATGAGCCACGAAATCCGCACACCAATGAATGCCATTATTGGTATCGCGCAAATGCAATTGCAGGGGGGCGAATTGTCCGACGAACAGTCCAACGCGATCTCAAAAATCTACACCTCCGGCCAGAGCCTGCTGGGGATAATCAACGACATTTTGGATCTTTCAAAGATAGAAACGGGCAAGCTGGAAATTGAGGTATGCGACTATGACGTTCCCAGCCTGATAAATGATACGATTCAGCTGAATATCGTCCGAATAGCGAGCAAGCCGATAGATTTTGTATTGGATCTTAACGATCAAATGCCCGCCCGCCTGTACGGCGACGAGCTGCGTATCAAGCAAATCCTTAACAACCTGTTGTCTAACGCGTTTAAGTATACAAATTCCGGGACAATTACGCTGTCTATCGAACCGCAGCTTATGTATGACGAAAACGCGCCCGACGGCATTATTATTGTATTCAAAGTCTCGGATACCGGGCAGGGCATGAAGCCCGAACAGCTTAAAATGCTGTTTGACGAATATTCGCGCTTTAATACCGAGGTAAACCGCACAGTCGAGGGTACCGGATTGGGCATGAGTATCACCAAAAAGCTGGTTGATCTTATGCAGGGTTCCATAGAAGTCAGCAGTGTTTTCGGCGAGGGAACCACTTTTACGGTCAGCTTGGTACAGCGTATCGTCAACAACAACAAAATCGGGCATGATTTGGCCGAAAAACTGCGCACATTTGAATTCGGCAACGAGAAACAAACAACCAATTTGCAGTTTACGCGTGAAAAAATGCCATACGGGCGCGTGCTGATTGTGGACGATGTTGAGACGAATCTATACGTCGCCGAGGGCTTGATGGCGCCCTACAAGCTGAATATCGAGACGGTTACCAGCGGCTTCGCGGCAATCGAAAAGGTGACAAGCGGCAAGATTTACGACATCATTTTGATGGATCACATGATGCCCAAAATGGACGGCATCGAAACCACCAAAAAACTGCGCGAATTTGGCTACACCCGCCCGATAGTCGCGCTTACCGCGAACGCAATCGCGGGCAACGACAAAATGTTCAGAGCCAACGGCTTTGACGACTTTATATCAAAACCGATTGACGTTCGCTTGCTTAACACCTTGCT
>BNZR01000064.1 GCA_026001245.1 Clostridia bacterium
TCTTCTCAACCGTGGCGACGAACAGCGTTTTGTCAAAGTCGGTCAGCACCTCATCGCGCTTGGCAAGTTCGGCAAGAAATAAATTGAGCCGCTCCCTGCGTACAAGCACCGACTGGCGTTGCTCGGTTAGTTCCATGAGCCGCGCTTTTTGCCTGTCATACTTGGCGGCAAGTTCGTCGAAACGGCGTTCGTACTCGTCTTGATTAAGAGCTTTTCGGGCGTTCTCATCCATCGCCGCCTTGATTAACTCGTAGGTTTCCACGCTCTCGGCGTTCAGTTTCTCTCGTTCCGTGTCCAGCGCCGCCGTGTCGGTAATTTCCGCGACTATCGTTTCGTATTCGGCGAAATAGTTGTCTTTACCCGATAAAATCTCGTTGAATGCCGTGATAAACGCATATTCAAGTTGTCGCTCCGTCACATGCGGTGATTTGCACTGCGCCCCGTGAACCGTGTTGTCGGCGCGTTGATACTTGGCGTTGCACCGCCATACAATCCTGCGATATTTCGTATTGCTACCCCACACTTTCTTGCCGTAAAAGTGGCCGCAAACGCCGCAAATCACGCGACCGGAGAATATATGCGTGGTGTTTCGACCTACCCCTGTTTCGCTGTTGCGCCGCACCTCGTCCTGCACAAGGTCGAATGTTTCGCGGCTGATTATGGCGGGGTGACTGTCCTCCACGAAAAACTGCGGCAGTTCTCCGTGGTTTTTCAGCATTTTGTGCGTCAAAAATGACTCGCAGTAGGTTATCAGGATAAAGCCCAAAATCATCAGCACGGTGCGTAATACCATGACTCCGTAGCCGCGACGATCTTCTTCGTTCTGTCGGCTAATGTCTATCATGGTATCAAGGTCAAGACTTAAAAGACCGTCCTGACTTAACTCAAATGCGTAGTTGCCTTTCAAATTCTCTGTGAGTACAGCTCCGCTTATATCGTAATGCGCGTAGCCCAGGGCTTTCGCGGTCTTTGCCCACCCTTCAAGCGGCGCGTTGTTGGTGGCGTTTATCCATTGGTTAAAGAGTCCCCTGTCATAAAGCCCGCCGCTCAATGGTATCACATAAAGCGGCGTTTGCGTCGCGGTCGCGTTTGACCGTTGGTCGTCCGATTTTGCCATCATCGGTGAGCCTAAACGGATTACACACTCCACACCCTTACCGGCGGCTATTTTCGGGAGCAAATCGCCCCGCAAGGTGTCGGGGTAGCCTGTCGAATACTCGCCGGTTTTTCTGTCGTCAGACGGTATCGTTACCGCAGCTACTGTCGCTAACCGCTCTGCCGCGCCCGTAGGCGGGTCTGACGGAGAATTTTTTACCGTGCCGTCGCCGTTATAAAGCCCGTCTATGTCAAGAAAGTCTGAGAGGGTGATTCCGAAGTAGTCTGATTTGGTTGCTCTGTCGGTCCAATTGGTTGCGTTCGCGCTTGCGCCTACTATATAGGCAACTGTGGTATTCGGTGCAATGTTCTTTTCTTTGAGCATGTCGTCGTCAAGTCGGATTTTGCGTCCGTAGGCAACTACCGGCTCACCTTCCATTACTCCTTTGGAATAGACTGCCTCTAGGTACTCTACTAGAACGAAAAGCGGTTGGTCGGGAGTTATAGTCTTACCGGCGCCCCTTTGAAACTTTATCTTAGGTCTCAATGCTGCGCCCACGTCGGAGGACGGAGATATTTCGATGCGCTCGTCGTTTACCCTTTTGAACGCGGTCGTTGCAACAACCACCGAAGCCAGCGCATCGGCAGAGCCTAATCCCATAAAACTGTTACTTGTGCCGTGCAGACTGCCTTTACGGTATATCTGTCCTGACTCAAAATCAATAAGCAACTCCTCCACGGCGGAACCTACGAAGTCATCAATAGCTCTGTCCGAGGATAGGTATGTTTTAGGTTCAGCGTAGACATCCTTGCCCGCATTTATCGCGAAGTCAAAATACGCCGCTTTCTTGCCAACTGTTTGATAGGTGTATACCGGGGCATACTTCGCATCTTTGCCGGCTTCAATGTCTTCGGGGACACGGCGGAAACCCCGGAATACAGCTACGTCGTATTGCGTGATGTAGAGGTGATTGCCGATAAGAACGCCGTTCTGCTTTTCAAGAGGCGCGGTGTCGTCGCCCAGTAGCACTCCGCGTATTGCCGCAATATCGAGTGTTTTAACTTTAAGTATGGCCGTGTGGATAGTGCCGTGTTTCGGCGTTTTATTAGAAATCTCCAAATCGCGGACGTAATAAATAGCGCCGGGGGTTATGTCCGACTTAGTGCTGATAACGTAGTCATCGGCGACACTTTGGTAATACCTTTGCAACGTGGCTTCATCGCGTGCGGATAAATCCGATGTTATCTGAAACAAATCCGGCATAGTCTTAGCAGGGGCTAACGCAAATACCCGTACGTTTTTCAGTTTGTTGACGGAGTCGCAGATTGCTTTAATCTCGGAGTCGCTCCAAAATTCAAGCGGGATAGCTGCGTTGTTGCGTATTACGTCCTTACTGAAAGTAGCCGGGTATCCTGAACCCTTTATAAGTTCGCATGTGCTATACCCGCCATACGCGGGCAGATACTCCGAGCCGTATTCTTCCACAACTTTCGCATTTGAAGTCGTACCGCTTAACTCGCCATGTTCAGTAGGTTCAGAAGCCAAGTAGGACATAGCCTCGAAAATTTTATTAACATATGGATGTGTCTTCTTCCCGCCGGGTGCAGAAGACGGAGCGGGTGTTGCCGAAGGGTCAGGTGTTGCGTCAGGGTCAGTATATTCCGCTTGGGATAAGGCTACGCCGAGCGTACCTAGCCCCGAAGCTTCCTCAGAGCGCAGTCGCGAACTGAACGTAGTATATTGAGTATACGAAATAGCCCCTATCGTGTATAAATCCAAAACCGCCTGTTCTTGACTTGCGTATGTCGCTGCGAGTTGTCTTACAATTTCCGAGTTAGCTATTGCGTTTGTAACTGCCGTAGCATTATCACATGCTGCTGCCACGTTCATCAACAGCACGCACAGTATGGCTATTGTTAATCCTTGCCGTCTGAACCCTTTCTTCATAGCACACCTCTCCCCATAAAAGCATATAATATAAGCGCAACTACACAGGCATACCGTGTAATTACGCTTGGCGAAAGCTATATGGGGGGTGTCGCAGGTTAAATTTCAAATTCAACGTCTGAGTCAATCTGTCGTATGCGAGTTTTGGATTCCTCAGAGAGTGAACCGCAGTCAACAAATGCGGACCACCCAATTGTTGTCACACTATCAGGTATCATTATGTCAACCAATGTCTCTTGTCCCGTAAAGGCCTCGAGTGCAATCCCCTTTGTACCCGCGACAAGTGTAATCACAGTATTGGAGGGCATTTCCCCCTTATAGCCGCAAGCCACCTTTCCCGCGTACACCACTCCGTCCGTCTGTGTTTTGTACCATGAAGTGCCAACAAAAAGAGCTGCTCCTGCAGTTACAAAACTATCGGGTATTTCAATTTTCAATAACGAGATACAGTTGTAAAACGCCCCAGTTCCCAACTCCGTCAAACCATCTGGAAGATAAATAGCTGTCAACGATGAGCAAGACTCAAAAGCCCCGACATCTATTTTGGTAACACCATTCGGTATGTTTATTGTTCGTAAAGATTTACATTCTTCAAACGCATATTCGCCTATCGCTGTTACACTATCAGGTAGAATTACCGTTTCTAACGAAGTAAAATGCCGAAACGCACACTCTCCTATTATCGTCACACTATTGGGTATATCTACGCTTGTAACATTTTTGATTGCGTCGTCCCAGTAGTTATCCAGTATACGTACGATTTCGCTTACCCCATAAGGAATCCTCAATTCTCCACTCAAATTATGCTTAATATTTCCGCCCCATCTGAAAAACTTTAATGTGGCCGGATACTGGACATCAGTCACGACGTCAACCGCGAAACACATATTTTCTATTCCGATTACCGGGAAGCCTTCTATTTCATCAGGAACCCTAAGTTGGGTCTTGTCTCCGAGGTACTGCGTCAGCTTAACACCGGCATACTCGGTGTCGTACTCGTAGACGAATTTATCGGCCGGTTCGAGGTCGAAGTTCGTTGAGATAGGCGGGGGTGCTATCGACGGTGAGGGCGAGGTGGTGGGCGTGGTTGACGGCGAGGCGGTCGAGGGCGTGGGAGATGTTGCGGACGGCTCTCCGCACGCGGATAAAACTGTTAACAGGATGAGGGCGAGGGCTATTAGGTTGCGTGTTTTCATTGGGGACAACTCCTTTTTTATTTTTGTGTTGGGTTTTCGGGTGGGCATACTAGAACAGCGGTTGCGCGTAGTCGTCCAAGTAGGTATCTTCCCTGAATAGCTTATCCAGCGGTATGATGTATAGGGCTAGGTCGCTATACTCTCCTCCTTCTGCTGCGCCCTCGGCCCGATAAAACTCCCCGATACAGTAAGCCTTGTCACCCGCGCAGATTGCGTCGAGCATGGTTACATAGCGCTCATCGGTGCCGCCGCAATACTTTGCGTTCGGGATGCTATAAACATCGGCTCTACCGGCAGTCTGTGATTGACACACTAGGTAACTTCCGTATACTTGCCAGCTACTACTTGAGGACTGCTTCTCGTTTCCAAAACCCTCAATCGGACTGAGCGTGGAGAGGGAGTAAGCTACCGGCTGTCGGGTGCCCAAGTCCCCCAATACCAAAACATCACCCGCGACCGCAAACAACGCGCCAGAACGCACAAAACTACCGTATTTGAGCAACTGGTATTTTCTCGGCTCATTAGCGGGAAATCGTAGGGAACAATACCCGTTCCACTTACACGACACGTAGATGTAGCCACCGTAGGCAATAAACTCGTCCCAGTAGCTAACTATTCTGTTGTTGCCTGGGAGTTTCTCCGTCCAATCCTTAACCGCGACTATTGGAAAGAAAGTCTCTGATTTTTGCTCTGTAGCAAGGTCTAGCGTCACCAGAGTGCTTACTTGGTGACTGTTGTCCCAATAAAACGACGCCCCTTCACCATTACGTTCAACAATTACGCCCTCACCATACTTGTCTTCTAACGCCTCTCTCCATTTCGAGAGTATTTCCGAGCCTTTTATGTTCAACTGCGTATAATAGGCTTTTCCCTCAGAGAACCTCACGTCGTCGTAAGCCCCCTCGGTTTCATCAATCAACTCAAGTTTGTTTATCTTGGGTGAGAACGAGAAAATACCTTTTGAGCCACAGGCGCCGAACAGGGCTTCGTCTTCGCCACAACAGTCAAAACGCGCATAAAAGTAAAGCTTCTCATTCCACGCATGAAGAGTGCCAAACCCCGTATACTCATCCGAGCTAAATTTGCTTAGAAAATTCTCGACACCTAGCACCCGCCGTGCTTTTGCCGTTAGCTGTCTGAGAGCCACGCTGTAAATCCCTTTTTTCCCCTTGTCCTTAGACACGAAATACAAGGTATCCTCGATTGTCACCACGTTTCCTTTGATGGTGTTAGCGCACCTGCTACCCGACATCTCCGGTGTGGTTTCGACTGCGTATTTCGCGCCGCAGTCGCCGCAAAACACAGTCCCCTCGGATAAAACCGCACCGCATTGAGCGCATTTTCGCGCCACTTCAACTTTTGCGCCGCAATACCCGCAGAATTTCTTGCCGGGAGTGGTTTCCGCGTTACAGTTTGTGCATTTCATAGATTCTCTCTCCAATACCCAAAATTCATCACGGAACCGCATCTGATAAAAGATGCGGCTCCGCTGCGGACAAGCCTTATTGCTTCGCTTTCTTCGCGGATAAAACTATTACACCCGCCGATGTCAGCAACAACAGCAACGCTACAAGCGCGACCGAGCTATCGCCCGTGTGGGGGTTGGATTTTTGGGGAACTGTAACGGTAAACGGTACGCTGACCGCCGCGCCGTCAACCGTGAATTTCGCGGCGACTTCATGCTTACCGGCTGACAGCGTTTTTAGGTAGCTGTCTTTCAGCGTGATAATCGTCGAGCCGCTTTTCGTTGTGTAGTTGCTCGCGTCAACGGTCTTGCCGTCAACGGTTAGCTCGGTAAAAGTATCAAGCGGGTAATCAATAGTGGGGAGTATGAGGTCTTTGCCTGAGGTATATGTCGGCGCGGTCGGGGGTGGGGTCGGAGTAGCCGGAGCCGGTGTAGGGGTCACGACCGGAGCGGTCGGTTCGGGGGTCGCCGGTGCGCCGTCGCCGACTTGGATGAGATATAACCCCGATACGGTTGCGTCATTGTCTTCTGCAATCAGCAGGGCCGTAACGCCACTGTTAAAAAGTATCCGAGCCGGGTCTTCTTCACTACTACCGTAGAAATTAGGCCAAATCGTCCATTCGTCGTTGGTCCAAATTTGAATTTTAGCGCATTGACCGCGAAGCGTCAGTTCGGAGTCGGAAGTCACGGTGATGATTTCCCTAGAGTTACTGCGGTCTGTTGAGCTGACATTGGCCTTGTCAAGCAAATTGCCGTATGCGGCAAGGTCCGCTTCAGTTATCTGCCTACGTTCGATTGCATCAGAGAAATTCAGTCCGAGTCCTTGCGAACTAATGTATAGGTCTGCCGCCAATGCGAGAGGTGCGCCGAGTGCGATTGTCAGCGCGAGGACGAGCGCGAGGGATAAGATTTTCTTTTTCATGTGTATTCCTCCTAAAAATAGCCTGTTCAGTTCCCAATAAAGCGTAAATATTAAGGAATTAGTGCGCAGGCACAGCATAATAAGAGCATTATACCACATGCTACAGGTTTTGTCACGTATCATTTTATGAACAAAATCGTCAACAGGCACTTGACAGCGCACCTGTTGCAACGTATAATGCTTGTGAGGTGAGGGCGATGATGATTCCAACAGGCGAGCTGATAAAGCGATTGAGGAAAGAAAGCGGGTTGACACAGGAACAGCTCGCTGAGGGCGTATGCACCCGCCTTACAATCACCAGAATTGAACAGGGAAAGGTCGAGCCTAACTACTTCACCAAGTGGAGAATATTGCAGAAATTGGGCAAGAATCCTGCACTTTACATAGCAGATACCGTATCAGACCGCGAGGCACAGATTTTGCGACTAGGCGACAGACTTTACGACTTGCACGCGAAAAAACAATATGACGTTCTCGAAGCTGAACTGCGCGAGGTTCAGGGAACGGAGTTGTTCAGTCAAGGCGAGGGACTGCGCGTATTGCTTAACGCGGAGGGGAATCTGCATTTAGGCAGAAAAGAGTTCGACGAGGCAATCGAGTGCTTCACCCGTTCGATTCTTCTGTTGCGCCCCGACTTCGACCTGAATAAAGTCACCGAGTATTGCCTATCTGACGGAGAAATGCGGTCAATCTTGAACATAGCGGCGACCCATCTCGCGAGGCATGACTTTGAGAAGTCCATCGGCATTCTCAGAAATTTGAAGAAACACGAGCAATTTATGTACGCGGAGAACCGCACGGACAGTCACACGCTTAACGTAATAAATTATAATTATGTGTCGTGCCTGTATGGACTTGGCGGCTATTTTGAATGTCTGACCGAGTGCGAGAAAGCGTTGGATACCGCGTTTGAAACAACCGACATGGTTATATTCGCCGCCTACTTAAAGGGCATTGCGCTGTGTAAATTGCAGCTTGGGTATGACGACGCGGAGGAAGCGTCAGACCGATACCGCGCCTTTTTGAGAGGAATGGGCGGCGAGGACTTGATTGCTTATAAGCTGCGGGAGTTTGAAACGCTTGTGGG
>BNZR01000065.1 GCA_026001245.1 Clostridia bacterium
CGCCACCATAGTGTCCGCCGTGGCGGAGGGTCGGCGTATATTTGACAATATCCATAAGACCGTGCAGTTTTTGCTGTCCTCCAACGCGGGCGAGGTAATCGCGATACTGGCGGCCACGCTGATGGGCTGTCCTATGCTGGCGGCGGTGCATATCCTGTGGGTGAATCTTGTTACAGACACATTCCCCGCGCTGGCCTTGGGGCTTGAACCCGCCGAGGACGACATTATGAAGCGCAAGCCGCGCGACCAAAAAACCCCGTTCTTCACGGGGCGCGAGTGGTTGCGCGTGGGATTGGTAGGCGCGGCGGAGGCCGCCCTGACGCTTACGGCGTACATGCTTGGATTGCGCGAGGGCGGCCCCGGAACCGCCACGGCCATGGCGTTTTTGACGTTATCGCTGGCGCAGCTGTTCGCGGCGTTGGGCTTCCAGTCCGAGCGGCACAGCATTATGAACATGCACCCCAAGCAGCACCCGGTGCTGTGGCTGGCGTTCTTCGGCTCCGCGGCGTTGCAGGTTGTTGTGGTACTGTTGCCGCCGTTGCGCGCGCTGTTCGGTCTGGACGCGCTGACTTGGCTGAATTGGATTCAGGTTGTGGCGCTGTGCCTGGTAATGCTGATGTTCATCGAGGTGCAAAAATGGCTGACACGGCGGAAAAAAATTGCTTGACACACACACGTTGGTGTGTTATAATGATTCTAGGTTTCCAAGAGGCGTGCGCGTAAGTAGGTACGCCACCCCTCACAATTTAACGACACAATGTAGCCGTCTCCTCTTCAAAGTGGACGGCTACATTGCTTTTTGAGCGAACTCCAACACAAACCACGCGATTGCGGCAAATGATACCGCAAAACGCAGGACGCGCTTTAGCTTTCCCATTGGCAAAGCACCTCCTCCCTCCGCAGACCCACGGGACACACACGCGGGGGAAAGGGCGACGCACCGTCACACACCTCTTGGAGACTAAAGTATATCATATTTGTCGAAGTCTGTCAATTCAAAAGTGTGTGAAAAAAAACTTGACACGCCCTGCCCTTACATGATATAATGCTCTGTACGTATAGAGAGGATTGAGGAAACATGCAGAATATCACCCGCAAAAAGGGTACCTTCTTCGCCGTCCTGATTATCACGCTGGCCTTTGCCTATATCTCGCTTTTCGGGCTTGACTTGACCGTGATTGATCTAAAGGGCGCGGGGCAGATGCGCTTTGGTATCGACATTAAGGGCGGCGTTGACGCGGCCTTCTCCCCAAAGGACATGGGCGCGGACTTCAAGCCCACCGAGGAACAGCTTGAAAAAGCGCGCACCATCATCGAAACGCGCCTGGACCAGCAAAATATTCTTGACCGCGATGTCACCATCGACAAGGACGGCGGCTTTGTAATAGTCCGCTTCCCGTGGAAGACAAACGAAACGGACTTTAACCCCGCCGACGCCATAAAGGAACTGGGGCAAATGGCGCACCTGACGTTCCGTGACCCCGACGGCAACATAATCATGGAGGGCGCGAACCTAATCAGCGCCAAACCCGGCCGGGACGAGAACAACCGCCCCTGCGTGGAGTTCGAGCTTGATTCTGTCGGCACAAAGGCTTTTGCCGACGCAACCGCAAGGCTAATTAAACAAACCATCTCCATCTACATGGACGATGACGTTATCTCCGCCCCGACTGTCGACTCTGCCATAACCGGCGGCAGCGGGCGGATCACGGGCAGTTTCACCACCGCCGAGACCACAAAGCTGGCCAACCAAATCAGCGCGGGCGCGTTGCCTTTCGCGCTGGAATCCACCAACTACCGCACAATCAGCCCACAGCTGGGCTCTAACGCGCTGAAGGTGATGGTCGAGGCGGGTATCTTGGCCTTTATCCTGATTTGCGTGTTTTTGCTGTTCTACTACCGCATGTCGGGCGGCGTGGCCTGTATCGCCCTGCTGTTGCAGGTTGCGGGTCAGCTTATAATGCTTACATGGCCGCAGTTTACAATCACCTTGCCCGGTATCGCGGGTATCATACTGTCAATCGGTATGGGCGTTGACGCGAACATTATCGCGGCGGAGCGCATACGCGAGGAGATTCGCAGCGGCAAAAGCATCGAGGCCTCTGTCGCGGCGGGCTTTAAAAACGCCTTTTCGTCAATCTTTGACGGCAATATCACCGTTCTGATAGTCGCGGTTATCATGCTGATGTTCGGGTCGGGCGCGATACTGTCGTTTGCCTACACTTTGCTGTTCGGCATTATCATGAACTTCGTCGCGGGCGTTACGGCCACAAGGCTTATGACAATGTCGCTGGTGCAGTTCAAGGGTATCCGCAAGCCGCACATGTTCCTGTCCAAGCGTGCGCTTGAAAAAAAGCCTTGGACGATAGACTTCTACAAAAACAAGAAGTTTTACTACTCGATTTCGGCGGTTATCATCGCGGTGGGTATCGCTTTCACGTTTATCAAGGGCGTTGAGCTGGACATTCAGTTCAGCGGCGGCGCGCTGTTCCAGTATGACATTTCTGAGGAAAACGTGCTTGACCCGGACAGCGCGGCCGGCGTGGCCTCGGCGGCAATCGGCGGGCGACTGCTAACCGGGCAGATCACAGAGGACTATGTAAGCAAGGACAAACGCCTGTCGCTTAGTTTGGCGGGCGAGTCCATCACCGAGTCGGAGCTTGGCGCGATGAGCGCGGCCTTGGTGGCGGCATTCCCCGGCCAGATTATAAACGACACCCCGGAGACCAACAACGTAGCCCCCTTCTTCGGTCAAAAATTCCTGCGAAACGGCATAATCGCGATAGTTCTGTCGTTTTTGCTGATCATCTTCTACGTGGGTATCAGCTTCCGCAAGATGCACGGCCTGTCGGCGGGCGTTATGTCGCTGTTGTCGCTGTTCCATGACGTGCTTGTGGTGTTCTTTGTGTTCGTAATCTTCGGCATACCCATCGGCGACTCGTTTATCGCCGTCGCGCTGACCATCTTGGGTTACTCGATAAACGACACGATCGTTATCTATGACCGTATCCGCGAGAACACGCTTACCAAGAACTACACCTCGACCGAAAACCTTGTAAACAAAAGCATTTCGCAAAGCTTCACACGTTCCATTAACACCAACCTTGCCGTGTTCGCCAGTGTGCTAATCGTATACATCTTCGCGGCGGGCAACGGGCTGGATTCGATTCAAAGCTTCGCGCTGCCGATGGCCATCGGCACAATTTCGGGTTGCTACTCCACGGTATGTATCGCGGGGCCGACATGGGCGATGTGGCAGAAGCGCAAGGAGAAGAAGAAAGCGTTGGCGAAATAAGATGGACGTTAAACAGACCGCGATTGAGCTATTCAACGGCACTTGGGACTTGATTGACCTGCCCCAACGCACGGCGGAGCAGGACGCGGAAATGCTAACAAAGGCGCATACTTCGTCGTATCTGTGGGGCTTAGTCGAGGACGCGAAGCCCGTGAACCGGGCGCGTGGACTGTGGCAGATTTCGCATGTGTACAGCCTGCTAAAACAGGCGGACGCGGCGTTGCTGTACGGCGATCTGTCGCTTGGGGTCTGCGATGAAAACGAGATCGGCGGCTTGGATTTGGCGTTCGGCTACGAGGCCGTGGCTAGGGGCTGGGCGGTCAAGGGCGACACGGCAAAGGCCGAGGATTTCAAAGCAAAGGGCTTGGCCGTGGAGATAGCGGACGAGAACGACCGCAAGTATGTTCAAGGTGAACTAAATGGCTTCGCGTAGGCGGGTGATTGATTTTGACGCGGAGGGCGTTGCAACGAGTGTTGAGGTTCAGACGGATTGAAAAAAGCCGCCCCGTACGGGGCGGCTTTTGTTGCTATGCGCTGATACTAAAGGGTTGCTCTACTTCAACGAATATGCTATCAATATCCGCCGGGAAGATGGTTTCGGTCTTGTAATCGTCCTCGCCGTCTTGCACGTCTACGATATATCCTGCTCTGGCCTCGTTGGATAAAATCTCGACAACGCGTGCGATTTCGCCTGTTTTAAGTCTTATTTTGTCGTACGTCTTAATCATTGTCCCACCTTCTTTCTTGTTACATGCAATGTAGTCAGTCTCGGCGCGTTTGTTTTGCTGTCGATAATCCAACCTGTCAACACATTTGCGGCCTTTCCATTTGCCCCGGTGATATTCAAAACCACTTGGTATTGCTGTCCAAAGCCCTTGTCGCCTTTTGAAACGGCCTGGAACTTCCCAAGGTTTGCTGATATATTATCAGCCAAGGCTTGTGCGTTATCCTTGGTATACCCCAACGCGCTTTCGAACGCGATCGCCTTATTCGGGTCATTGAACGGATTTAGCGCATATTTCTCTAGCTTTTCAATGGGAATAAAGGCTTTGCCTACATTCGGCAATATCATTGTACCATCTCCCGCCTTTATTATAGCACTATCGCCGCTTCCCGTCAACTCCCAATCACAAACTCGCCGTCTTTTACCCCGATTGTCACGCTCTCCCCCGCTTTCAGACTGCCGTCCAGCAGCTTCTCGGACAGCGGGTCCTCCCACGCGGATTGTATCGCCCGTCTCAACGGCCTTGCGCCATATACGGGGTCGTAGCCTTTTTCGGCTATCAAATTCAGCGCGTTATCGTCGATTTTCAGTTCGACCCCCAGCGCTTTTAATCTCTCCGCAACGCTTTCAAACATACGCTCGGCTACCTGACGTATCTCCTCGCGCCCCAGTTGCGTGAACACAATCGGCTCGTCTATGCGATTCAGCAGCTCCGGCTTGAACGTGCGTTTTAGTTCCGACATTACCTCGGCGCGGATATTCATCTGCCCGTCCCCCGCGTTAAAGCCCAGCCGCTTGCGGTCGGTAATGCTGGATGCGCCCAGGTTCGAGGTCATCACGATTACGGTGTTTTTGAAGTCCACGCGCCGCCCTCGGCTGTCGGTCAGCCGCCCGTCCTCCAGCATTTGCAACAGCAGGTTGAATACGTCCGGGTGCGCCTTTTCGATTTCGTCGAACAGAATCACGGAGTATGGCTTGCGGCGCACCTGCTCGGTCAGTCCCCCGCCCTCGTCATAGCCCACATATCCGGGCGGCGAGCCGATAAGCTTAGACGTGGTGTGCCGCTCCATAAATTCCGACATATCCACGCGGATAATCGCCCGCTCGTCACCGAACAGAGCCTCTGCCAAAGCGCGGCACAGCTCCGTCTTGCCGACCCCTGTCGGCCCCAAAAAGATAAACGAACCAATCGGGCGATTCGGGTCTTTCAGCCCCACGCGGCCGCGCCGTATCGCCTTGGATACCGCCGTTACCGCCTCGTCCTGCCCCACAATCCGCTTGTGCAGAACGTTTTCCATGTTAAGAAGCCTGTCGGCCTCGTCCTGTGTCAGCTGGGTGACAGGCACGCCCGTCCAGATCGACACCACGGCGGCCACGTCCTGCGGCGTGACGGTTTTGGTGCCGTCCTGCGCCAGCTCGTCGCTGTGCCACGATCCACGCGCCGCGTCACATTGCTCGCGCAGAACGCGCTCACGGTCGCGCAGAAGCACCGCGTCCTCAAAGCGTTGCGAGTTGACGGCGGCCTCCTTCTCCTTGGCAACCTGCTCAATCTCCTCCTCCAAGGCGCGAAGGTCGGGCGGCGGCGTGAGGGAGATCATGCGCAGGCGCGACGCGGCCTCGTCTATCAAATCTATGGCCTTGTCTGGCAGCTGGCGGTCGGCGATATACCGCGCCGAAAGCGTCACCGCCGCGCTGATTGCCGCGTCCGATATTTTAAGCCTGTGGTGCGCCTCGTATCTGTCGCGCAGACCTGTCAGAATCGACACGGCCTCCTCCGGGGTCGGCTCTCCGATGGTCACGGGCTGGAAACGCCGCTCCAGGGCCGCGTCCCGCTCGATATATTTGCGGTATTCGTCCAGCGTGGTCGCCCCGATAACCTGTAGCTCCCCACGCGACAACGCGGGCTTTAGGATATTCGCCGCGTCTATCGCGCCCTCGGCCGCGCCCGCGCCTATCAGCGTGTGAAGCTCGTCAATGAATAACATCACGTTGCCCGCGTTTTTGACCTCTTCCATGGCGGATTTAAGCCGCTCCTCGAACTCGCCGCGGTACTTCGTCCCCGCAACCATGCCGGATAGGTCAAGCGTTACCACGCGCTTGTCGCGCAGATTGTCCGGCACGTCGCCCGACACTATGCGCTGTGCCAGCCCCTCGGCGATTGCGGTCTTGCCGACCCCCGGCTCGCCGATAAGTACGGGGTTGTTTTTGGTGCGGCGGGACAGAATCTGTACCACGCGGGCTATCTCGTTCTCGCGCCCCACAACGGGGTCCAGCTTGGATTCCTTGGCCATAACGGTCAAGTCCCGCCCGAATTGATTCAGCGTTTTGGTGTTGCCGCCAAAGCCGCCCCTTGCCCCGCGTTGCCGCACGCCGCCGGCCTCGGCCATGCCCTGCGGCTCCGCGCCGATTATCACCAAGATGTCGTTATAAAGCCGGCGAATGTCTCCCCCCAGCCCCAACAGCATGGCGCAGGCTATGCAATCGCTCTCGCGCAGTATGCCCATCAATACATGCTCTGTGCCGACATAGCTGTGCCCTAGGCGCGACGCTTCGGACATCGCAAGCTCGATAATGCGCTTGGCACGTGGGGTCATGCCCTGTACGGGCTGGGAACCCGGCTCGCCCTGCCCCACCGCCTCGATAAGCTTGCGGCGCAGGTTTTCGGAGGTTATCCCGGATTGCGACAGCGCCGCCGCCGCCGCGCCCTCCCCCTCGTCCATAAGTCCAAGCAATAAATGCTCACTGCCCACGTAGCCGTGACCCAGCTCGCTTGCGGCGCGGTGCGCAAGCTCAATAGCCTGCCGCGCCCGCCCGGTGAATTTTGAATTATTAAACATAGTTTATCCCTCCATAAGTAGTTTTCTGGCGTTTTTGGCGCGTTTTACGCAACTTTCCGGCTCGGTCGCCGCGATTTCTGTCAACAGCTTGTTCAAAGTCGGCAGTTTAACGCCGATTATCCCCATTGCCGCGCCCACGCGCAAATCACCCCACGCGTTCAAGGTCTCTTTAAGCTCCAGCAGTCGGGCGTTTGTCAGCAAGCCCCACGCCCGGTGTACGCGATCCTCTAGATTTATCGCGTGCTGTGCGCGGAATAACTCCCGCGCCCCGCGCTCGGCGGCGGCAATCTGACGCGCCGCGTTTGTCAGCAGATTGGCAAGCTCCGTCTCATTCAGCCCCATGCTCCCCCTGTTGGACAGCTGGTACAGGCAACCCAAGGCCTGCGTCCCCTCGCCGAACATGCCGCGAATGGTGAGTCCGGATTTTGAAGCCGCCGCCGCCCAGTCGCGCAGTTTGCCGCTGTGGGTCAAGCCCTGCAAATGCAACATCACCGAGGCGCGCATGCCCGTTCCGAGATTTGTGGGGCATTCGGTCAAGTAGCCCAGGTTTTCGTCAAATGCGTAGCCGAAACGCTGGTCAAACAAGTCGTCCACCTTCATCGCCGCGTCAAGACAGCTGTCCAAGTCCAGCCCCGCGCTAAAGGCCTGAATCCGCAGGTGATCCTCCTCGCCCACCATCACGCTGACAGAGCCGTCGGCGTTCAGCCCCAAGGCGCGGGGACGCGTGAGGTTCGCGAACT
>BNZR01000066.1 GCA_026001245.1 Clostridia bacterium
TTGAGATGCCGTATAGCTTTAATGTGTTTTCTGCCTCCTCTCGTATCCTTTTACTTACGCGCACATTGATTATGCCATCTTTCATCATTATATGTCAGTTCCTTTCAATGATACAAATCGGAATCGATACCTCCTTACAAAATAATTATTATCTAACAAAATTAATTGTAACACAATGTGTGACACCTGTCAAGCGTTGCTACGATTATTAACAAAATATTAATAACTCTACACCGCAACGGCAAGTCAGCATCCGCGATGATAACAGACAGACGGTTTTCAGGCGCAAGTATTGACCCAGCATTGGGCATGTGTCGCCGGAAGCGGCTTTGGACGATCCGATTGCACGGTTATGGGACGACGATGTGATTGAGTTAGATATTGAGCGGCGTGGGTTGAATGCCGTGTGGTGGGACGAGCGATGGAGGTTGATGTGCCGTTGAGTTGGCAGACAGGAACGAAGTTTACAGGGCTAACAAACGACACCCAACATGTGTTCGCCCGCACGCTCGAAACAGCCTCGCACCTTGCGAGTGTTGAGACGCAACAGGTCGGCACACTTAGTAAAGCAGGTTGGACGCTTACAATTACAGAATATGTTGCTAGCGTTGATGATGAAGCAAAGGGTACCATACACTACAGAGCAAAGCGCTCGGATGGCACATGGAGCAACAGAAACATCATCCATCATCGAAAGGTCAACGCTTTGTAAAGCGGCGATTTTTTGACCAATTTCTTCCATGCGCTGATTCGTTGCGTTTATATCCCATGAAGCATTCGGGGGCAACCCGTTCTTCTTGTCACCGCTTGCCTGTTGAATGGCGGTGTTCAGGGTTGCCGCTCCGACCACATTTGAACCCGCCGCCTGTGCGGAAATATCAAAGGTGTGTTTCTGAACAAATTCGGCGTTCGCCGTGCCTGTCATGCTGAAGATGCCGTTCAGAATCGCAACAAGCGTGTCTTGGTCAACATCTTCCCAATATTCGGAAACTTGACGGGCAACATTGGACATGAACCCCGCGCCGCCTGTAATATCTTCCGAAAAATCGCGTTCAACCCACGCTTTGGCGCGTCCGATGACCACAACACCCCGTTCATAAGTGGTTGTTGAAGTGGCGGTAATATCGGTTTCACCGTCATAATTCAGCGGTTCGCCATCAAGCCGCCCAAACATGGGAAGCGTGGCGTAAACAACGCCTGTCTGATTGCTGAACGCCGCTTTGATTTGGCTGTTCGGCTGTAAAGCCCGTGATTTGATAAGTTCATTCTTGCGAACCTTCGGGATAATATCAACGTATTTCCCAAAAGCGTTCGGATTGAATGTTTTAAGGTCAAACTTTGCCATTGTTTTTCATCCTTTCAAATGTTAGATTTTGGCTTCGGGGTTAGCGTCCATATATGCCGCTAATTCCTCATAGCTCATTTTTGACACATCAACCTTCGTGTCAGGTTCTTCAACCCCTGTTTCGGCGGGGGATGCGCCTTTCATTTTGGTCTGTTTGGGTTCGGTGTTAAACAGGATTTTGGTATCTTCCGCACCCTGCAATTTTTTGATTTGGTCTGCTAAACCTTTGATTGTGCCATCTTCGGCAAGTTCAGCCTTTTCCAAATCCAAATCAAGCATAGCCCGAACCGCTTTTGGAATCTTCGCTTTGGCGGCGGTCAGCGCGGTATCAATCGCGGCGTTTATTTTCAGGGTTCGGATTTCGGCGGTGTGCGTTTTGTCCTTTTCGGTGTTCGCCGTTTGTAAATCGGCAATCTGCTTTTTCAACCCTATCAAAGAGATTAACATTCCTAAACATCTCATTTTTTTGATCATAAATTCCACGACTTTTAATCTTGGCAGCATGACCGCTGAAGAAGATAACTCGACCTTGGTTGATTAAGTTTTTTGTCTTATTTCGTACAGACATGACATGCTTGAAATAGTCCAATCCATATAGTGGGATGTTTTTTCCCGCGATACAATAAGAAGGCACATCGTCTCGATTAAGTTCAGGAATTAGAGCGACAATTTCTTCTTTTGTTAATCGCGGCATCTCTATGCACAAATCCAGGACAATAGCACCATAGTCACAATGTTCTGCACTTTCAAAAAGACATTCATCAAAGGCTGTGATTGTTCTAACAAAGCTTATTTGGAACCGATCCATGTTAGCACTTTGTATGTTATCGATGGCCAGTAAGTTATCTTCGAGATATAGAACCTTCATTTTGTTCATAAGTCATTCCCTTTCTTCGTCTATGTTAAGAAAAACGCAATTGAAAAGTTATTTGATATATTTCATGTTTAGCATAGGTCAATAAGTCGCATGCTGTCGCTTCTTCTCCTTTAACGACAACAAACCGACGATCCTTTGAATCGACCATTATGGCATCTAGCGTGGATTTAGGGTTTATTGCTATATGTTGGTCGATTAACATGTTGGAACTCAATTCTGACTTTTTCTCTTCCAATTTCGCTTTCAACTCTCGCATTTTCACATTATCAGGATTTTTTTGAGTATATTTCAAGACATCGTCATAAATGCTGAAGTCTATATCGGAAATTAACCCATTTGCTCGTTTCTCATCTAATCTACCGGAGATAGGAATTTTTCCGCTGACAAGTCGCAATGAACCATTATTTTTTTTTGCAAATTCTTTTGCAATATATAACCCCAAACCTTTGCCGGAAACTGCAGTCTTCCCCTTTGCCCCTCGATCAAACATCTTGTTCGCTAATTCTTCTTTAATTCCAAAACCAAAATTAGTGACATAAAAGACAAGCGAGTTATTCACATGGTCAAAGGCTTGTGAAATATAAATTTTTGTGTTGAATGGTGAGTATTTGAAAGCATTGTCGACTAGATTGGTGACAACACGTCGAATCATGACCTTATCTGCATACAACCAACGACTAAATCTATCCTGCAACGTGATAATCAAATCATTACCCTTGTTACGAGGATGCCACGAAGCATTATAGTGATGCCGCAGTTGTGCGAAAATATCACTGATGTCGAATTCTTCGGGTTTCGGCTCTCGGTATATATTTACCGAATCCAATTCATCTTTCATATAGCTAAGGCTATCATGCAATTCTTTATTAGCTTCTAGATATCTGTCCACAATATCTTGATATTGTGGTTTTGACAACTTGTCATGCTCAAAAAATTTATTTGAGTTTAATTTGTAGCTATAATTATGGCAATCCATAATTTGCAGACGATGTGATAAGTCATGTCGAGTTTCTTCCGCGAACGAACTTAGTCTGGAGGCACGGCTTGAAGCAATAAAAGACATTATCTCTGCAGCACAAACCTGGACAAGCGTTCTGAAAAAGTCCCCATGGTAATCTATTTCATCTTTATAATCAAATGGACGCTCGTTCCATTCTAAAAAGATGCCAAACATTGTCTTGTCTGTTTCCCCTCCATATACGACCGAAAAAAACTCATACAGTTTATCATTAAGCTTTTGGCAATCCAAATTAATCTCTATTGTATTTTTGTCCGCTATCTGATATAGTTTCATGATGCCGTTTGAAACTAAATCTGTTTCAACATCATATTCCTTTTTCTTTGGCAAGTCAGCAAAATCAATACTAATTAACAAACCATTTTCATCTTTAGGGCTATTAATTCCTCTTATACTAGTTGATGTAAGGGCTTCTTTTAAATCAAGATCAGGAATGAAAACATGAAGTTCATCAAGTGCAAAATCATCCCAAAGATCCATAAAGGCAGTCTTAATCCTGTCTCTAAGGTTTTCCGAGTTTTGGCTTTCATTTGTGTATTTAGTATCAAACTTCAGTAATTTCCCTATCATCTCAGATTGGTAACTATGAAGAAAGTTTAACTCACGAGTAATCATTTGCCCTCTTATTTGTTTGCGATATTCCATGATATTACTGCCATAGGATTCAAAAACCTTATCAAGAGTAGTATAAACCCTACTTTCTTTTTCAGCTACAACCCATGCTCTATTTCGCATGTCATCAATTTGCTTGGTGTGTTTTTTGAGCCTTTCCATCACCTTAGAATCAAACGACCATTCGTTGCTAATAACATCACCAAGCGCAGGTCGACTACCAACTGCATTTTGACCGAGAAACAAAAGACCGACAGCACACCTTTTTGAGCGTTTTTCAGAAAAATCAGTTGCATAGATTGGTATTATAATTTCCATTAAACCAGTCATAGCACATAAATATGAATAATACTCAAAACTATCACCATTACCTAAATGATTTTCGAAGACATCGTCTACGTCATTGTCTATGGCATTGAACACCTTTTCTGCAAAAAATAAATCTTGCCAACTACAAAGATTGTCAAGAGAGGAAGTGGTATCTTCTCTTCTGCAATTATAACACACATTATGAACATTTTTTGCAAATTCAAAGTCGGCAATGTTTATAAGATGATAAATCTCATCATTATGCAAGTGATAACCAACTGGTAATTTATCTTTCTCAATTTGTTTGCAAGAAACTCTTTCGATCAGCAACAATGGTTTCCCCATTTTGTTGAAAGCATCCATCAATAAACCATTGATAGCATTTTCTGATCCGAATCCGCAAGCGCGACACTTGTTTGCGCCTCTGTATGAACGGCGGCAATATCGGCAGTCATTTCGCCCTGTGAGAGCCTGTTGCATAATAATCGGATATTTTTTATTGGGATTTCTATCTGCAGTATGCATATTCGTCATATCCTTCCTTCACTATATTGATTCTCAGTAAAAAATTTAACAATGCCCGTATTCTGTTTCCAAAGTTAGCTCTGAAATAATACACAATGTTCAATGTTCGTCTGTCTAAGAGTGTACACACAAAGCTCGGAAAATCTTTCTTTTATAGTGTAACACAGGATTCGTGAAAATGCAAGCAAAAAATCAAAAATATTAGAAACAATGAGCTACTTATATTTAAGATGCAGATAAGCAACT
This sequence comes from Clostridia bacterium, assembly GCA_026001245.1. The sequence goes on from BNZR01000066.1 coordinate 4,933, forward strand.
TCCCAATAGCAGCATAATAAGACTGCTATTGCTGATGAATACAGCGTTCTAACGTTACTGGCAATATTCTTTGAGGCATGGCGACTCATTCTCTCAGAACGTATTTTTAACAAAATCTTGTCACACAAATCTTTTTCTGCTCATAAATTTTGAGCAAACCTACGTTTATACCTTGCGAACAATAGCGATAATTGCTCCAGTAATATTAGAAAACCTTGTGTTGGCTAGACACAAGATTTTGCTTCAATATGGTATAGACCTGAACGGAATTGATTAGAGGTTGTGTCGCTGTTTATTTGTTGGCAAACCACGCCTCAAGTGCCTTGGCAATAACATCCTCGATTTCTTTTGGGTCTTGCTTCTCCCCGAAGTACCGTGACATCACATCGCCGCTTACCTTTACTTTAGTCGGCTTGACTATTGCCGATTCAGCCTTTAGCAGTTTAACCACAGCTTCTTCCGTCAACCCTCCTTGCCCCGACAAGTCCCGTAGTTCCTCGGCCTTACGCATGGTGAGTTGTGTGGATTTATCCTGTAATGCCTGCAACACAAGCCACTGCTCTTTCTCTTTCAAATAAGACAGCGACACGGCGGCTCTCATCGCAATTGTTCCTTGGTCGAGCATCTCTTTGAGTTCGTCAATCAACTCATTCACACGAAGATACCGAGCAATTGTATCCTTAGACAACCCATACTGCGTTCCGAGCTTATCGCGACTCCGCGACCTGTGCGCCACTGGCGAACAGGTTAGCGTTTCGATCTCTTCGAGCAAGTCAGAACGGTAACCGGATTTCTTTTTCATAGCACCATAGTGTGTCGCCAAAGCCAAAGCGCGTTCGCTGGGCTTCATGTCAGCAAAACTACGTTGAATGAGATTCGTTTCGGTGACGATGAGTAACGCCTCATCATCTGACAGTCCCTCACGAACGACCGCCGGAACAGCTTCAAGTTCCGCTACCTTCGCCGCCTCAACACGGTTGTGACCGCTGAGTATTTCGTACTGGTCTCCAAGCGGACGAACGACAATCGGCACAAGAATACCGTTAGCCTTGACGCTTTCCACCATATCATCAAAGCGCTTACCGTCATACAGCTTGAACGGGTGATTGGAGAACGGCACGAGGTTGGCGATGGGTAACTGGCGTATTTGCAAATCTTCAATCATGTTGAACAATCCTTTGTTTGTTATTTCGCCTATATTCTACACGATTCGGCAAACAAAGTCAATAGTCAATGTGAGATAATTTAAGCCGCACGGAAGTCCCAATCAAGACCTCCGCGCGGCAGGTTGATATTCAGCTAGTCTTGTTCAATTTCTTTCGCGATCTCAAGCACTTGTTCCATAGGCACACTTAACTCCGTGGCAACTTGCTCCGGTGTTCTGCCTTTGGCAAGCCGCGAGGCTATACGAGCACCATACGCCCTAGCGTTCTCCACAGCCCACATATCAAGTCTCTGCGCAAGGCGAACACTCGGTTCCACATATCCTACTGCTTCCATGATTTTAGTCCACTCCTTCCCTTTATCGTCAACAGTTTCGTCTTTCTGAATAACTTCGCCGGCATATTCCGCCGTGGTTTCTAAAATCTGCTTATAAATGCTGCCAGAGATTCTCCGCTCATCCAACATCTTATCTGCAGTCGACTTGATTAGCGTAAAATTCTTAGCTGCAATCTCACTGCTACCCTTCTTCCCGATGAGGTCAACCAACATCGCGGGCGCAAATACGAATGCTTCTTGCACCAGTTCCGCACCGGCAAGCTCTGACACATATTTGCACGGCACTTCGTAGGTAACTTTCTGACTGTCCGGCAACACTAGCGTTGTTGTAAGCGTGTGCCACGGCTTTGTAGGTGTCCGCAAGTACACTACGACTTGTTGCGGCAGTCTGATTTCAACGTCACGCTTATCTCCATGTTGCCCGCCGATTCGTACTCCATACTTCAATATGCGGATACCTATGGTCGTGTCTTTGAAGCTGGATTCGACTTCCATGTGGTATGTGTCATCGCCGATTTGAAGGACGATGTCGGCTTCAAGTGTGCTGTTCTCCACCGACTTGCGATTGAGCCACACGACTTTTGAACCATGCGGGATATTGCTACCGAAGATGAAGTTAATGCAGTCTATTTTGTTGTCGTCGGACATCATGCCGAAAAGTCGCTGTACGTCCAAATCGTATTGCAATCACATCACCAACTCTCTATGAACTCATTATACCATTGAATGGCGGGAATTGCAAGCCCTTTTTCAGCTTTTCCACCCAACCACATTCAATCTCCTGCGCTCAATATCCAACTCAACTACATCCCCGTCCCGCAACTGCGCAATCGGACCGCCCAGTGCCGCTTCCGGCGACACATGCCCAATCGCCGGACCGATGCTC
>BNZR01000067.1 GCA_026001245.1 Clostridia bacterium
ACGTGCCGTCTGTTTAAGATTGCACGGGCGATTGGTAATCGCCCCTACGGAGCGCGGCGCGGGAGCGGTTATTTAACTTCTCACAATGTCGGTAAAATCCGACCAGTCCTCAACCTTAAAGGCGCGTATGTCGCGGACACTGGTCTTGAACCACCCGATTTTAGACAGGCGATTGATTGCCTTGTAAACAGTCGTCAAGGAATTCTTGGTGTCGTGGTTGATGTAGACGCTCCCCTGCGTCCACTCAAACCCCAGTTGCTCCATCTCCTGCCGCACCTCGTCATAGGCCTTGTTATACGGCTCGCCGTACGACCGCTTCAAATCGTCTATCTTCAAATCAAACGCTATTGCATACATAAAAATCACCTCTGAATGTAGTTTAACACCTCTTTGCGAAAAAGTCAAGCGCGTTTTGCAAAAACGAACCCGTCCTTTCGGACGGGTTCTGCTTTATTCTGCGGGCGATTGAGACAATCGCCCCTACTTCTTTTTGCCGACTTTCGATATTCTCATGGCGTAGAATGAACGCCACACGAATACCAGCGCCGCTACGAACAGTACGATTCCGATGTATCTGGCCACGCCGCTGAAGCGTTCCACCAGCGCAATTTCCAGCGCCAGCGTGCCGAACAGGGTCGAGAACTTGATAATCGGGTTTAGCGAGACGGACGAGGTGTCCTTGAACGGGTCGCCCACGGTGTCGCCTACTACCGCCGCGTCATGCAGGGGTGTGTCCTTTTCGCCCAGGTCAACCTCCACAATCTTTTTGGCGTTATCCCAGCAACCGCCGGCGTTTGCCATGAAGATTGCTTGGAACAGCCCGAAGAACGCCAAGCCGTACAGGTACGCTATGAAGAACCCGACAGCCCCGGTTGATGTGGCCACGCCGTTTTCCCAAGACGGAGCCGAGAAGAACGCGAACGCAAGCGCGAAACAGAATATCCCGGCGAAGATGTTGACCATGCCGTTCTGCGCGTACTTTGTGCAGATTTTAACGACTTCCTTGGACTTTTCAGTCGCCGCAGATTTTGACGCGTTTTCGTCCAGCTCGATGTTGTCCTTGATATACTCAACCGCGCTGTAAGCCCCGGCGGACACCGCCTGAATCGACGCGCCGCTGAACCAGTAGATAACCGAGCCGCCCGCAAGGAAGCCCAGCACCATGTAGGGGTTTAGCATACTGGTGATCTGATTCACGTCAACGCCCAGCTTCTCTTGGATAACCAAGATCAGCGAGAAAATCATAATCGTCGCGCCCACAACCGCCGTGCCGATAAGCACAGGCTTTGCCGTGGCCTTGAACGTGTTGCCCGCGCCGTCGTTGGCCTCAAGGTAATGCTTGGCTATGGTGCGGTCGGGGGTGAAGCCGAACTCCTTTTTGATTTCTTCGTCAATGTTCGGAATCTCTTCAATCAGCGACAGCTCGTAGATAGACTGCGCGTTGTCGGTGACAGGGCCGTAGCTGTCCACCGCGATGGTGACAGGCCCCATGCTAAGGAACCCGAACGCAACCAATCCGAACGAGAACACCGCGGGGAAGATCATAATGTCGTCCAGTCCGGTCGCGCCGAAGATAAGCGACAGGAACATCAACAGTACGAACACCATGCCCTTCCAAAACGCCGAGAAGTTACCCGCGACCAAACCCGCGAGGATATTCAGCGACGCGCCGCCCTGCTTAGAGGCCTCGACGGTTTCCTTACAGTGGGCGGATTTTGTAGAGGTGAAAATCTTTGTAAATTCGGGAATCAGCGCCGCGCCCAAGGTGCCGCAACTGATAATGGCCGCCAGCTTGTACCACAGCGAGCCGTCGCCCAAATCGCCTATCATCAGATAGCTGGCGAGGAACGTGACCGCGATTGAGACGATTGAGGTAATCCACACCAAGCTGGTGAGGGGTTTCTCGAAGTCAATCTCTTCGGACTTGCCGAAGCGGGCGTTTGAAAACAGCTTGTTGACGTAAAAGGACGCGATAGAGGTCAAAACCATCAGGATGCGCATGACGAACACCCACGCAAGGATATGCGCCTGTGTTTCAACATTGGCTACGGCCAAGCAGGTGAAGGTAACGATGGCCACGCCGGTGACGCCGTAGGTCTCGAAACCGTCGGCGGTGGGGCCTACGCTGTCGCCCGCGTTATCGCCCGTGCAGTCGGCGATTACGCCGGGGTTGCGGGGGTCGTCTTCTTTGATTTTGAAGAAGATTTTCATCAGGTCAGAGCCTATGTCCGCGATCTTGGTGAAGATACCGCCGCAGATACGCAGAGCCGACGCGCCCAAGCTTTCGCCCACGGCGAAGCCGATAAAGCACGCGCCCGCAAGGTTGCGCGGCACGAACAGCAGGATAACCAGCATCATCAACAGCTCGACACACACCAGCAGAACGCCGATACTCATGCCGGAGTCCAAGGGTATGTTCAGCAGCTTGACGGGCTTTTTCTCCAAGGATGCGAACGCCATACGGGCGTTGGCCAGCGTGTTCACGCGCATGCCGTACCAAGCTATGCAGTACGAACCGGCGATGCCAAGAATCGTCCACAGCAGGATAAGCAGTACGCCGGGAACGCCGCTTTCTTGCAGGAACCCGAAGTAGAACGCCACGCAAGCCCCTACAATCGCGAAAAGCACGATAAGGAACTTTCCCTGCTGCGCCAAATAGGCCTTACAGGTTTCGTAGATTGTGGCGGCCACGTCCAGCATAGATTTGTGTGCGCGCAGTTTTTTGATACGGATAAACTGGATCAGCCCGAACAGCAGTCCCAGCACGCAGACGCCCAGCCCGATGTACAACAGCGTTTTTTGGTCGCTGTTAAACTCCGGCACCTGAATGTCCGCCTCCCCCGCGAAAGCGAACAGCGGCAACATGAATATTGCCAAGGCTGTAAGCGGCGCGGCGGCAAGAAGTTTCTTGACTTTCAAAGTTTTTCCCTCCTAAAAATCGTTCATTAAGTATAATATCACATATGTGTCTAAATTGCAAACAAAATTTTTGAAGAGCCGCCAAAAATTTTATAGGCGGCTCTTCACGGCTCCGTCACGCGAATAAATCGTCCAGACTTTTGAACGTGTAGCCCTGCGCCTTGGCCTTTTTGATAAACTCGTCCAAAATATCCGCGTTGGTCTGCGAGGTGCTGTGCAATAAAATCACCGCGCCGCCGTGCAGACGGCTCATCAGCTTCGCCAGTGACGCGGCGGGGTCGGGCTGTTTGTCCCTGTGCCAATCCACATAGGCCAAGCTCCAAAACACCGTCTTGTATCCCAGCTTCTGCGCGGCTTTCAGGTTCTGCTCCGAGAATACCCCCTGCGGCGGACGGTAATACTTGGGCATGTCCTTGCCCGTCAGCTGTTTGTAGCTCGTCTCGACGGGTTCAAGCTCGGCTTGCAGCTCGGCTTGACTTTTGCCGGACATATCCGGGTGGTGCTGTGTGTGGTTGCCCACGATATGCCCCTCGTCGGCCATGCGCCGCACCAAGTCCGGCTGTGTTGTAAAATAATTGCCCACAAGGAAAAACGCGGCCGGCACGGCGTTTGCCTTCAGCGTGTCAAGGATACTCGGCGTTTGGCCGTTTTCAAAGCCCGCGTCAAAGGTCAGATAAACGTCCTTTGACGCGGTGTCGCCGATATAGGCCGCATCAAAGGTTTTCAGATATGCCGCGTCAAAGTCGGCGACAGGCGGCGCGTTGGGTGTCTGGAAGCTAAGCCCCCAGTTAGAGACCGCAATGGTTGCGGCAAGGATAGTCGAACATATTTTAATCATACAAAAAGCAACTCCTTTCGAGTTGCTTTAGTATGCGCAATTTGTTGGGGATATATCAACCCTTATTTTGCGGCTTCGTCCACAAATTGCTTGGTGTACAGGTCAAAGTAATGCCCTTTGGCGGCCATCAACTCGTCATGCGTGCCGCGCTCGATAATTTTGCCGTCTTCCACGACCAATATCATGTCCGCGCCGCGTATGGTGCTTAGTCTGTGGGCTATCACAAAGGACGTGCGGTTTTCCAGCAACACCGAAATCGCGTGCTGTATCAACAGCTCCGTCTCGGTGTCGATACTTGACGTGGCCTCGTCCAACACGAAGATTCTTGGGTCGGCCAGCACCGCCCGCGCCAGTGACACCAACTGCTTCTGCCCGGTGGACAGCCTGTCGCCGCCCTCACCAACGTCGGACTCCCAGCCCTTTTCAAGCCTTTCGATAAAGGTATCCGCCGAGACGATTTTCGCCGCTGCCTTTACCTCCTCGTCCGTGGCCTCCAGCCGCCCGTAGCGGATATTCTCCAGCACCGAGCCGCTGAACAAATGCGGCGTCTGCAATACGTAGCCAAGATGGCTGTGAAGCCACAGCTGTGTTCTGTCCTGAATATCGCGCCCATCTATCAATACCTGCCCGCCTGTCGGCTCGAAGAAGCGGCACACAAGGTTTACCAAGGTGGATTTGCCCGCGCCCGTCTCGCCCACTATCGCAATCGTACTGCCGCGCGGCACGTTAAGATTGAAATGCTCCAGCACGTTGACATTGCCGTCCGGATACATAAAAGTCACGTCGCGGAACTCAACGTCGCCGTTTAGCGGCTCCCAGTTTTCGCGCTTGGGGGCGAAGTTGTCTCCGTATCGCTCCAGCACTTCGGGGCGTTCGATAATTTCGGGCTTGCGCTCCAGCATAGCCGTTACGCGCTCCACGTTTGCCTGTGTTGATACAAACTCCGGGATATTCTGCGCCAAGCCTATCAGCGGGTGAACCATCTCGGCGGCGAAGTTCAAAAACGCCGCCAGCGTCCCCAGCATCAAGCCCTGCTCCAAAGACAGCCAGCCGCCCGCCACAAGCACCGCGCACACCGCAAGCGACCCGAACATGAACACCAGCGGCCAGTAGATACCCCGCAACAGCGCGGCGCGTTTGTTAAGCCCGTACATCTCTGTGGTGATACCTTTGAATTCGCCGTGATTCAAATCCTCAAGCACCAGCGTTTTTGTTGTCCTCGCACCCACTATGCCCTCGTTCATCGCGCCCGTCATCACGGAGTTTCGGCGGCGCACCACGCGGTTTAAGTCCAAAATCCGTTTTTGGAACCACATGGTTACAAACGACAGTGCCAACACGAACCCCAAAACTATCAGCGCAAGCTTCCAGTTTAGGATAAACATAGCGGTAATCGCCATGATTAGATAGCCGATCTGCCACGACATATCCACCAAGCTCCACACAAAAACGTCGCCTATATTAGATGTGTCGGACATGGCCCGCGCCATGATGTACCCCACCGGGGTTTGATTGTAATACGAGATGGGCAGTACCTGTAGATGCCGGAACACCGCCGCCCTCATCTCGCGTTTCAGCGTGTACTCGCAACGGCAGGCTATGCGTATGAACATAAAGGTAGAAAACGCCTGCAGTGTCACCAACACCGCGATAATCGCGGCAAACAGCCCCAGTCCCTGCGACTGCTGCGGTTCCAAGAATTTATCCACCATGTATTTAATCATCAGCGGATAGGCCACGTCAATGATGGCGTTGAACAGCATAAAGCCCATTGCCGCGCCGATTTGGTTGCCCAGCGGCTTTACAAAGGGGAATATCTTCGCCCAGGTTTTGTAGGAAAAGCTTTTGGGGTATTGGTATTCTTCATAGTTATCCATTGTCAACAACTCCTTTCTGGAGCTCATACACGCGGCGATAGGTATTCCGGCCGCGAATCAATTCGTCATGTGTACCCAGTGCTTCCACCGCGCCGTCGTTCAAGACCAAAATCTTGTCCGACTGCATAAGCGTGGATATGCGGTGCGAGATCAGCACCACCGTCGCGCCGGAGGTATGCTCGCGCAAAGCGGCGCGGATTTTCGCGTCGGTGGTGGTGTCAACCGCCGACAGGCTATCGTCAAAAATCATAATCGGCGCGTTTTGCAGTAGCATTCGGGCGATGGCCACGCGTTGCTTCTGCCCGCCGGACAGTGTAACGCCCCGCTCGCCGACCTTTGTGTCGTAGCCGTTTTCCAGTTCGCTAAGCGTGTCGTGAATCGACGCGGCGGCGGCGGCGCGTTCCATCTCCGCCATGTCCGCCTTGCTGGCCGAGCCGCGTATGTTCTGTCCCACGGTTTTGGAGTACAAAAACGGCTCTTGAAGCACCATAGCCACGTTTTTACGCACATGCTCGCGCTTGATAGTCCGCGTGTCCACCCCGCCGATTGTCACCTTGCCCACGGCGTCCTCCGGCAAATCGTATAGCCGCGTCAGCAAATACGCCAAGGTGGACTTGCCCGACCCCGTGCCGCCAAGTACACCCAAGGTCTGTCCGCGTTTAAGCGTAAAGCTTATGTCGCGCAGAACCTCGCCGCTTTCCTCGTAGGCAAAGCTTACATGCTCGAATGCTATATCGGCGTTCATGTCGGGGGTTGTGTCGGTGGGGTTGTCCTGCTCCGGCTTGGCCTCCAAAATCTCGTTTATGCGTTTTAGCGAGATTGAGCATTTGGCCATCTCGCTGATCTGTCTGCCCGTCTGCCGCGCCGGCCACAATAGCATCATGGTGTAGGTGAAGAACACAAGGAACGTCCCCACGGTAAGCGTGCCGTTTAGCACCCGCAACGCCCCCACGGCCAGTACCAGCACCAGCTGGGCGTTGGCGATAATGTCCGAAAACGACCAGAAGAACGCTATGCGGTTGCCCAGTTTAAGCGATTTATCATAGAAGTTCATGTTGGATTTGTCAAAGCGGGCGATTTCAAAGCGTTCCCGCCCGAAGGCTCTTACTACGCGCACACCGCTAAGATTCTCCTGCACTGTGGATTGCAGCGCGCCCTCGGCCTCGTCCTGCACCTTGAACATTCGGCTAACCACGCGGTGGTAGAACACCCCCGTTATCGCAAACAGCGGCATTAGGCACAGAGCGAACAGCGTCATCCACGGGTCCATGGTAAGCATGATAACCGCCGTGGCCAGTATAATGAAAATACTGCGAAAAAAGTCCGAAAACACGTTGGTAACGGTCTGGCGCACGGTGTCCACGTCCGAGGTGCAACGCTGGATGATGTCGCCCGTTTGCGCCTTTACATGCCAATTAAACGGCAGACGTTGGATATGCCCAAACAATCTGTCGCGCATGTTTTTTGTCATGACCTCGCCGGCCACGGTGATAAAATAGCGGCGCACAAAGACGAAAAG
>BNZR01000068.1 GCA_026001245.1 Clostridia bacterium
TCAACTTTGCCTTATAAATGTTATTTACTGGCTTAATTAGGATAATATCTTGCTTAGTTTACATAACAACCAAAAATATATGCGACACAGGAGGCTAACCCTTGTCGCATTTATTATATACTTGTACCTCGTAAAAAATAAAATGAAATTCCGCTTGCATTCCGCTTTACTTTGTGCTATAATGTCTAGGATAGATTGCGAATGAGGTGAAATCCATGAAACAGGGCATACATCCCAACTACGCGCAGACAACCGTCCGTTGCGCGTGCGGTGAGGTTTTTGAAACAGGCTCGACCAAGAAGGACATCCGTATTGAAATTTGTTCTAAGTGCCATCCGTTCTTTACCGGCAAGCAAAAGCTGGTGGATACGGGCGGCCGTGTCGACCGTTTCAAACGTAAGTTTGGCTTGGAACAAGCCGCTGACTAAAACCACCCACCCGCGACTGACGGATAACACTCGTCAATCGCGGGAAATTTATTTTAAGGGGACAAGATTAACATGATCAAGACTGAAATCGGCGAATTTTCACGGGTTTTTGACACTATCGGCAAGCAATGGATGCTACTGACCGCCACGGTTGGCGATAAAATCAACCCCATGACCTGCTCTTGGGGCGGGCTTGGGATACTTTGGGGCTTGCCCGTGGCGTACTCGTTCGTGCGGCCGCAACGCTACACGCAGGAGATGTTGCCCCAATGCGACCGCTACACGCTGACGTTTTTTGACGAAAAATACCGCGACGCGCTGAACTACTGCGGCACAAAATCCGGGCGCGACGGCGATAAGGTCTCTGCCGCAGGGCTGACCCCGGTGCGCGATTCGCGTGGGTTCTCCTATTTTGAGGAAGCCGATTGGACGCTGTGCGTCAAAAAACTGTACGTCCAGCAGTTCGACCCCGCGGGCGCGGTGGACCCCGCGCTGTTTGCCAAAAACTATCCGGCCGACGACTTTCATTATATGTATGTCGGCGAAATTGAAGATGTATTACGCAGATAAAAGGAGATAATATGTACGATACAGGCACAGAAACGGCGCGGGAACGCGCAATACTCGTCGGATTAAGTTGCAATTTATCCGACTTTGACAACGTGAGCGACACAACCATGGACGAACTGGAGGCTTTGCTTGACACGGCGGGGGGCGACACTGTCGCCCGCGTCCTGCAACACAGGCCGTCGCCCGAGCCGCGCACCTTGATCGGAGAGGGCAAAGTGGCTGAAATCAAGGCGTTGCTACAGGCGCACGAGCTGGATTTGGTGGTTTTCGACAACGAGCTGTCGCCCTCCCAGACCCGCAATCTTGAAAAGGATTTGGGCGCACGTGTCGTTGACCGCAGTTTGCTGATTTTGGACATCTTCGCGTCACGCGCCCTCACGCGGGAAGGGCGGTTACAGGTCGAAGCCGCGCAGTTGCAGTATATCCTTCCTCGCCTGTCGGGATTGGGGCTGTCGCTATCGCGTCAGGGCGGCGGCGGGCAAAAATCCCCCATCGGCACACGCGGCCCCGGCGAAACCCAGCTGGAAACCGACCGCCGTCACATTCACCGCCGTATCGAAACTCTGCAATCCGAGCTGAAAGAGGTGCGGCGCGGGCGAGCGTTGTTGCGGGACCGCCGCGACAAAAACGAGGTGCCAATGGTGTCGCTGGTGGGGTACACCAACGCGGGCAAATCCACTCTGTTCAACGCTTTGACCGACGCGGGCATCCCCGCCCGCAACCGCCTGTTTGACACGCTGGACACCACCGTCCGCGCCCTGGCGCTGGACGACGTTTTGCAGGTCATGCTGACCGACACTGTGGGATTTATCCGCAAATTGCCCCACCATTTGGTCGAAGCGTTCCGCGCTACGCTGGACGAGCTGAAATACTCAAAGCTGTTGTTGCACGTCATTGACGCGTCAAACCCCGAATGGCAGGAGCAGGCGGCGGTTGTGGACAAGCTTTCGGACAGCTTGGCGGACAACATCCCGCGCCTGCGGATTTACAATAAAATCGACCTCGCGCCCGACGCGTCCTTTGCCGACGGGCTGTGCGTGTCCTCTGTGACGGGCGACGGGTTGGAGGCTCTGCGCGCCAAAATCGCCGAATTGTTGGAATTGGGCACGCGGCGCGTGGAGTTGCTTCTGCCTTACAACCGTGCGGATTTGCTGGATCTGCTTCACCGCGAGGCGAAAATCAATCGTGAGGAGTACACCCCCGACGGGATCTCTGTCGCCGCGATATGCGAGGACAAGGTTTTCGGGCAAGTTAAAGAATGGACGCTGTAAAGGTTCCGCTGAAAGACGCGGAGTTCACGCTGGTTGAAAAACGCTCGAAATTTATAGGCAGGATTTTTGTCGTAAGCGATGAAAATTCTGCCTTGTCGCGCCTTGCCGAGGTTCGCGCCCGCCATCGCGACGCGACGCATAATGTCTATGCCTACCGAATTTTAGAAAATAATCTCACGCGCTACAGCGACGACGGCGAGCCGTCCGGCACGGCGGGGATGCCCGTGCTGGACGTGCTTGCGCGGCCAAACATCAGCAACGCGCTGTGCGTGGTCACGCGATACTTCGGCGGGACGCTGTTGGGGACGGGCGGGCTTGTCCGTGCCTACGCGGCGGCGGCGAAGGGGGTGTTGGAAGCGGCGGGCGTGTCGGAGCTTGTGGAGGTAGCGACCGGCGCGGCAACCGTGCCGTACCCGCTGTGGGAGCAGGTGCAGCAGCTGGTGGAGTTTCCGGAAAATATTGAATATGGTGAGAGTGTAAAGCTGGTTTTTAGGGTGAAAAACGCGGAGAAAGAGGACTTTGCGGCGCGGGTTGTGGATTTGACGCATGGGCGGGTTTGCGTTGAGTGGCTTGGGGTTAGGTTGGGGGTGCTGTAGGGAGCAATTTATCGCACCATTCCGGGTATGTGGATTGGCGCTCGTCAAGCCACGCGACAAAATTTTCGTCTTTGCCTCCCGCTGTCAAATAGGAGTCACACATAGATTCAAACGTATCTTTTGTGTTGGGGTTTTCCATTAATCCGCGCTTAACTCTTACAATATACGCACGGCAAAACAAATCCCGTGCTTTGGCATATTCACCTTGGTCTCGGAATACGCACGCGATGTTGTTGTAAGTTGTCGCCGTATCAGGGTGTTCCGTGCCTAAAACTTTCTCTCTGATTTCCAAAGCTTTTTTACACAACTCCAACGCTTTGTCGCAGTCACCTTGGTCGTGGAATACGCACGCAATGTTGTTGTACATCGTCGCTATATCGGGGTGTTCCGTGCCTGAAACTTTCTCTCTGATTGCCAAAGCCTTATAATGCCACTCCAATGCTTTGTCGTAGTCACCTTGGTCTTGGAATACGCACGCGATGTTGTTGTATGTTGTCGCCGTAAATGGGTGTTCCGTGCCTAAAACCTTCTCGCTAATTGCCAACGCCTTTTTATACCATTCCAACGCTTGGTCGTAGTCACCTTGGTCGTGGTATACGCACGCGATGTTGTTGTACGTCATCGCCGTATCAGGGTGTTCCGTGCCTAAAACTTTCTCTCTGATTCCCAACGCCTTTTTATGCCACTCCAACGCTTTGTCGTAGTCACCTTGGTAGTGGTATAAATTCGCGATATTGTTGTAGGTTGTCGCCGTATTGGGGTGTTTCGCGCCGAAAACCTTCTCGCTGATTGCCAAAGCCTTATAACGCAACTCCAACGCTTTGTCGTAATCGCCTTGGTCGTGGAATACGCACGCGATGTTGTGCAAAAGATGTGCAATTTCCTTATCTTCCTCGTCTTTGAAAAACTTGCTGACAGATATCGCGTGCGGCAAGATTGGTAGTTTCGCCGTAAAAATTTCTGTGATTTCCATCTCTAGAGCTTTCCTTAACTGCACCACCAGTGGCTTGCCCTCATCCCACTCAACCGGTTGCTCCTTGCGCACGACCGCCGCTATTATTGGGTGCATGCTGACGGCATTGTCTACCTCTCTTTTCAGCCAGCCGCGCTTATTCAACTTGTTAACTGCGTCGGGGTTCGGCAAATCGAGCCACTTTTCTACGTGACTATACGCAATTTTGTCCGGTGCCAGCAACGAAAACAGCCGCAACACGCGTAGCTCCTCGCCCTCAATGCCGGCCATATCGAAAATTTTGCTCATATGCCCGATAAACCTATCTTCTGCGTCCACCCGTTCAATTTTCCCCCATTTTTCAGAAAGGTCGAACCCTCTCTCGCTAAGTTCTTTCAACATGTCCTCATCGGATTGCCAGCTTTCATACCGTGTTTTCGCTAAAAGCTCCACCGCCAGCGTGTGGCGGCCGGCTAACTTGATTATAGCGTCAATGGTTTTGTCAGGCGCGGCGTTCTCCGCCGCATGGGTGTCTTCGGGGTTCGCGTGACGGCGATATAGCTTTCGGCAATCTTCAAGGGATAACTCGTCCACTTTGACGTATTGAATATCTCCCCGTATATCTAATTTATAGCGCGCAGTCACAATAACTCGGCAACTAAGCTCGCTTAACAGACGCAACTCTTCTTTAGATATTTCGTTCGCGTTGTCCACAAAAAGCAGCAAGCTGTGTCCCTTGTCGTTAAGATATTGCACAACCCTGCTGAAATAGTCCTCTTTGTTGCCCGTCCCGTCGGCGATGTCCTTAAATTGCCCCATGAACGTGGAGGGTAGATCCCCTTGGAACGTAAGCCAGCCCACCTGCGCAATGCCGTGAACGCCGTTTTTTTCGCACTCCCAAAATATACTACGGCAAATCTCGGTTTTGCCTATGCCGCCGATACCATTCAGCACAGCTGTTTTGTCTGCGTCCAACGCCTGCCAAACCTCGTCTATTTTTTTGTCGCGCCCTAAAAACTCCTTAGCGGGGCGTTCCGGCTTTGGGAGGGTTACTATCCTGTTTGACGGCAGGACATTCTCGTCAAAATCCTTGTAGGCTTCCCACTTGCCGTGGTTATTAAATTTGGACGTTACCCATCTGTGTGCGTTGAATTTCCGCAGTTGCCCGCCAGAAGCAATTTCCCCGACGGAAAAAACAACCTCCGTATCCTTTTCATATGTCATACAGCCCATAGTAATTTCGTGTACATTGTTTATACGGCGATGCCAATCCTTGTGCGCGTCTCCGCACAAATACAGCGCGACTTGAGGATATGCGCTAAACCAAGACTCAATCTTTTTGCACTCGTCCGCCCTAAAGGTGTCAAGCGTGTGGTGCGCCAAAATGATAATCGGTTTCCCGTTTGCAGAGGTTTTCTTCAGCGCCAAATCCAAATCGTTGCAACCGATAACCAACTGGCCGCGCTCGTCGTTGCGATTGCACGTGACCGCCGTGTTAAGGTAAATGATGTTGTAGTCGTTGCCGCAACGGTAGGTGTGCAGGGGTAGCAACGTATCGTTCTCCCAAATAGCGGCTTCCGGGTCGTCGCCGTATAGATTCTTGCTGACAAGTTTATAAAACTCAAATCGGCTTAATAAAGTCTCGACGGGAAGCTCTTTGGTTCCGATAACACCTCTGTTGGGGTCGTAACTTTTTTGCAGTTCCTTTAGCGTTTCGGCTTTGTCCAGTTTATCGTCAAACCGCGTCAGATCGTGGTTGCCGGGTATGATGTGTATATGGCTAACGTCGTTAATGCCGACGCTGTGGGCAATATCCCAAATAAAGTTGACGACATCACGCGCAATCGCGTCTTGATCGTCGTCTTTTTGGTTGGACGCGTGGCGATAATCGCCGGTAATGAACAACTCATCTACCGCGCCGATTTTGTCTTTAAGGTATTGTGGCAACGCCCCGCGCAGGTCACGAGAGACAATACCGTCGCGCTTGGGGTCATAGTGCAAATCGGATATGTGTAGCCATTTCATAGTCTTGCCACCTTTCTGCATAGGTCGAACAGCTGTTATATAAATTATAATGGTTTGCGGGATATTTTGCAAGCTTTTTCAGCAAATATATAACGGCCGCATCCCCACGCAAAAACCTCTTGCAATAGTGCGAATTTTGCTGTATAATCGTACTATACTAAAGACAAGGAGGCAACTATGCGGCTTTTAATGGGGAACGAGGCGATTGCGCTGGGCGCGCTTGCGGCGGGAATCAGCCTTGCGGCGGGATACCCAGGTACGCCTAGTACAGAGGTTCTTGAAGCAATCGCGAAACAGCTTAAAACTGTCGAAAAGTCTAATATTTACGTTGAATGGTCCGTCAACGAGAAAGCCGCACTGGAGCTGGCCGCCGGGGCCAGCTACGCCGGGGCGCGGACGCTGGTCACAATGAAGCAGGTCGGGCTGAACGTCGCCGCTGACCCGCTGATGAGCCTTGCGTACGTCGGCGTAAAGGGCGGAATGGTGGTGCTGGTCGCGGACGACCCTGGGCCGATTTCGTCGCAGACGGAGCAGGATACGCGCACCTTCGCGAAATATTCAAAACTGCCGTGCTTTGACCCAAGCTCGCCGGAGGAGGCGTATTTGATGATTCAAGACGCGTTCGAGCTGTCAGAGGAACTGCGCACCCCGGTGATTTTTCGCCCCACTACGCGATTGTGTCACGCCACCGCGCCGATTGAAGTCGCCGAGGAGTGGAAAGCTCACGCCGTCAGCGGCTTTGTAAAAGACCCGAAGTGGGTGATTTTCCCGCGCCTGTCCGTCAAGGCTCACGCCGCGATTGAGACGCGAAACCGTGCGCTGTCCGACAGATTTTGCGGCTATAGATTCAACGCGATTGAGGGACGCGGCGGCGCGCTCGGAATCGCGACGGGCGGCGTGTGCTACGCGTATGTAAAAGAGGCGTTGAAATGTCTTGACGCGGAATGGGTGCGCGTACTGAAAATCGCCACGCCGTTCCCGTTCCCGTATAAGCTTGCGCTGAATTTTATGGATAATATAGAGCGCGTACTGGTGTTCGAGGAACTTGACCCGGTAATCGAGCGCGAGTTGCTGTACCTTGCGGGCGCGTCCGGGCGAAAAATTGACATTTACGGCACGGAAATAACGCAAAATCTGCCCGCCGCCGGCGAATACTGCGTAGAAATGATTACGGAGAAAATCGCGGAGTGCTTGGG
>BNZR01000069.1 GCA_026001245.1 Clostridia bacterium
AAAACTCCTTGATTTTTTCCCATTGCGCGTCAGTCAGGTCGCTTGGGTAGTTGGTTGGTGTGTATTCTATATTCTTCATAGAAGATAGTATATCATAGTTTCTCTATGAGAACAAGTTCTTAAATTTCACCGATCCCGGTTTTACCCCCCTACACTAATATCAATCGAGAACCCCGATTCCGGACAAGTTTTTAAAAAACATTTTTCGCCCCCCGCCCAACAATCCGCAAAAACCTTGAAATTTCAACGAAAACTCACAAAAAATATTTTTCATAAAATTTTCGCCAACGCCCTTGACATCTCCCGCGAAGCGTGGTATCATATATAACCATATAGACATATATGTAATATAGACATTAAAACGGGGGTGGCAAAATGCGGGTTGCGCTGGCTAGTATTGACGGTACTTATGTGGATCAGCATTTCGGGTCGGCGCGGTACTGGCAGATCTATGACGTGGGCGACGGCCTGCGCGCTCATGTCGAAACCCGCAGGACGCAGGCCAAGTGCGGCGGCAATTGCGAGGGCGGCTTCGGACATATTCTGGCCGCGCTGGACGACTGCCAGGTGCTGTTCGTCAGCAAAATAGGGCAGGGCGCGGCGGCGTTTATGCTTGACCACGGCAAACGGGTATTCGAGGCGGCGGGCGAGGTCGCGGAACTTTTGGAGGAGTGGGAACAATGGCGGTAACTTTTAAGGAATTGACAACGGCGCACCCCTGTTTTTCAACGGGGGCGAAGTCCAACAAGGGGCGGGTGCATCTGCCCGTGTCGCCGGGCTGTAATATCCAGTGCCGATTCTGCGACAGACAGCTAAACGACGTGGATATACGTCCAGGCGTGGCGTCGGGCATCATAACGCCGAAAGAGGCGTTGCAGGTGGTTCGCCGTGCGCTGGAGCTGTGTCCAGACATCACGGTGGCGGGCGTTGCGGGGCCGGGCGACACGCTGGCCACACCATACGCCTTGCAAACGTTCAGGCTTATCAAGCAACACTTCCCGAACATCATAAAATGCATGAGTACCAACGGGTTGCTGTTGCCCAAATACGCCGCCGAGATAATCGAGGTGGGCATAGACTCGCTTACGGTTACGGTCAACGCGGTGGACCCGGTATTGCTGGAGCGCATATGCGGCGGCGTGGACCCACAGCGGCTGATACATAACCAGCTGTCCGGGATAAAAACGATAGCGGACGCGGGCGGCACGGTCAAGGTGAACACGGTGCTGGTTCCGGAGATAAACGCGGCGCATGTGGCCGAAATCGCAAAGACGGTCGCGGCGGCGGGGGCGCGGATATACAACATAATTCCGCTAATCCCCCAGCACGAACTGGCTTGGTGTTCCGCGCCGGATTGCGATATTATCAGCGAGACGCGGCAGGCGGCGCAGGAGCATTTAAGCGTGTTTCGGCACTGCCAGCGTTGCCGAGCCGACGCGGCGGGCATACCCGGCGGCGCGGACGTGTCCGACAGTCTATACGGCCGCAAGCTGCGGGTTCGCGACACCTTTTCCCACGGCTGAAAAATTTTTTGGAGGGAACAAACATGAAACAGCCAAAAGCTTTAAGCGTAATCATCGGCGTACTAGGACTGGTAGCGGCCATACTGCCGCTTACCATCTACCATCTTGTCGAGACTGCGGGCGGCATGGAAGGCATGCACATGGCCATGGACTGCCAAGCGGCCTGCACCGCCGAGGTGTTCGTAGGCGCGGCGATAGCGGCCATAGCCGTGCTGTCGCTGTTTATCAAGGATTTGAAAATCAGCCTGGGCGGCTCGGCGTTGTTGCTGGTGGGCGGCGTGTCGGCGATAGCCGTGCCGAACCTTATAGGCTTCTGCAAATCCGAGGAAATGGCCTGCCGCTACATAACCCAGCCCACCTTGACGGTTATCGGCGTGCTGATTATCGCGCTGTCGCTGGGCAAGATTGCGACCGGGATTATCGCCCTGCGCCGGTCGGCGGTACAGCACAATGCTTAAAATCGCAGTCAAAAACATAGCGCACAGGCGTTTCCGCTCGGTGTGCATACTGTTGCTAACCACGTTGACGACGTTGCTAATCACGGGCGGCACGCTGTTGGGTTCGGGGCTGAAAAACGGTGTTGACAGTATCAACGCCCGGCTGGGCGCGGACGCGATGATAGTCCCGCAGTCGGCGCAGGACAGCTTCGAGGGCGCCCTGTTGGCCGGCGCGCCGTCCACGTTCTACCTGACGGCGGATACCGCAAGGGGCATAATGGCCGCAGACGGCGTGGAACGCGCAACGCCCCAGCTGTTTATCTCCACGTTCGACTCCGAGCATTGCGCCGCGCTGGTGCAGATTATCGGCTACGACCCCAAGTCGGATTTCGTTGTCGCGCCGTGGCTGAAAGGCTCCGGCACGGCCGAGCCGGGCTATGGCGAGGTGGTAATCGGCAATAATATCGAGCTTAAATTGGGCAACGACATGCCCCTGTTCGCGGTAAAGCTGAAAGTGGTCGGCGTTTTGGACAAAACGGGCATGGGCTTTGACAACGCCATGTTCGTAAGCCTTGACACGGCCAGAATGTTGCTTTCCGAATACGAAAAATACGCCGAAGCCCTGCCCCTGCCCAAGGGGACTGACCCCGCAAGCGTAGTCAGCGCGGTGTTGCTTGACTTGAAAGCCGGGGTAGACCCCATCGCGTTTGAGCGCACAATCAACAAGGGCTTTCGGGACGAGGGACTGCGCTACGTGTCGTCCCAAGCGTTGCTGGCCAGCACGTCCAAGAACCTGAACCTTGTAACCGGGGTGTTGACGGTGTTGCTGGTTGCCATATGGGTGTTCGCGGTGTTCGTGCTGGGTGTGATATTCACGTTGGCACTTAACGAGCGTCAGCGCGAGTTCGGCATTATGCGGGCGGTAGGCGCGACGCGCAAAAAGCTTGCCGGGATAGTCATAACCGAGTCGGCTCTGCTGTGCGGCGCGGGCGCGATAGCGGGCGTGGGGATAGTCTGCCTAATAGCTTTCCCATACGGCAAGCTGATTGAGCGCACCTTGCAGACAGCCTATCTTCAACCGCCGTCGGTGGCTGTAGCGGGGATACTCGCGCTGTGCCTAATCCTTGGCGCGGCGATAGGGCCTCTGGCCTCGCTGTTTTCCATAGCGCGTATCGGCAAGAACGACACGCTTACCAATCTACAGGACGGTGCGGCATGATGCAAACAATCGGGCTGACCAAAAGCTACGAGCGGCGCGGGGAACGCTTCTTCGCCGCCAACAACATAAACTTGACCATCGCCCCCGAAGACTTTATCTGCGTGACGGGTTCGTCGGGCAGTGGCAAAAGCACACTGCTCAACCTGCTAACGGGCTTACTTCGCCCGGACAGCGGCCAAATCCTGCTGGACGGCCAAGATTTATGCAAGCTTAGCGACGCGGAACTTGCGCGACTGCGCAACACCAAAATCGGCTATATCCCGCAGGGCAACAGCCTGTTGCAGAATCTTTCGGTGCTGGACAACGTGCTGCTGCCGTGGAGCCTGACTCGCAAACAGAACGCAAAAGCCACAGCGCGTGAATTGTTACAGCGCGTAGGGATAGCCCACTTGGAGCGCGAAAGCCCCAAAAGCCTGTCCGGCGGCGAGGCGCGCCGCGTAGCGATAGCGCGAAGCCTAATAACCAACCCAAAAATCCTAATAGCCGACGAACCAACGGGCGACCTAGATCCCGCCAACACCGATGAGGTACTGCGCCTGTTCGCGGAGGTACACAGTCAGGGGATTGCGGTGGTGATGGTGTCACACGAGCGGCAGGTGCCAAATTGCGCTACGCGCCATTTGGTAGTTGAGAGTGGAGAGTTGAGAGTGGAAAGTGTACAAATTGCACAAAAAAATCATGAATAGTTTGTGAACTATTACATGTTGACAAACGCTAATCCCCGTGGTAGACTATTAACAATAAAACCAGCAATACATATAAGTTTAGTACGAGATGGCATGACCGGACATCCGGAGTTCCATGATATTGCAGTGGAAGCTTCGGGTGATTTTTTATATTTGGGAGAGGGGTGATCGCGGTGAAAAAGGTGCTTAAGACTGTCAACGGCAAGCTGGAGGGGACGTACCTGATAATCCTGTTCATCTTGGTGTGGCAGTTCGCCCCCAACTTCGGGTGGACTAACCCCCACTATGTGCCGCCGTTTACCACGGTGCTGGCCGATGGCGCGTTTATAGGCGCGGAGAAGATTTTCGTCCACATAGCCATCAGTCTTAAGCGCGTGGTTGTGGGGTTCGCGATCGCCTGCGTTATGGGATTGCCAATCGGCTTCATACTGGGCGGGGGAATCCCCAAAATCGCGGAGGTGCTTCGCCCGCTGATAACCTTTTTACAGCAGATACCGCCGTACATACTATACCCCGTGTTCATGCTGGTAATCGGGCCGGGCGAGAACGGCATACATCTTGTAATCTTTTGGAGCGTGTTCTGGCCGGTGCTTAACACCACAACCCAAGGCGTGCAAAGCATTGACGCGAAGCTTATACGATGTGCCAAATCCATGAGCGCCAACGGTTTGACGGTTTTCTTCAAGGTTGTAATGCCCGCCGTGTTCCCCAGTCTTATGCGTGGCATACGCAGTGGGTTGACAATGGGATTCCTTATGCTGATAGGCGCGGAGAGCATGGGCGCGGACAGCGGAATCGGCTGGATGATAAACAACGCCCAACGCATGGCTTGGGTACCCCGCGTATATCTTGGGGCGTTGATAGTCTGTGTGGTAGGGTTCCTGCTTAACTGGTGGCTGGGCGTAATCGAGCGCACATTTGTGGACTGGAGGCCGAAGACATGAGAAAAGCCCTGCTAACCACGCGCCGCGTAGTCCTTGGGATTATACCGATACTCATCTTCTTCTTGGCTTGGCATTACGCGTCCACCGTTGTCCCAAAGGGCGTGCTACCATCGCCATTGAAAGTGTTCGACCAGATGTACAAGGAGTTTATCCGCGTAAAGCCCGCCCCGAACTTCGGCGGCAAGACGCTGTTGGGGCACACCGCCGAGAGCCTTTCGCGCATACTGCGCGGTCTGCTACTTTCGGGTTCGATAGGCGTAGTGGCCGGGTTCCTGCTTGGGACGTATTTCAGAAGACTTGAGAGATTGTTCCTGCCGTTCTTCCGCGTGTGCGAAAAGCTGAATCCGTTCGCGATTATCCCGGTGTTCATGATACTGTTCGGTATCGGCGACGAGCAAAAAATCGCTATAGTGTTTTGGGCGTCGTTCTGGCCGATACTGTTCAACACGCAAGAGGGCGCGAAAAACGTAGATCTACAGCTAATCCGCGCCGCAACCTCAATGGGCGCGAGTAAATTCCAAATGTTCAGTAAGGTGATCCTGCCCGCCACCGTCCCCAGTCTGTTCACGGGCTTAAAGCTTGCGGTGCGCGTGGCGTTCTTCATGATAATCGCCTCCGAGGTCGTGGGCGCGGTCAGCGGACTGGGCTGGTACTACGGTCAGGTGGGCAATGTATACAAACTGCCGCTGGTGTATGGAACGATCTTGCTGATAACTTTGATGTCCATCATCTTGGATCAGATATTCTCAAGGCTGGAAAAACACTTCCTGCTGTGGAAGGAACAGACATTTAGATAGGAGGGCGACGATATGTTCAAAAAGCTCAGCCGCAAAACCCGCTCCGCCGCAGTGCTTATCATAACCGCCGTACTGGTGGTAGCGATACTGATAGGCGCGAAGATGGGCGAAACCCGCAAAACGATCCTAACCCCCGACATGATAGAGGAGTTGCAGTTATACAACCCCGAAGCCAACGGCGGCAAATAATTTGATAATTCTCCGTGACAATATAAAGCGCGGGTATTATAAATACAAACAAAAAATGGGAGGAACACAGAATGAAACGCATTATCTCACTCATCGCGCTGACGCTGGCACTGCTTATGGTGTTCACCGCCTGCGCCACGGACGACAAACCCACAAGCGGCTCGACAACGCCGCCCCCTGCGGCCAACACAACCCCCGGCGCGGCAACTGATTCCGAAAAACCCAAGGAACCCTACGTACTTCACACAAGTACCAAAAAGGAATGCACATCCACCCCGTTCGTAGTGGCGGAAGCCAAGGGACTGTTTGAAAAGTACGGCGTTAAGGTCGAGTACACCGGCGAAATCGACAGCGCGGGCGACCAGCTGGCGGCGGTACTGAAAGGCACGAACGATTTCGAGACGGCGCTTCCCAACCAACTGGCCACCTTTGCGGGCGAGGGCGCGGAAATCAAAGCCGTATCCTACTTGCAGGTTGACCCCCCCGCAAGCAAAGAGGGGATTGCAGACATAACCAAGTTCCGTCACATGCGCTTTTACGTCAAGGCCGACTCGCCGCTTAACAAGATTACGGACTTGGCCGACTACAACAGCGGCGGCAAGATCAAAATCAGCGGGCGCGCCCCCAGCTGTAACTCCTTCATCCCCAGCGCGGCCTTCCGCAACAACGGCTTAGACGCGGAACGCTTGGAGTACGTGGCGTTCAACGGTACAACCGAAATCCTGCAAGCCCTTGACTTAGGCAATATCGACATTGCCGGTATCCATCCCCCGTTCTACAAGCTGGCGGAAGACAGCGGTTATAAGCTTCTGTTCGACAGCGCGGACACGGGACTTGGGCAAGCGTCGGGCGCGGAGGTTGTTTACTTCTCTAACGATGTAATCAAAGAAAACCCCGAAGCCGTGCAGGCCTTTGTACACGCCATCAAAGAAGCGGCCATCTGGACGTTGGACAACATCGATGAGGCCATTGACCTAACCGCAAAATACATAGGGCAGGAAATCAGCGCGGTGCATTGGTACTACGGCGAAAAGGGCTTCCCGGCGCAGTACATCCAGCCCTGGATTGACGACCTTGTTATCAACGGCGCGTTGGAAGA
>BNZR01000070.1 GCA_026001245.1 Clostridia bacterium
AACGAGTCCCCCGCCTCGACGCTGATGTCCGCGCCGAGAAAGCGTGAGGAAACGGCGCAAGTCCCGCTGGAGCGGTTGATTCCTTATCAAAAGGAACACCCATTTAAAGCGTACGGAGATGATGAAATGGCGAGTTTAGTTGAGAGTATCAAGGAAAACGGCGTGTTGACACCACTGCTTGTGCGCCGTGCCGACGAGGACGCGTTTGACGCAACATTTGAAATACTTGCCGGGCATAATCGCGCCGAAGCCGCGAAACGGGTTGGACTAGACACGGTGCTGTGCCGGATTTTGGACGTTGACGACGATCGAGCCGCGCTGGTTGTGGTGGAGACAAACTTGGAACAGCGCGAGAATCTTTTACCGAGCGAAAAGGCGTTCGCGTACAAACTACGGCTGGACGCGATGAGGCGGCACAGCGGCGACACTCGAGAGGCGGTAGCCGATGACGAGAGCGCGAGGACAGTTTCAAATTACATTCGGCTGACCTATTTGGACAAGGATTTGTTGCAGTTGGTGGACGATGGCGAGTTGTCCGTGATGTCGGGCGTATATGTGTCGTTTCTTCCCGCCGGGCTTCAGGAGGAGTTGTACAGGGTGTTGGTTGATTTGAAATTGAAACTGTCTGTGGAGAGCGCGAAGCGGTTGAAAGAGTTGTATGACGGCGGTGATTTAGACGCGGCCGGTGTGCGCGGTGCTTTGACGAAACCGAAAAAGGAGCAGGCGGTGTCGGCGGTTGTGGCTAAAGCGTTTGGGAAGTACATCAAAAAGGCGACTAAGAAACGTAAGCTGACGGCAGAGCAATCTGACGATTTGATGGCGAGGATTCAGAGCGTGACGGATGAGTTTTTGAGTGGGATTTGAGCAAAAATAAAACGGTGATTTGCAGGGAATTCGCAATATCAAGAGGGATACAACTCGAAAATTCTCGCTAAACTCCGGAAAGTTGCAACATATTCAGATTATCGGCAAAATTTGCCGAAACGGGTGATAATTGGCTTGTAAATTGTGAAGGAGATTGCAATATGTACGAGTTTCTCTTGGATGTCAGCAATTTTATATATGGCAATACAGGGGTTACGACATTGCTCATGTTCTTAATCTGCGGCTCGAACTTGGGATTGCCCATATTCATGCTTGTTTCAGAGCGAGATGAAGGTCGGCTATATATCGCTTATGTTATTACAGTAATAATCAATCTCGCTTTTTTCGTCTTGGCACTTTTCGCGTTGTTTTCTTGCGATGATGAGATTGCGCATGTTGTCATACACAACCTCCGGGAAGCCGCCGCCGAGCAGCTCGAACATCTTCACGTGACTGTCCATGAAAACTCCTATCTTCTCGTTGGTATACAAAAACGCCCATCGCCAGCCGCCTCCGGGGCTTGAGAACATCGCGATATGATACTTCTTGACGCCGCCCCCGCAGTCCAGCCGCACCTCTCCAAAGTCGTATTCCAGCCGATCGCCCAGTTCGTATTCCTGCCGGATGAACACCTCCTTTGCTTTCCGGCGCAGCTTCGCAAGCTCTGCGTTGATCAGAGCCCGGCTGACCCTGAAGCCTTCAGTCTCCAGCTTCTCGTGGATTTGCTTGTTGGTCAGCTTCTGCTTGTGTCCGGTGCCTAACGTCCGAGTTTTTGCGTGATCTTCTTCCTCCACAATCTCCCGCAGCCGTGTCTCCAACTTCACCGTGTACACGTGCCTCACTCCTTCCCGAGGCGCGTAGTGCGGCTCCTCCGTCATCGCCGCCTGTATCGCTTTCATGTCCGCCTCCGGATTGCCCAGCTGTTGCGACAGCTCGCAATACCGCTCCCATACGTTCCGGATCGTTTTACGGTCGTGTCCCGTTTGCCGCGAGATTTCGTGCCCTGACAACCCCGCTTGCTTCATCCCTACGATTTGCCCGTGATTCATGCTACATAACACCTTTCTTTCCCCCTACCATGTGTCAGTTTTGTGCTCTTCACTCACTCTTCTCAATATTCTAACACATCTCGAGGTTCTTTGCCAGCTTTAGCCCCTTTTTGCTTTAGATTTTTCGCATCCACTGGCGTGTTTTTATTGTAGCATATACAAATTATGTCAAGTAAAAATTTTTTCGCTTTTTTTCGCCATTTCTGCTTGACATTTCAAATCAACTGCGCCGCCCAAAACGAATTCGCCCGAAAACCGTTCTCATCCAACCAACACGCCATTATCCATCTCGCAAACAGTGTCGCACAACTCGGTAATATCCTCGGCGGAATGGGAGGCTATCAGCAGAGTTTTTCCCGCCGTCCGTAAGCCTTTGAAATATTCGCGCATATCCGAAACGCCCTGTTTGTCCAAACCATTCATCGGTTCGTCGAGTATCAAAATAGGTGAATTGTCCATAATTGCCTGCGCCAAACCCAGCCGTTGACGCATACCAAGGCTGTATTTTTTGACGGATTTTTTAAGCTCCGGGTTCAGTCCGACCTTTCTAATAACATCTTTTATGTACTTTTTGTCGGATTTGTGACGCAATTGATACAGCAAATTCAAATTTTTGAAGCCGCTGTAATAGGGGATAAAGGCGGGCGTTTCAATGATAAAACTCACACTTTCAGGAAAGTCGACATCTATGCCGACTTTTTTGCCGTCCACCAAAATTTCACCGCAATCGGGCTTGACAAAGCCGCAAATGCACTTCATCAGCATAGTTTTCCCCGACCCATTACGCCCGATTATACCGTGAATTTTCCCCTTCTCGAAAAAGATATTCACATCTTCAAGAATTTTTTGGTTCTTAATCGTCAGAGACAGATTTGCGATTTCTATGATATTCATTTAATTGTCCTCCAATGTATTAAAATTCGCCTTTTTTACCGCCACAAATGCCAGCGCAAATACTGCAAGGATAAGAATCGCAAAATATATGTACGAATATGGCACGGGTTTTATCGGTTCGCGTAGAATTTCGGTGTAATGCAACCAAATAATTGTGTTGCCCATTGGGGAAAACCACATGGCGGTCTCTCTCAGTGAGGTTGTCGCAACTCCAATTGCGATAACCACAACGGCAGAAATCAGCCCCGCCATACGCAATCCAAGGATTTTGAAGAGGAAAATAATCTCACACAGTAAAAATAGATACAACACTGTAAACGCGAAAGTGTGCAATGTCGCGGTAAAAAGCCCGATCTGATTATACAAATTTGCCGGAAGCAATGCCGCTACAAATAGATCTTGATCCTCCGGGAAACGAAAGGCGTAAAACCGCGTCGAATCGCTCCACCAATCGCCAAATTCTGAATTCCCAATGCTGAATAACGCGGAAAACAACATTACACTAAAAACATACACGCTTATGGCGGTCAATGAAAACAACATTTGCCCTAAAAACCACCTTGTGCGCCCCGTGCGGCTGATAAAAAACAGTGTATTTCCGCCGATTATAGGGAAGTCGCTCATCAGAACGAGGAACACCGCAGGTATCAGCATTGCCAGCAATTCTGAGTTGCCCACCGCGATAAACGGCTCTAAAATATTGAGCGGCAATCCCATTTTGTCAGCTCGCGCCATCAACGGCTCAATGGCGACTGTTTTTATGAAGATAATCATAACGAAAAATACTATCATTCGTGGATTTGTAATCCATTTAACGAACTCTGTTTTCGTTGTTTTGAGTACTGGACTAATCACCTAAATCAAACCTCCTGTTCATCAATAAATTGTGACTTACTAAGAAAACAATTAGGATCGCCCCCTGCAAAACCGCGATTTTCCACATCACATGGCCTGAATTGAAAATGCTACGCAGACTATTTGTGCTTATAATCTGGATGAAATCAAACTTTTTGACATCAATGTTCATCCAATCTTGCATGGCGTCAAACATAAGCTTTTGCGTGCCTTGATCTAGTATGTATTTTACGAAGAACGGTATGCACGTAAGCAAGTATTTATTGCGGATAACTGCGGACATTCCGAACGCCGGCAAGCTCCACATCGCCGAGTACACAAAAATGCAAAGGAACTGTGAAATTTCCCAAGCGACAAGACCTAAATTTCGATATATCAAATCGTTTTCAAGCATATTCTTGAATATTGCTTGCTGGTCTTCGGGATATGCCGAAATAGGCGGGAAGAAGAAGCCGCAGGTTATCATAAATAGCGCGTAACCAAGCATTACGGCAAGCCCGGAGACGAGAAAGTTGGCAATAAAATTCCCCCAATTATATGAAAGCTTGCCAACTTTCCCAATGACATATCGCGTCATTCTGCTCTCTCGCTCGTCACAAAACAGCGGTACGTACACCAACGATACTATAATCGGCAGAAACATCATAAGCCATGAACCGCTTCCATTCATCAAAACCGCTTCAAAAGCGTAATGAAAATCGTCAAAAAGCACATCGTTTTTACCCATGATAATGTTGAAAACGGTTATGCTGGTCTCGTTATTTTCAAGTGCAATCTCGCTTGAAAAGCAAATCCCAAAAGTGATTAAAACGCAAGAAATAAATCCAAGCGACACAAAGCTTTTCAAGACGTTCTGTTTCGTAAGTCGCAACAGCTTCATACTATTCCTCACTCTCCTCCGAATTAGTAGTATAATACCTGAAATTCTCGCCATCCTTCGCGTCCACATACGCGTGATAAATACGCTTGTCGTTGGCGTTATAACAGGTGAGCTTCCACGCGATAGTGGCGTTTTCAGTCCAATCCTCCGCCGCCTCGTCCACGTATTTCGACGTGTACAAAAGCTCCACCTTTTGTACTTCAAACTCAACGGATTTGCTCATTTTTTCGCTGATTAGCGAAATCGCCTGCCCCACGGGTATTATAGTATCAAAAGTATCGATTACCTCCGCGCCATACGCGGCCGCAGTACCGAGAAATATATCAACATTATCCGTTTCGTACACACAGGCAATCTCAATTCTGCGGTTGTAATTATACTCCGACAGGCTACCCGGATTGCCGTAATCAAAGGGTATTCCATCGTATTCATCGGTGATATTGTATACATAACAGTACGAATTATCGTCTATTTTGAACACATTAACATCGCCCACGACAGTGACTTTAAGGGGCTTATCTTTGTATGCGGGGACTTTAGTGAAATACTCTTCAAGCATTTTCACACCATCGGCAATCGACATCTCTTTGTCGGATAATTTGTAGCTTTTGGTGCTATCAAACGGGAGACTATCCACGAGTTCAAGCGGATCTTGGGGTAGCCAACTAGCGACTGGGAATAAATTTTCACGCGGATAATCAGGGTTCGCATACAACGCGTTGTAAATTCCGCCACGATTCATTCTAAACGGCAAAGCATTAGGAAGGGCCAAATAATAGAAGTCATTTCCTGTAGGTTTTGACCAATCTAGCCCTACTGTGCCACTTGTTTCAAGCATAAAAAATGCGAAATCTACATTTCCCGACATGACCTCATCGAAATTATCTTTGATGGGAAAATCAATTTGTGGTCTTTCCTCGTCATCTCCCCAGCTTGGCGTTTCTCGCGGACGATAATATATATAGTTATCGTCTATCGTTTTGTCGGAGAAGAAATATGCTAAATCCGACATGAAGCGGTCGTAAAATTCCTTAGGTTCGAGTATATCAGGCGCCCACATATGTATAGAATGATAGCCCGAACTACGTTCGGGAGCGAAGTAATAGACATTATCGGCGAACTTCAGGTTGTCGTAAGTCTCGTTTTTGGCCACTTCAAAATCGTTGGAATATACTTTCGGCGGCATTGAGCATGCGGTTAACGAAAGCACCAGCAGGGCTAGAAAGAACGCTGCTAGTTTAATATACTTGGATCTCATTTTCCTCACTCCTTTTGATTTAATAGCGGGGGTTGGGGGTATCGGAGCTAAAATTTCTCCGATACCCCTAGGGTCAGTCTACCATTGAGTTTTTACCGTTCCGGTAGTCGAAAGCGAGCATGCATCGAAGCTGGTTGTGCTGATTGTAGCGCGAAGTATCAAGTGGCCAGCAGTGGTAACTTGAGGAGTTACATCTCTGGTGGTTGTCGAGGCAGCCGTGAACGCTACAGAACTACTCAAAGTATGTTGCGAAATCGGAACAATCGTAACAGTCGCGTTAATTATTCCGGTACTTAAGGTTATTGACTTGCATTGAAGCTTCGCTCCTTGAGAAGTATAATAGAGCGTCATGTCCGATGGTGTGTTGAAGCTTAGGCCTCCCCCGACACGATTGTAGCGGGCAGACCAATCTTCGGAATACGAGACCGCGAAGGATCCTATGGACGAGGTTGCGATGATTGCCACGATTACGGCAAACGCGAGGATGCTTCGTGTGGTTTTCTTTTTCATGTCTATACACTCCTACTTTAATTTTTCCATGCCTTGGCATGGTGCTTGGACTGGCCGCGAGCTTACTGAACCATCGGACTCACCTCCTAAAAAATATCCCTCACTTAATTTTTCCACACCTTGGCATGCTCCTTGTGAACTTGCCGGGCTTACCCGCGAGCTTGCAAACCATAAGCCTCCCCCTCTTTAATAATACCGCAAACTTCTTACAAATCAACAAGCCTAATTTTTAAGAATATCTTAGAACCTGTTCTCATAGACGTTTAAGCAAGATATGCAAATGAGAAATCACCAGCATATTTTTCTCGGAAGCCGTCTTAACCTCGTAGTCTTTGGAAAGGCGGCGCGAGTGGTTTAGCCAAGA
>BNZR01000071.1 GCA_026001245.1 Clostridia bacterium
AAGACCATGTAAGCTCGTCCGACACCATGGTCACGGTTTTCAACATCTCGAACGCCACGCCGGAGATCGTGGTGTCGCGAATCGCACGCCCCAGCTTGCCGTTTTTAATCTCGTAACCCATAGTAACGCCGAACATAAACTCGCCCGTGGTGTCCGCCTGGCCGTTGCTGGCCATCATCAGGTGGTACCCATCGTCCACCGAGGCTATCATGTCCGCAAACTTAGACGTTCCGGGCGCCACCGCCGTGTTGCGCATACGCACAAGCGGCTCGTCCGAGAACAGATTAGCCCTTGCGTTGCCCTGCGGCTTGACCCCGAAATGCGCCGCGCTCTCGCGGTTGTGCATAAAGCCCGTCAGTATGCCGTCCTTGATAAGCACCGCGTCCTCGGCCTTGGTACCCTCGTCGTCCACAAAGATCGGCAGGGGCGTGGGCTTGCCGTAGGCTTCGCTGGCGTAGTCCACCATGGTAACCAAGTCGCTTGCCACGCGGCGGTTCAAATTCGGCCCCGCTACACTGCCGCCCAGCACCAAGTCGGCCTCAACGGTATGCCCCACGGCCTCGTGCGCCAGTATCCCGGCCAAGTCCGCGCCCAAAACCACGTCGCGCACGCCCGCTTCGGCGTAAACGCCCTCGGCCTTGTCCATAAGCAAGCCGTAAAAGCGGTCAACATCGGCGTAGAGCTTGTCGGGCGTTGTGAAGTGGTCTCCGAAGAAACCGCCGCCGCCCAGCAGGTCAAAGTACTCCACCACGTCGCCGTCCGCCGCCGTAGCGGTCAGCACAACTACGACTATCGAGCGTGGCAACAGCGAATGGCTGTCAAAGCCGTTGCCCGTGACAAGCAGCTTCTCGGTAGAGTCGCAACGCGCCACAACGCGCCGACCTGTCAGCTTGGGATATTTGCGGGCTATGTAGTCGTCCAGCTCCCGCGTGAAGTCGATAAGAATTTTCTGCTCAACGTCATGCGCGGTGAGGTTGGTGTCCAGCTTGCCCTTGGTTAGCGGCGCAAGCCTGCCCGCCGATTTGCCGGCGCGAGACCCCAAAAACGCCGCGTTCTGCCCCGCCGCCTTGACAACGCGCCCGATGGTATCCGCCGAATAATCCGCGGCGGACGCGAAGCCGTAAAGCCCGTGGCTGTAAACGCGGGCGGACACGCCGCTTTGGTCTGTGGTAGTATTAGCCACCAAATTGCCGCCCACCAAAGCCACCGAACGCGCCAAATTACGCTGTGCGCGAAGCTCCGCGTCCTGCGGCAACGCCACGCCGGAGATATAGTCCTGAAGCATGTAAAAGCCCCCCTGTTAATGTTGGAATATCATTATTATACCACTGTTAATTGACATGTCAATGGGTGTGTGGTATAATAATTGCGAAGGAGTTGATTTCAATGGCTACATCTTCATTTTTCACCGATTTTGTAATAAATAACACAAGACGGCGCGGACGAAAATCCGCGCCGTTTTTTTATCGCTCAACTAAAATCAAGTCGTCGCCAATCCTCTTCACATCGCACCACGGCACCACATGCTCGTCGCATTTGCCGAAAATCCCCCAAAAACGCGGCGCGCCATGCACCACTATCGCCGCAATGCGCCCCGTGACCGAGTCCAGCTCCACGTCGCAGGGGTACCCCAACCGCCTGCCGTCACAGACGTTTATCACCTCTTTGCACCTTAGGTCAACGATTCTACAGCTCATAATAATCCCTCCCATGCTACTTTATGCTTGGGATAATTTTTTTATGTCAAATGTCTTTTCATGTCGGCAAATGTATGATACAATAGAATCGCTACGAAATTTGGGGGTTTTTTATGATTATTGAAGGGCGGCACGCCGTCAAGGAGGCGCTTTCGGCAGGGCATCCTATCGACAAGCTGTATTTGCTGTCAGGTATCAAGGAGCTAAACGCGTTTAAGCACCTCGCCCGCGAGAGCGGCGTTACCTACATCGAGTGCGACCGCGCCCGGCTGGACACCATCAGTCGCGACGCGAACGATGGGCAGGTCGGCGCACATCAGGGCGTTCTGGCCGTGGCGGCGGCTCACGCTTACGCCGAGGTGGAGGACATTCTAAAACGCGCAAGCGACGAGGGTAAACCGCCCTTCATAGTCGTGTGCGACGGGGTTGAGGACCCACGCAACCTGGGCGCGATTATCCGCTCGGCGGAATGCGCGGGGGCGCACGGCGTGGTTATCCCCAAGCGGCGCGGCGCGGGACTTACCACCTCTGCGGCCAAGGCGGCGGCGGGCGCGCTGGAGCTGTTACCCGTGGCGCGTGTGCCGGGAATCCCCGCGTTTATCGAGGATTGCAAAAAACTTAACCTTTGGGTGTACGGCGCGGACGCGGGCGAGGGCGCAAAGTCCGTCTACGACACGGATTTTTCCGGCGGCGTGGCGTTGGTGCTGGGGGGCGAGGGCGAGGGGCTGTCGGCGCTGACCAAGGCTCGCGCCGACGCGCTGGTGCGCATACCCATGTACGGCAAAACCCCGTCGCTAAACGTCGGCGCGGCGGCGGCGATACTGTTGTTTGAAATCGCGAAAGGGAGGTAAAAATCAGTGAGTTCCGAAGAAAAAAACTCCTCTGTTGACGAGATACTATCCGAATATTTGCCCCAAAAGTCACGCAAGCCCGCATCCCCGGCGGAGATTTCCCGCCGCCACGCCGAGGCGGATCGCATTATCGACGAGATGTACGGTCGCGCTCCCACCCCCGACCCGGAAGCGCGTTCCGGCGAGATAATATCGTCCGAGGTAGATTTCACGTCCAACGCGGACTTTCAAAACATGTTCCACTCCGAAAACAAGCACGTTGACCCCGAACCGGAGGAAGATGAACCCGTCAAAAAGCCCAAAATCAAGATAAAAAAACAGGCCGAGCCTAAGTCCGAGACCCCCGCCGTCGAGCTGTCGCCCGCCGAGTCTATCGCGGGTATCGAGCGCGGCTTGAAGCTGTTAAAAATGCGCTTGCTTGCCGCGCTGGTGCTGAATATCCCGCTGTTGTACCTAACATTCGCCCACCGACTGAACCTGCCTTTGCCGGAGAGCGTTCAATTTTTGCACAACGCCTACTCGTACGTGTTTGTGGCGTTCATATTTCAGCTTTTAGTCATGGCCTTGGCCTATGATTTGTTGGCGCGGGGCTGTTACGACCTGTTCCGGCTGCGCCCATCCTTAGAGACAGGCGTGGTCTTGGGCTGTTTGGCCTCCACCTTTCATGTGTTCAGCATATTCTTTTTGGGCGGACAGTGGGGCGTGTACTTGCCCTACTGTGCCGTGTCCGCCGCGTCGGTCGCCGTGGCGATGTGGGGCTGGCACGCCCAGGACACGGCACGCCTGAAAACCTATCAGGTGGCCAGCGTCTCCGGATACAGCGTCGCTATGGAGCCGCGCCTGTACACCGATGTCAACGGCATTACCAAGCGCCGCGTCCCGCCGCAGGGCTTTGTGGCGCAAACCGAAGAGCGCGACAATATTCAGGGTTTTTTCGCGTGGTTTATCCCGTTCGCGCTGGTGCTGTCCATAGTGCTGGCGTTTATAGGCTCGGTGGCGCAGGACAGACCCAAGGACTTCTTTTGGGTGCTGGCCGCACTTATGACCTGTATCACGCCGCTGTGCGCTTTGATGTCGTTCAACCTGCCCTTTGTCCGGGTCGCCAAGCGGCTTAGCGATATGGGCGGCGCGATTGCGGGCTGGGCGGCGGCGCGTCAGTTCTACAAGGCCGACTCTGTGATTATCACGGATTTGGATCTGTTCCCCAACGGGCAGATCGCCCCCAACGGACACTCTAACCCCGACCCCCGCGCAATAGTCTATGCCGCAAGCCTGTTGGTGGCGTTCGACTCCGGGCTTTCCAAGCCCATGCTTAAGCTGCTGCGCGACAGCGGGCAAAAACTGCGAGAGGTGCGCGACCTGCGCCCCGCCGAGGGCGACAAAAAGCCGGAGCGCGGCCTTAGCGGTATTATAGGTAACGACAGGGTTTTGGTGGGGCCGTATCCCTTTTTAGTGGCTGAGGGGGTAAAGCTTCCCAAACATCAAGCCGACCAATCGACTGTTTGCGTCTACGTGGCTATAAACAAGGAGCTTGCGGGTACGTTCGTGCTGAAATACGCGCCGCTTTCCAGTGTGCGCCGTGCCTTGCAGCTGTTTGTTCTTAACAAGCTGAACATGATGTTCGCCGTGCGCGACTTTAATCTTACACAAGAGAGCCTGAAACAACACTTCCCTTTGACGGACGACCAAATAGACTACCTTGTCGTAGAGGAACGGCTTAAGCTATCCAACCACGACCGGCTTGTCAGCGCGAAGACCATAGCGGCGGTGGACAAGGAGGGCGCTTTGCCCTACGCCGAGTGCGTGGCGGGGGCGTTGCGTCTGCGCCACGTGGCCAAGATAAATCTAATGCTGTCCGCGCTGTCCGCCGTGGTGGGGCTGTTGATTATGTTCTTTTTGGTAATAACGCAGTCGGCCTCCGGCGTGTCCCCCGTGAACATACTGCTGTATCAGCTGTTGGGGCTGTTGGTGGTATGGGTAGTATCCGGCTGGGCGGGAAGATATTGAACAATTGACAATTGACAATTGATAATTGACAATGGACAATTAGGGGACGCGCTTCTGTTCCTTTTGATTGTCCATTGTTGAATTGTGTCAACCGCGAAAATTATTATATTAAATTTTTATTAAGGCCTTGACATGTCGAGGCTTTTTTGTTAAACTGGGATTGTAACCAAATTGTAACTGTTCTGTAACTAGATTGTGAGGTTTACATGGAATATAATCTTCCTTCAATGGTCAATCGCAGGCTTACGCGTGGACATAAGACGGCTTGGGCAAAGGCGGGCTTTAAGGCCGCGCTTCGCGCAGTCCCCTTAACCGCCGCGCTGGAGCGTATGCGTGACCGCGTTTCCCCCGTGGCCTACAAGCTGTGGCGGGCGGCCTGCGCCGCGCTGTTTTTCGTAAGCGTGGGGGCGGGATACGTCGGCGGCGCGTTTGCAACCGTCGGCCGTGCCGCGCAAGCCGCGGCGCACAAGGCGCACCCGCGCAGAATGGCACGCGGCACCGCCGCTTTGCTTATAACAATCGCCTCGCTGATGACCTTCGCCTATTGCTTCTACGGCATGGGCTTGGAGGTGTCGATAGACGGCGAGTCGCAGGGTTATATCCGCAGTGAGGCGCAATTTGAGGAGGCCGTGGCCGCCGTTGCGGCGCGTGCGTCTGACCTTTTGGGGACCCCCTATGTCATGACGCCGGACGTTAACTATCACTTCTCGCTGGTAAGCCGCAGTAAGCTGTTCGACCGCGAGGAGGTTGAAGACATGCTGTTTTCGCGAATCCCGGAGCTTAAATACATGTATGTGCTGACCATAGACGGCGACCAAATCGCCGCGTCGGCTGACCGCGCCGTGATAGACGACGTGCTGTCCGCCCGCAAGGCCGAGTATAAAAACTACGACTCTGTGGACTTTTTGAAGGACGCGGAGGTGGTGTGGCAACTGGCCCCCGTGGCCATGGAAACCGACAGCGCGGGCTTTGCGGCCATAGTAAACAGCGACCTGCGCCCCGCCGCCTACTACACCGTGGAGTATGACGAGAGCTTGCGCGACACGGCAAAGCGCGTGGGCATGACGGCGGACAGTCTTCGCGCCCTTAATCCGGAGCTGGGCGATGAGCTTCTTCCGGGTACAAAGCTTCGGCTTAATTACGCCACGCCGCTGTTGCAAATCGAGGCGACCGCCACGCTGGTATACGAAGAGACCGTGCCTTTCGAGACGGAATATGTGGACGATCCCAACCAATACACAGGCCGCAGTAAAACCGTAACCGAGGGCGTTGACGGCGCGAACCGCCTGACCGCCACGGCGAATTATCTGGACGGACGCGAGATCTCACGTGACATCACCAATGTCGAGGTTTTAAGCGCACCCGTGACGGAGGTAATCGCGGTGGGAGTATTAAAACCGCCGACCTTTATCCGCCCCTACTACGGCCAGCTAACCTCAACCTTTACCATGCGCACGCTGTTCGGCAGAACGCGTATGCACTCCGGTATCGACCTCGCGGGCCCCACAGGCTCCCCGATCGTGGCCAGCTGCGGCGGCGTGGTAACCTTCTCCGGCCGTTTCGGCGACTACGGCAACTGCGTTATAATCGACCACGGCCACGGAATTTCCACTCTGTACGCCCACGCAAGCAAGCTGCTTGTCAAGGTGGGGCAGACGGTCAAGCAGGGCGAGCTTATCGCAAGGGTCGGCTCGACAGGCCGCTCGACAGGCCCCCACGTCCACTTTGAAATCAGAATCAACAACAGGCCTGTGAATCCTATGACTTATTTAAAGTAAGCACAGCAAAGGGACGCGTAAGCGTCCCTTTTAGCTGTTCAGTCTTCGCCGCAATTTCTCAATCGCGGATTTTTCTATTCGCGACACCTGTACCTGCGATATGCCTATTATTTTCGCGGCCTTGTCCTGCGTCAGCCCCCTGTAAAACCGCAAGTCTACCACCATGCGCTCGCGCTGCGGCAGTTCGTCTATGGCCTGCCGCAGTGACAGGCTCTCGGTCACGCGTTCCTCCATGCCGTCTGTGCCGACCACGTTCTCAAGTGACGCGCCGCCCTCGCTTTGGTATTGCAGTGATTCGGCGGGCGCGGCGGCTATCTCG
>BNZR01000072.1 GCA_026001245.1 Clostridia bacterium
AACGCCCGCGCTGTCGGGCAGTATTCTGCCGGGGATAACGCGCATGTCGGTTATCGACCTGCTTCACCATTGGGACGTACCTGTTGAGGTCGCGGTTGCGGGGGTTGGGGTTGCGGAGGGTTGCCCGGTGGGCGAGGGGTTGCTGATTATGTCGCTTGGCACAAGGTCGGGAATGTCCAAAACGGAGCTGCCCTGCCCTTGATTGCCGCCCCCGTCTATAATCGTACCCTCGTCGGACTTATAGGCGTAGAACGCGCTCATCTTTTGGTTGGCGGACATAAGCTTTTCGCGTTCCGGGAACGTGTCCGCGTAGTATAACGCCAGCTTTTTGGAGTATTCGCCCGAAAACCACGACTGCCACGTAAACGGCGGCTTGGCTTCAAGACTGCGGTTCTCAACCTCCGACACGGTGGGGTCGGTGTCCGTGAAGCTGATAAGCCCGAACACCGCTAGCGGTATGATATACAAGGCCAAAATAAGCCCGGAGACGAAATTCTTTCTACTCAAGACCTAACTCCTCTTTCATGCGTTTTAGCTCCGCGTCTGCGGACAGCGCGCCGGTGGTGAATTCGTCCAGCTCCGCCAGACCGCGATCCAGCCCCTTGTCAAGCTCTTTGTAGGCGCGGTTGACTTCAAGCTCGCTGTCCAGCTTGCCCTCTAGTCTGTCAAGACTTTCGCCCACGTTGCCCATTGATTTTGCGGCAACGCCCGTCTTCTGCGTGGCCTTTTGGGCTTGGTTGACGGCGGCCTTGGCCTTAATCATGTCGCGCTTGCTTTCAAGGTCGCGTATGGCGTTGGCAAGCGAGTTGTAGTCGCTTTCAAGCTGTGCCACCTGCTCGGAGAACGTGGCGTGCGTGTCGCGCAGTTTTACAAGCTCGGCCTCAAGCCGTTGCTTCTCCTCGATGGCCTTTTTGGCTAAATCCTCGCGGCCGCCCACAAGGGCTTGCTTGGCCTGCTCGCCGCGCTTTGCGGTCTCCTGCTCCTTGTCGGAGATTTGCCGCGCAAGCTTGTTGCGCTCGGCGATAACCTTGGCGGTGTTTTCCTTGACCTTGGCGAAGTTTTCCTTGTAGCGAATCAGGTACTGATCCGCCATTTTGACGGGATCCTCCGCCTTGTCCAGCAGTGCGTTGATGTTGGCTTGGATGATTTCGCTGAAGCGTTGCAGAATGGCCATGTTATTTGTCCTCCTCAGTATTATTTAATGTGTCAATCGGCGCGTTAAGAATGTCGGCATTCGCCTGTTTTTCCTTTACGCGCAACGCCTTGCGCTTGTTTAGAACCACCAAGATCGCGATAAGCGCGCCCGCGATTATCACAACGATAATCGGGACATAGAACCACGGCTTGGTGACAGTCATGATACGCTTGCCCGCGTCGGAAAACGCCGTGCCTATCATCTCGGACTCGTTCATGTCGGAGTAGTAATACTTCTCCAAGTAGTCCAGCATGATGTCCGCGGCTTCCTCGTCT
Source organism: Clostridia bacterium (assembly GCA_026001245.1). The sequence continues at coordinate 1,471 of BNZR01000072.1, forward strand.
ATTACGGTCTGCGCCTGCTTGCCGGCGACGTACCAGAACACGTAGTCGTCGTTATACTCCAAAAACAGCACGAAGACATGCGCCTGATCACTGAACAGCTGGTCGTACTGCTTTTCGCACCACGCCTGAAGCTGGGCGTTGGTGGGGTTGTGGTTGCCGTCGATGTTATCCGCAATCCACACGTAGGGCGCAACGCCCGTGCGGCTGTGGAAGTTGCGCGAGCCTTGGTCAAGGATACGCGACGAGGTTATCCAGTCCAGCTGGTCGGTGTAAAAGCCGCCGCTTAAGTCCGCCGCGCTTGAAGCCAGCGCGGTGCGCTGGACGGTGCTTTTGGTAATATCGCCGCTACCGCCCGCAAAGCTTAGAACAACGGCCAGTATGCCCACGACTATGACCAGTACGATTACGGTAGTGAGTATCGAGGTAAGTCCACAGCCGGGGCCACCGTAACGACTGCCGCCGCCCCAGCTTCCGCGATAGAACGTGGTGTGGTGATAGTGATTGCCGCCCCAGCCGCCGAAGCCGCCGCCGGATCCGGAGCCGCTTGACCCGCCGACCCCGCCGAAGCCCCCGCGATGTCCGCCGCCGCTTGAGCCGCCGCGCCGTCCTCCGCCGGAATACGAACCGCCCGAACGCCCTCCACCGGAGAAACCGCCGCCGCCGCCCGAGCCGCCGCCCGCTCTGCCCATGAAAATCAACTCCTTTTAGAATCTAAAATACAAGAATGGATTGTAGCTGTCGCCGACTAGGGCTATCGTTGCGCCCAGCAGTAGCAACAGTCCCAGCGCCGCGCCGATTAGGGATTTTGCCGAGCCCTCGCGAATGACGTAGGATATGCCCTTTGGCAGCGGCGTCGCGCCGATAATCGCCACGATTAACAGCGGGATGTTGTTGCGCAGGTAGATCATCGCCGTCGCGTCGGACAAAGCGTGACCCATGCCGAACATCGCCCGGAACGCCTCGAAGGCCTTTGACAAGTCCGTGAAGTAGAAGAACACCCAGCCCAACAGCGTTAGTATAAACGTAACGGGAATCATGAACCACCGCTGGGACAGCTTGGGGAACAGCGGCTTGATTATAAACTTCTCGATAGCCAGCAATACCCCGTAGTACAGCCCCCACAGCACGAAGTTCCAAGACGCGCCGTGCCACAGCCCCGTCAAAAACCACACGATGAAGATGTTCAACAACTGACGCTTGCGGTTGCCCCCCAGCGGGATATACACGTAGTCGCGGAAGAACTTGCCCAGCGATATGTGCCAACGCCGCCAAAAATCGGTGATTGACCGGGATATGTAGGGGTAGTTGAAGTTTTCGCCGTATTCAAAGCCGAAAATCTTGCCAAGCCCCAGCGCCATGTCGGAATACCCCGAAAAGTCAAAATAAATCTGGAACGCGTAGCAGGTTATGCCTATCCACACCGCAAGCGTTGACGCGTCGTTCAGATCCGCCTTAAGAATCATGTCGGCGGTACTGCCCGCGAAGTTGGCTATCAGCACCTTTTTGCCCAAGCCGAACAGGAAACGCGTGAAACCCTCGGCCGCACCCTTAAGCGTCGAGCGGCGGTTTTCCAGCTGACGGGCAAGCTCGGTGTAGCGCAGAATCGGCCCGGCTATAAGCTGGGGGAACAACGCCACGAACAGCAAAAACGAGGTGAACGAGCGTTGCACATCGGCCTTGCCGCGGTACACGTCTATGGTGTAGCTAAGCGTTTGGAACGTGTAGAACGAGATGCCGATGGGCATTACCAGCGAGCTGTACGGCATTTCGGTACCGATAAGCCAGCCCAGCGTGCCGAACAGCAGGTTTAGGTACTTAAACGCCGCAAGCAGCCCCAAATTGACCACCAGCGAAGAGATAAGCGCGAACTTGGCGCGCTTGCCCTTGGGCTTAGAGCCGATTATCAGGCCGTTTACGTAGTCCGTCAAGGCGGACACCACCAGCAACGCCACCCATATAGGCTCGCCAAAGGCGTAAAACAACAGGCTTAGCAGTATAAGCATGTAGTTTTTGGCCTTTAGCTTGGGCATGGCAAAGTACAAAAGCAAGGCGGCGGGCAGAAAAACGTAAAGAAAAGGCAGACTCGCGAAAACCAAGATGAAACCCCTCCTATAAAATTAGCGTATACATAATATCACACATTTCATCGTTTGTCGATTACAATTTGGCAACAAACCTTGCTTTTTTTTGTCCGATGTAGTATAATTATTTTAAAATGCAGAGAGCGGGGGGCGCGGCTATGGATTCTAAGCGACTGTGCGACGCGATTATTAACAATGTGGAGCTTGCCATTCGGGGCAAGCGGGACGCGGTGGTGTCGGTGCTGGTTGGCTTGCTGTGCGGCGGGCATGTGCTGGTTGAGGACGTTCCGGGCGTTGGCAAAACGCGGCTTGCCGTGGCGCTTACCAAAACCATTGACGCAAGCTTCGGGCGTATACAGTTTACCCCGGATGTGCTTCCGTCAGACGTGACGGGTTTTTCGGTGTTCAGCCCCAAAACCCGCGAGTTTGAGTTCAGGCGCGGCGCGGTTATGAACGAGTTTTTGCTGGCCGACGAGATAAACCGCACCTCGCCCAAAACGCAGTCCAGCCTGCTGGAGGCCATGGAAGAGCGTCAGGTTACGGTGGACGGCAACACGTATCCCCTGCCCGAACTGTTTATGGTGCTGGCCACGCAGAACCCCATCGAGCATACAAGTACATATCCCCTGCCGGAGGCGCAGTTGGATAGGTTTTTGATAAAAATTTCAATCGGTTACCCCGACAATCGGGACGAGCTTAACATTCTGCTGGGGCAAAACGGCGGCGACGCGCTGGAGATGTTGCGCCCCGTGGCAACAGCCGCCGATATAGTCGCGGCGCAGGCGGCGGTGAGTCAGGTGTTTATCGAGCCGCGCTTGGCGGCTTATATAGTCGCGTTGGTGGACGGCACGCGCCGCCACGATTCGGTTGCGCTGGGGGCCAGTGTGCGCGGCACGCTGGCCTTAGGGCAAACCGCAAAGGCCAATGCCTTTATGGACGGGCGCGACTATGTAACCCCGGAGGACGTACACCGCTGGCTGCCGTTCGCGCTGTCCCACCGGGTGACGCTAAAGCGCGGCGCGGCGCAAAGAAACGTCACGTTCGACAGCGTTATGGAGGAAATCCGGTCGGGACTGAAGGTGCCCAAATGAAACGCGCACAGCTGGTGTTTTGGCCGCTGTTTATAGGGTCGGCCATAACGGTGCTTGCCCGCGGCGGCGAGATGTCCTACACCTTGTTTTATATCTGTTGCGGGCTGTTTACCTTTGGCATGACGTTCGCCATAGGCGTGTCGGCGAATACCACGCTTCGCCCTGTGATGCTGCGGGGCTACGTTGTGGCGGGGCAGCCCCTGAAGTGGCGCGTTGAGATTATGACGCGCTTCTTCCTGCCCGTACCCGCCATGAACGTCGAGATTGAGGTAAGCGCGGACGCGAAGAAGAAAGGCCTAAGCATGGTACCCGTAACGCCTTTCAAAACCGCCGTTATAGACCTTGAGCACACCTTTCCCTATCGCGGGACGTACGAGCTGGGGATTAGACGCTGGCGCGCCCCGGACTACTTCGCGATATTTTGGGCGGGAAGCTCGCGGGGGGCGACGCGCACGGTGTGCGTACTGCCAAGGGTTCTGCGCATAAACGCGCCGGCAGAGCCGCTGCCCGACCTTGAAACCTCGTCGTTCTCGCCGCTGGCCGTGCCGGAGCAGGACGGCACGCGTCCCTACGAAAACACCGACACCATACGCAACATACACTGGAAGCTATCCGCGAAAACCGAGGACAGCTTTATGGTGCGCAAGACGCGCGGTTCGGTGCCGCGCCCGGTGTGCGTGGTTGTGGACATAACCAAATTGCCCGTGCTTGCGGAGAGCCGCCCCTGCTGTGAGGATAAATTATTAGAGACGGCGTTTTCGCTGATTCGGCACCTTATGGACATGACGGAGGTGCGCGTTATTATGGTCGGCGCGGAGTGCCGAACCCACCGCGTGCGCGTGCGCGCCGACTTCGCGGAGCTATACAGTCTGTACGGACCGGTCGAATTTGAAGACGGTAACTTCGCGGAGCAGTTATACGGCCTGGATATGGACGACAAGGCCGTGCTGTGGGTGGTGTCCGGCCATCACGGGCGCGGCGTTTTGGATTTGCTTGCGGGGCAGGCAACCTGCGAATACCCGCCGGGGGAGGCCAATTGGCTGTACGTCGCCGCCGATAAATTTTTCTGCTTGCCGGACGAGCGCAGCGAGCTTGAGGCCGCCGAGGCATTGGGGGTTAAAACACGGGCGATTACGGACGGGAGTGACTTCCGCGACTGCGAGGACATGCTGTTATGAACAGAGCCGGTATGAGAAGATTGGTAGATATTCTGCGCTTTGTGCTTGCGGTGGGATTGACCGCCGGGGCGGTTATGATGGTATCCGCCGTGTTTTCGTTTGACTGGGACATGCCGCGCCACTTTTTTATCTCGTTGGTCGTGATGGCGGTAATGCTGGGGTTGGCGGAGGTGTGGCGGCTTACCAGATGGGTGGTATGGCTTCGCTTGATTGCGTTTGCCGGGATTATAGTTGTGGCCTTGTTGCTTTTGCGGCTTTCGGGCGTTGACTTGCAAGCCACGGCGCGGGATTACGCGGATTTCTTGGCGAATTATAATCTGTATGACCCGCGCCCGGAGGAGCTGGGGCAGACCATCACGCTGTGGCTGGCGGCCTTTGCGTCGGGGCTGTACTGCGCGGTGTTTTGCCTGCGGCGCGTAAACGCGCTGGGGCTTACGGTGTTTTACGTAACGCTGGCGGTGCTGCCGTTCCCCAGCGTGGACGGGGTTCAGTATATCGCCGCCCTGCGGATGATATTCCTTGCGTTGCTTATGCTTTGCGCGATTCGGGCTTACGAGATAAATTACGCTAATCCCAATAGTTATAAGGTAACCCCGCGCCCGTATCTTTCCGTGGGGTTGCCCGTGTGCTTGATTATCGCCATGCTGGCCATGGCGTTGCCCTACTCTGACACGCCGCCCATGCCCAACCTGCCCAACGCGCTGTCCGGGATTTTTGTGGGCGACAACGGGATTTTTAAGGGCTTTGGCGGCAAGAAAAACGTATCCGTAATCGAGTCCGAGCGCG
>BNZR01000073.1 GCA_026001245.1 Clostridia bacterium
GGCTATGGAGCTGGTGCGCGAGGAAATCGGGCGCGACGCGGTTATTATGAACACGCGCAAGATACGCAAGGCGGGTATATTCGGGCTGTTCAAAAAGCCCCAGTATGAAGTCGTTGCCGCATATGAAGAGGCACAGCCGGCGTTGGCCGCCGCAACCTCCCGCGTGCTGTCGCAGGGCGCGTGGGTGCCGCCGCCTACCCCGGAGCAGGACGTGCTTCTGCGCTACAAGCCGCAAGTCCCGCAGGCCCCGCTTGTTGCCGCCAACAACAACCTTAGCGCGATGGCCAACCCCGTGTTCCCCGCGCTGAACGTTGAAAGCGATACCGCCAAGGACGAGCAGATTGAAAGCTTGGAAAACAAGCTGGACAGCCTGTCCACCACGCTTAGCAATCTTGTGTCCAAAATGCAGATAAAGGGCGACTTTCGGGCGGCGTACACGCCGGAGGTCGAGGCCTTTGTGCTGGCGCTTATCGAAAACGAGGTGCATGAGGAATTCGCGCACAAAGTGGGGCGCGAGGTGTCCGAGATTGTGGGCAAGCAGTCCGCCGACCCCGAGGACGTTATGGAGCAGATCCTGCGCCAGTACTTGGGCGAACCCGCGCCGATAAAGCTGAAACGGTTCAAGCGGCAAGTGATTATGTTTGTCGGCCCCACAGGGGTTGGCAAGACCACCACGCTTGCAAAGCTTGCCGCGATATACTCGATAAACCATCACTCTAAGGTTGGGATAATCACCTGCGACACCTATCGGATAGCGGCGGTGGAGCAGCTTAAAACCTACGCGGATATTCTAGAGGTACCGCTGTCCGTGGCCTACACGCCGGAGGAGGTGGCCGACTCGTTGCGCGAGCATGAGGACAAGGACGTTGTGTTTATCGACACGGCGGGCAAGTCCCCCAACGACCGCTCGCACGAGGCCGAGATAACACAGCTTATCAAGTATTCGGGCGCGGATGAGGTGCATTTGGTGCTGTCGGCAACAACATCGTTCGCGGGCTGTTTGAATATACTAAACACATACAGCTTTTTGCGCGACTTTAAACTGCTGTTCACCAAGATGGACGAGACGAACACCTGGGGGACGATACTAAACCTAAAGTTTTTGTCCGACAAGCAGTTGTCCTACATGTCCGCCGGGCAGAACGTGCCGGACGACATTGAAGTGGCCGACAGCCGCCGCCTTATCAAGCGGCTGATAGGAGGGGACGAGCTATGAGCGATCAAGCCACCGCCCTCCGTCATATAGTCAAAAACATCAAGCAACAGCGCAACCGCGACCCTAACAGCGGGGCGCGGATAGTCACCGTAACCAGCGGCAAGGGCGGCGTGGGGAAGACCAACTTTACGGTAAACTTCGCCATAGCCTTGGCCAAAAAGGGACTGCGCGTGCTGATTGTGGACGCGGACTTTGGCCTTGCCAACGTGGACGTGGTGATGGGTATCACGCCGAACAAGGACTTAAGCTGGGTTGTTAACAACCACGGCGAGATTCGCGACGTTATAACCGAGGGCCCCAACGGGGTGCGGTTTATATCGGGCGGCTCCGGCGTGTTCGATTTGTTGAACCTGTCCGACAATCAGCTGGCCGCGGTTGTGGAAAAGCTGTTCGCCATAGAGGATATCGCCGACGTTATATTGTTTGACACGGGCGCGGGCATTTCGGGGAACATACTGCGGCTTATCGAGTCGTCCCACGAGGTGATTATTATCACAACGCCGGAGCCGCCCGCCATTATGGACGCGTACGCGCTGGTGAAGTCGATAGTAGCGGGGACGGCGGACGCTAGGTTACGCTTGGTTGTCAACCGCGCCGATTCCGTGGACGACGCCGAGGACGCGCTGGGTAAATTCTCGGCCGTGGTGAATCTGTACCTTAAAACCCGGCTTGAGGTACTGGGGTATGTACTCAACGACCCGCTGGTTGGCAAGGCCGTGCGTGTGCAAACGCCCTTTATGCTTAGTCACCCCAAAAGCATACCGTCCCGCAATGTGGACGGTATCGCGTGGAAGTTTTTAGGTATCGCGCCGGAGAGAACGGGGCTGACGTTTAAGTCGTTTTTAAACTCGTTCCTTGGCAAAAAAACAACCCCGGAAGAATAATAAAACCGCTCCGGAGAGGAGGCCGCGCAATGACCGAGACAACGGAAAAGGACGGGCGGGAAACGCAGGCCCTGTGGGACACGTTTATGAAAACCCGCGACGTTGAAGCCCGAAACGACCTTGTAATGCACTACGTGCCGCTTGTAAAGCTTGTGGCGCGGCGTTTACTGCCCACATACCATAAACACGTGGAGTTTGACGACCTTATGGGCAGCGGCCTGTTGGGGCTTATGGACGCGGTGGATAAGTTCGACCCCGCCAAGGAGGTCAAGTTTGAAACCTACGCCAGCCTGCGCATACGCGGCGAGATTATTGACCAAATACGTCGTCAGGACTGGGCGCCGATCAGCCTGCGCCAAAAGATAAAACGCGTGGAAAACGCCTACGCAGAGCTAGAGGGCAATCTTGGCCGCTCGGTGACCGAGCGCGAGGTTGCGGCGCATTTAGAGCTGCCCGAAGACGAGATTAAAAAGACGCTGGACGAAAGCCACACCTTTAACGTGATGTGCTTAGACGAGGTGCTGGTTGACCGCATGAAGAGCAACGAGCTTGTAAGCCGCGAGGAAACGCCGGAGGAGAGCTTGGAAAACAGCGAAATGCTTAATCTGCTGGCCAAGTATATCGATACGCTGACCGAAAAAGAGAAGCTGGTTATATCGCTGTATTACTACGAGGAGCTGACCTTGAAAGAGATTGGGCTGACGCTGGGGGTTACGGAGAGCCGAGTGTCGCAAATCCACTCAAAGGCGATGATGACGTTAAGGACGCGTCTAAGCAACGCAATTAAGGGGTGAAACAACCGTGATAAGAGGCATTGACACGCAGATGCTGGCCACCAAGCCCGCCGACAGCGTAGCCACGCAAAGCCGCATGCAAAAACAGGACGAAATGCACATGCAACAGCATTTTCTGCGCACCCAGCAGGACGCAAAGGCCATGCAGGAGCGCACCGTGGCCGCCGCGAAAACCGAGGGCGAGCGAATCAATGCCGACGACGGCGGCAAAAACGGCGGCGGCCGTCAGGGGCAAAAGGGCAAGAAACGCGAGGAACCCAAGCCCGCCCGCGTGGACCCAATGCTGTCACTGCCTGTGGAGCGCGGCAGGTACGCCAAACGCGAACAGCATTTTATTGATTTGGGGGTATAAAGCTTGGTATGGTTTGCGATAGCGGTTGAGGGCGTGGCGATAGCCTTGCTGTGCGCGTGGATCGCAAAGCTGTCCCGAAGCCAAAAGGCCGCCCGCGAAGAATCGCCGGACGGCAAGCAGGAGACTATCTTCACGCTGTACCAGCACATAGAGGAAATGCTGGACAGCTTTGAGGAATACGTGGGCGAAATGCACGCGGGGCTGGACGAAAAGCGCGAGGAGCTGTTAGAGCTTAGCCGTCAGGCGCGGGCTGTGTATTTGCAAGCCTTAGAGGCCAAGCCGCCCGTAGTCCCGCCGGAGCCGGAACCCGTGGAGCCGATTCCGATTCCGCAGTTTGTCAAACCGCCGAAAAAGGAAGCCGGCAAGTCAAGATTGTCGGACAAAGACAAGGAGGCCTTGGGGCGTTTTGTCACCAAGCCGCAAAAGGTGCGGTTTTTGATGAGCCGCGGCCTGTCGCTTGAGGAAGTCGCGCGGGAGATGAACATAGGCAAAGGCGAGGTGCTGTTGATCACGGAGTTGGATAAGAGCTGAAATACGCCTGAAATTAAAGTCAAACCTACAAAGCTACGATAAACAAACCGAGGTGTGAAATATGCTGCGATCTATGTACACGGCGGGAACCGCCATGCTTACCTATAACCGCAAGATGGACGTTATCACAAACAACCTGGCCAATGTAGAAACGCGGGGCTATAAAATGGACACCATGGCCACGCGGTCGTTTCGCGACATGCTCATCTCGCGGATAAACGACCCCAATATGTACGTTTCCGACGCGGTGGGCGGCCACAACACCGGGATTCACGTTGACCAAAACTACACCACGTTCACCCAAGGCGCGTTGGAATCCACCGACAATAAGATGGATCTTGCGCTTACCGACGACGGATTTTTCGTAATCGACTACACGGGCGAGGACGACGAGGACGAGGTTTTGCGCTACACCCGCAACGGCGCGTTTAACGTGGATGCGGAGGGTATGCTTGTCACCGCCGACGGGCATTACGTAATGGGCGAGGGCGGCGCGATAAACGTGGGCGACAAGGATTTTACCGTTGACCGCGAGGGGACAGTGTTCAACTCGGCGGGCGAGGAGCTGGATCGCCTGTTGGTCATGCGCTTTCCCGACAACCGGGCGTTGCGCAAGGACGGCGACAATATGTACTTTAACTACGACCCGGAGGGCAACGACCCGGAGCAGGTAAACGTAGACGTGCTACAGGGCTATCTTGAAGACTCGAACGTGGACAGCGCACGCGAAATGGTAAACATGATGCAGACCTACCGCGCCTACGAAATCAACCAGCGCGTGCTTAGAATAGTGGACGAATCGCTGGGCAGAGCGGTTAACGACATCGCAAGAATGTAATTGAGGTGCTTTTATGATACAATCGTTCTTCACGGGGGCCAGCGGACTGCGCAGTCACCAGCGAAATATTGACGTTATCGCCAACAACGTGGCCAACGTGAACACCCACGGCTACAAGCAAAGCCGGCTGGATTTTCAGGACAACCTGTACAACCACATGGTAAATCAGGTGGATAACAAAGAGCATATGAACCTGCAGCACGGCACCGGCGTGCGCCCCCTGCAAAACAACACGCTGTTCTATCAGGGCGCGACTGTAACCTCGGACCGCGCCTTGGACTTTTTGATACAGGGCAACGGCTTTTTCTGCGTGGAAGCCCCGGACGGCGAAACCCAGTATACCCGCGACGGCGAGTTTAAAATCTCGGTCGAGACGGACGCGAACTATCTTGTCACAGCAGACGGCAAGTATATTCTGGACGAGGACGGCAACCGCATTGAAATAACGGGTCAGGTGGCAAGACTTAGCCTGTCGCCCGACGGTTATCTTACCTTCGAGGACGAGGACGGCAATAACCTAGAGCCGATACGCCTAGGCATAGTGGATTTTATCAACCCCACGGGCTTGCAGGACGCGGGCAACAACCGCTTTATCGCCACGGAAAACTCGGGCGACCCGGAGCAGATGGAACGCCCCGACGTACGCAACTACGCCCTAGAGGGTTCAAACGTGGATTTGGCGCGTGAGACCACGCGGCTTATCCGCGCCCAACGCGCATTTCAGTTCGCCTCACGCGCCGTGAACACGGCGGATCAGATGGCGGGCTTGGCCAATACTATCAGGCAGTAAAAATATTAGGAGGGTTTAGCAAATGCCGCAATACATAGACAAAATACAGGAGCTTATCAACGACCAGCTGGCGCGTATCCAGCGCATGAAGGCCGGGGAAAAGCCCACCGACTACGCCGCGCTGGATACGATAATCATCGGGGTGTGCGGCGGCGACGGGATAGGCCCCTATATCACAAAATCCGCCGCTAAGGTTTTGGAGCGCATTTTGGCGCAAGAGGTGAAGTCCGGCAAGATTAAATTTAAGACCATTGACGGGCTTACCATCGAAAACCGCGCCAAGGTGGGCAAAGCAATCCCCGATGACGTGCTGGCGGAGCTTAAAACCTGCGACGTTATCCTGAAAGGCCCCACAACCACGCCCCGCGCCGGCGACCCGTGGCCGAACATCGAGTCGGCCAACGTGGCCATGCGCAAGGAGCTGGATTTGTACGCCAACGTGCGCCCCGTAAAGGTGCCGGATCAGGGCATTAACTGGATTTTCTTCCGCGAAAACACCGAGGGCGCGTATGCCGTGGGCAGTAAAGGCGTTAACGTCACCGAGGATTTGGCGTTGGACTTCACCGTTACCACAACGCAGGGCAGTCAGCGCATAGCGCGTCTGGCATTTGAACACGCCCGCAAGACGGGGCGCACGCAGGTGACTGCGGTCACCAAAGCCAACGTTGTTAAAACCACGGACGGCAAGTTTTTGAACATCTGCAAGGAAATTGCCGCAAGCTACCCCGGTATCGGCTTTGACGACTGGTATATCGATATTATGACGGCCAAGCTGTTGGACGTGAACCGCCGCCGCAATTTTCAGGTGGTGGTACTGCCCAATCTGTACGGCGACATACTTACAGACGAGGCCGCCGAGCTTCAGGGCGGCGTTGGCACGGCGGGCAGTGCCAATATAGGCGACCGCTACGCGATGTTCGAGGCGATACACGGTTCCGCGCCGCGCATGGTTGACGAGGGACGCGCAAAATACGCCGACCCCTGCTCGATGCTTCGCGCCGACGTTATGCTGCTTGAACACATCGGCTACGCCGAACAGGCCAAAAAACTGGAAAAGGCCTTAGATTTCTGCATGTTTGAGGATAAAAAGTTAACCATGAC
>BNZR01000074.1 GCA_026001245.1 Clostridia bacterium
CGGATTTTCACCAGCCGTTCGCGCTGTACTACGAAAAAGGCAAGCGCGAAAGCGTCACGGACAGAGCGGATTTTCACTTTTTGGAGTTGCCGAAGTTTCGGCGCATAGTGCCGGATATAAACAACGGACTGCACAGGTGGTTGTATTATTTGGATAGGGGCTACAAAATGCCCAATGACGAACTTACGAGGGAGGTTTTGAAGATGGATACGGGGTTGAGAGGCTTCGACGAGCGGTATAAGGGAACGGTGGAGAACCCTTTGTTTCGGAAAGAGTATTGGAACACGTTCATGGCCGAGTGGGCGGAGCATGACAGAATGAAAACCGCGCGGCTTGACGGCGTGCTTGAGGGCAAAATCAAAGTTGCTAGTGCGTTGCTTGCTTCGGGAATGTCCGTTGAGCAAGTCGCGGCATTTACAGAGCTTTCCCTCACTGAAATCAAAGCTTTAACTTAACACCAATGGACTTTAAGCGCGTTATGCGCCTGTTTTTCCCTATCTTTATCGAACAGCTTCTGGCCGCGACGGTGGGCATTGTGTCCACCGCTATGGTTTCGCGTGTTTCTGACGCGGCGATGTCCGGGGTGGGGCTGGTCAACAACATCAACTTTGTGGTTATAAACGTGTTTATCGCCGTGGCCACGGGGACTACGGTCGTTGCGGCGCAGTGCTTCGGGCGCGGGGACGCGAGGTCCGCCCGCGAGGCCGCCGCGCAGAGCCTAAGCGTGGTGACCTACATCTCGGTAGCGCTCGCGGTGGTCTTGACCATCTTCAACCGCCCGATGATCGACGCGCTGTTCGCCGGCGCGGACGCGGCGGTGCTGGCGGCCGCCGAAAGCTACATGTTCTTCTCGGCAATCTCGATGCCCATGCTGGCTATCAGCTCCACGGTGGGCGGGATTATGCGGGCGGTGGGCGAAATGCGCCTGCCCATGCTGGGGGGTATTGTGGCCAACGTGACCAACGTAATCGTCACGGCGATAGCCATAAACGCGCTGCGCTTGGGCGCGGACGGCGCGGGCTGGGGTCTGCTGTTTTCGCGAATCGCCCCGGCGGTTGTACTGCTGTTGCTGTTGCAACGCGGACACGGGCCGCTGTCGCGCCTGAAGCTGTCGTTCAAAGTTACGGCGGCGGTTATGGCCCCGGTGCTGTTTATCGCCATACCGTCGGCCATCGACTCGTTGATTTTCAACGGCTGTAAGCTGTTGGTGCAGGTGTTCATGGCCGCCATGGGTACGGACACGCTGGCGGCCTACGCGGTTCTGACCAACGTGTCGGCCTTTGTGAACATACCCGGCGGCGCGCTGGCAACGCTGGCGATCAGCATGGTGGGGACGGCCTACGGCGCGGGGGACATGAAAGAGGTTCACCGCTCCACGTGGCGGCTGAATATTTTGGTAAGCATATTCACGGCGGTTGTGGGGGTTATCGTCTTCGCGTTTTTGAACCCGATAATCTCGATGTTTGAGATGACGCCCGCCGCGCACACGCTGGCGTACAACAACATGGTGCTGTTTATAATAGTATCCCCAATATTTTGGGGTAGCGCGTTTTTGATGCCCAACTGCCTGAGGGCTATCGGCCGCCCGAAGTACACCATGGCGGTGTCGATCGCCAGCATGGTGGTCTTGCGCGTGATGGCGGCGTGGGTGCTGGGCGTCCACTTGGGCTGGGGGCTGTACGGCATATGGATTTCAATGTTCCTAGACTGGGTGGGGCGCGGTATATTCTTCGTGTTGCCCTTGGTGAAAGTTCCGAAGTTTAACTCGCCTTCTGCTTGAAGACGTAGGCTAATATTTCCGCCACCGCGCCGAACAGCTCGCCGGGGATACTGTCCCCAACGTCGCACGCCAGGTATAACGCCTGCGCCACAGGACGGTTTTCCACCATCGGCACGCCGTTTTCCGCCGCCACGCGCTTGATGTTTTGCGCAACAATGTCCTTGCCCTTGGCCAGCACAACCGGCTCGGCCATCTCGCCGTCTTTGTATTCCAAGGCTATTGCGTAATGGGTGGGGTTGGTGATAACCACGTCGGCTTTTGGAATGTCCGCCATCATGCGCCGCATGGACATCTCGCGCTGGCGGCGTTTGATCGCCTGTTTGATCTGCGGGTTACCCTCGACCATTTTGTATTCGTCTTTAATCTCCTGCTTTGTCATGCGCAGGTTTTTTTCAAATTCCCACCACTGGTACATGTAGTCGGCCAAGCCGATGGCTATAAGCACCATGCAGGCCTTGAACGCCAGCGACAGGCACATGTTGTACATCTCGGTCCCCACCGCCGCGATACCGTAGACCATCAGGTTGCGGAACAGATCCATGTTGGCAACGTATTCAAGGTACAGCACAACGCCCACAACGCCGATTTTCATCAGCGACTTCAATAGCTCGACCACAGAGCGCATTGAGAAAATGCGCTTAAAGCCCTGCGCGGGGCTGATACGGCTGAACTTAGGCTTGATAGACTCGGCGGAGAACAAAAACCCCACCTGCATAAGATTGATAGCGATCCCCGCGAATAGCGCGGCGGCCAGCACCGGCCACAATATCTTGATTATACTGAACAGCGCGTCCAATATCATGTTGTGAATCCGCGCCGCGCTCATATCCAGCAGACTGTTCGGGATAGTAACGGTGATATAGTCGCTAATCATATTCATAATATTGCTGATAATCGAGCCGCCCGTTACCGCGATAACGGCAAAGATCGCCAACAGCATAACGGCGGTGTTAACCTCCGCGCTTTTTAAAACCTGCCCCTTCTTGCGCGAATCCTGACGCTTTTTAGGGGTAGCCTTTTCAGTTTTCTCCTGAGCCCCACCCCCGGCCGGCATTAAATCACCTCAACTTTCAACTTGGAGCAATTGATTTCAAAACCTCTGACATGAAAATCCACATGTTTTCAAAGATAGTATTGGTGAACATCACGAAAATCGGCATGATAACCACCAGCATTAGCAAGCCCAACAGCGTCTTCAGCGGCATGCCCACCGCGAAGATGTTCATCTGCGGCGCGGTTCGCACCAAAATCCCCAAGGCTATCTCGGCCACCATCGCCGAGGTTAGTATCGGCGCGGCCACGCTTAACGCGATAATAAACGCCTCTACAAAGCCCGAAAGCATTAGCGCGCCTATCGCGGGCGTAACGCTTACCTCGCCTACGGGGATAATCTCAAGCGAGTAGAACAACAGCCGCACCACCTTGGGCAAGCCGTCCGTCACGATAAAGCACTCCACCAGCACAAGATTAAGCAATGTCCCCGCCACAGGCACCTGCGCGTTTGTGGCCACGTCGTAGATTTGCACCATGCCGAAGCCAATCTGCATGTCGATAAACTGCCCCGCGGTGTACACCACGCTGAAAAACAGCGTGGTAACCCAACCGATCATCAGCCCCACCGCAAGCTCGCCACTTAGCTGTAGCGCGAAGTGCATAAGCGTGGGCGGCATGGCCGCGGGCGGCGGATACCACTGCACCGCGATAAAGCCCATCATCATCGACAGCATTATTTTTACGTACATCGGTATCTGATTGCGCCCAAAAATAGGCGACAGGATGAACAGCGCGGACATCCGTGTCACCATCATGAAAAAGTGGATTACCCAAGCCTCAAGGCTACCCTCTATCGGCATGGCTACGACCTCAGGATTATCATAACTTGGTCATAAATCATCATAACGAACTCCTGCAAACGCTGTAACATCCACGACCCGAACAGCATCAGCGCGACGAATACCGACAGAATCTTTACCACAAACACGATGGTTTGCTCGTTAATCTGCGTTGTGGCCTGCACTATGGATATAATCAGCCCGGCCACCAGTCCGATTCCCAAAATCGGCAATGCCAGCCATAATATTTCCGTCAGCCCCGCGTTTATCAGGCTAAGAATCTGATTCTGTTCCATATGCTAACTAAAGGTCTTGACAAGTGTTCCCACCGTCAAGTTCCAGCCGTCAACCAGCACGAACAGCATGATTTTAAAGGGCAACGAGATCATAACGGGCGGCAACATCATCATACCCATTGACATCAGTGCGGACGCGACCACCATATCTATAACAATAAACGGGATATATATAATAAACCCGATAATAAAGCCGGTTTTAATCTCGCTTATGATAAACGCCGGGATTAGCACGTGGGTCGGCACGTCGTCAATGCTTTGCGGGTTGTCCAGCTTTGCGATTTGTATAAAGGTTTTCAGGTCGGACTCGTGGTGTTGCAGTCGGATTTGGCCGTACATAAAGTCGCGCAGGGGCGACATGGTGCGCTCCAGCATTTCGTCCATGGCGATGGTTTCCTCGGCGTAGGGGTCCCACGCGTTGGTCTTGATGTTGTCAAACACCGGGAACATCACCAAAAACGTAAGGAACAAGGCCAGCCCCACCATCACCTGGTTGGGCGGCATTTGTTGCGTCCCCAAGGCGGAGCGCGTGAAGCTTAATACTATAATAATCCGCGTAAACGCCGTAACCATGATTAAAATCGACGGCGCGAGGGATAAAATCGTCAGCAGTATCAAAATCTCGACGGTTGAGGTGGAGTCCTCCACCGTCATGTCGTCCCCCAGCATGTTAAAGGGCCAGATTGAGGCCAGCCCTGTCCTTTCGCCGTCCCCGGTGGGGCTGGCCTGCGGAATCGGCGGCGGGTTTATGTCGGGCGGCAAGGTAACGTCCGGCGGCGGCGTGATGTCCACCGCGAAGGACAGCGGTATGGCCACAAGCAAAACAAGCAAAGCCGCGACAAATATTAATGCCTTTTTCACGCGGCTTCACCCCTTATTTCTTGTATTTATTGTTCCTTTGCCGAACTTTTTTAAGCAAATCGTCCATGGTGACCATCGGAATCTCTTCAACGCCCGCCTGATTTTGCGGGGCTTGCGGCGGCGGCGGGGCTTGCGGTTCGGGCGGCTTTGCGGTCGTGGCGTAGCTGGCGGCGGCGGAGCGCAAAGCCACGGGTATGGGCTTTGCGGACGGCTCGTAGGTGTCGTTTTGCGTACCCATGCGTTGCATGGCGTTGATCGCGTTGTCGTACTGCGACAAACGCGACTGACCCGACACCTCCGCCGTCTCACGCGGCGCGGGTTCGGGTTGGGGCTTGGGGGCGGGGGCTATCGAGGGTTGCCTGTCCGGGATTGCCGCACGCAGGGGCGCGGGCATGGCTTGCTTCATCGCGGCGGCGAATGTCGGGGGCGCGGCGGGGACACCGGACAGGTCGTCCTCCTCCAACTCGCGCAGAACCGAGACGTTATCCTTGGTTGCGGACAGCAACAGCGTACGCGTACCCACGCGCACCAGCATAAGCGAGGCCTCGCGCCCGACCACACAACGCTCAAGCATTTGAATGTTCTTAGAGGTCATGGGGCCGTAGGTCTTGCGGCTGAACCACCGCAGGGCGAATATCGCCCCGACTATCAGCGCGACAAATACCACTACGCCTAAAATAGTTTGCAGATACCCGCCCCCAACGTCCGAAAGGATACCGCCGGAGGTGGGCGTTGACGTAGCGGTCGCGCCTTCGGAGGGGGAGGGGTCCAGGAAGCTCAGGACGGCAATTGCCACGTTACCCAAGCACCTTCTTAACCGCCTCGACCACGCGGTCCGCTTGGAATGGTTTGACGATAAAGTCCTTTGCGCCGGACTGAATCGCCTCTATAACCATCGCCTGCTGCCCCATGGCGGAACACATGATAACCTTGGACTGCGGGTTAAACGCCTTAATGTTTTTAAGCGCGTCTATACCGTTTACCTCCGGCATGGTGATGTCCATGATAACCAAGTCGGGCGTAAGCTCCTTGTACTTGGTTAAGGCGACCGCGCCGTTTTCGGCCTCGCCGCAAACGTCAAAGCCGTTTTTGGACAGCACTTCCTTGATCATCATTCGCATGAAAGCGGCGTCGTCAACTACCAGAATACGATTTCCCATGTTTGTTACCTCCAACTATCAACTATAAAGCTGTCAAACCCTTTTATTGCGGCCCTAGCCGTTTCGAGGGGCTGACTATATCGGTAATGCGCGTGCCGTAGTTATCGTCGATAACAACAACCTCGCCCTTGGCGATAAGCTTACCGTTTACCACAATATCGACCAGCTCGCCCGCCAGCTTATCCAACACAACGATGGTGCCGATATTAAAGTCCAGAATCTCTTTGATATGCTTACTGCTTTTGCCCAGCTCGACCGAAACGGTCAGCGGAACGTCCATAAGCAGATCCATATTCTCGGCCATGATACCGCCGTCGCCCGACCCCGCGTCGAATGACCCGAACTGCGCGGCGTGTACGTCCACCATATGCTGGGGTTGCTGATACGCCGGTTGCGGCGCGTACTGCGGATAGGGGGGATACCCCGGCGGCGGCGCGTACTGCGGCTGCTGCGGATAGGGGGGATACCCCGGCGGCGCGGCGTATTGCGGCTGCGCGTAAGGGTCGTACTGCGGCTGTGGGGGCT
>BNZR01000075.1 GCA_026001245.1 Clostridia bacterium
CACAGACGGGTGCAACTCGCCCATTATCCCAACGCAACGCCCGTCAACGGACACGGCGGCGCGGCGGCCGGGGTGGAACGACGGGTGTGTGGCCGTCTCCGCGTTGAAGTCGAGTTGCAGATTGAAGACCTGCCCCAACTGCTCTACCGCCGCTTTCAGCGAGAAGAAGTCATAGCCGCCGCCGTACGCGCCCAGCGCGATTTTTGTGGTCTCGGCAGGCAATTTATCCGAGGGCGTGAATACCTTGGCAATCTCGTACAGCCGCGTTTCGATGTTGCGCACGGCGTTGTTGCCGGACAGCATGGTCATTATCGAGGGCAGCATGGCGGCACGCATGATACTTTTGTCCTCGCCCAGCGGGTTTTGCAATTTGACGCTTGGCAACTCCAGCTGACACTTGACGTAATCGGCGGGGGAGATGAACGAATGAAAGCTATCACAGAATAAAGGAGGGTATGAAGATGCAGGAAACCCGCAAATTCGCTGTTGTGGACGACCACAGCGTTGAGCTTTACAACGCCCTCAGCGCGGTTTTTGACGCGCTGGAGGAAAAGAGCTACAACCCCATAGATCAAATAGTGGGGTACTTGCTCTCCCAGGACCCAACATATATAACCAGCCATCGCGGGGCGCGCAACATCATCACGCGCCTGGACAGGGACGAAATATTACAGATGTTACTGAAAAGTTACTTGGGCAAGTAACTTTTCTAAGGCCGATTTTCCTTGCGGCGACAGGATTATTCCTGTTGCCGTAAATTTTTTTCGTAAAAAGTGTTGACAAAGTTCGAAATATATGTTACAATTCGGTTACAACTTTTTTGAGAGGAGCGTGAGGTATTGGCGAAACCGAAGGAGGGCGAGGGGCTTGTGTTCAAGGGTCGGCCGCTTATGCGGTTGGGCAAGTTGCTCTATTACGGAAGCATGGCGGAAAAATACATCATCATGATGCAAATCCTTGACACCAAGAACGCGGGCAAAAACAAAGACATCGAGGTAGCAAGCCGCGTGTCTGTGCAACTACAGCTAACGTCTCCCGACTTAAAGGCCAAGGATCGCGTGGTCAAGAAGGGCGAAAAAGACGGATTATACTCGGCGATGGATCTGGCGCACGTGTGGCTGGATCGCGCCCTTAAAGCTTAATGGAGGATCTATGAGGAAATTTCTTGTTTCGGCACTGCTAACGGCAACACTCTTGGCATTGACAATCACAGCGTCTCTGGCCGCCGAGGCCTACTTAGGCGAGGTTAACGCCGAGGGCGTAAACTTCCGCGAAGCCCCCGCCGCAAACGCGAAAATCATAACCGAATTTGCCGGCGGCACAGAGCTTCTTATCACCGACACGGCGACAAAAAGCGGCCACACATGGTACGAGGTATCCAACGGCGACAAGCTGGGCTATGTCTCGGCAAACTACATAACAATCCTTGAGGATAACGACTTTGACGCAGTTGACGGCGTGGTTTATGGTTCAAACGTCAACGTGCGTATCGCCCCCACAACCAACGCAAAGGCGTTCGCAAGCCTGAACCAAAACACCAAAGTTGCGATAGTCGGAACGTTTTTAGGCTGGTACAAAATCGACTTGGGCGACGGCACCACGGGCTATATGCACCCCAATATGATCAAGACCACCGCCGCCGCGAAAGCGGCTGAGGTCAAGGCCGCCGCCGAAAAAGCCGCGGCGGATGCCGCCGCCAAGGCCGCGAAAGCCGCCGCCGATAAGGCCGCAAAGGCCGCCAAGCAGGTTACGGTTGTCGCCCCTGTAATGGAAGCCGCGCCCGCCCCCGTCGCCGATTCCGCCGCGACCTCCGGCACCCGCGCCGAGCTTGTGGCGTTCGCCCTGCAGTACAAAGGCGCACGGTATGTCTACGGCTCGATGAACCCCGCAGTCGGCTTCGACTGCTCCGGCTTTACATCGTATGTATTCAAGCACTTCGGCTACTCGCTTAACCGTTCATCGTCCGGCCAGCTGGCCAACGGCGTTAAGATCAGCAAATCCGAGCTTCAGCCGGGCGACCTGCTGTTGTTTCGCGACACCAAGGTAGGGTCGGCGGCGGCCACCCACGCGGGGCTGTACATCGGCGACGGTTTGATGATTCACGCCTCCGGCAAAAAGACCGGCGTAAAGATTGACAGCATCAACTCCGCGTACTACATCTCCTGTTTCGTAGGCGCAAGACGCATACTCCCGTAAGGCAAAAAATAAAAGCCGCCCCGCTCGGGGGCGGTGACGCAAGAAAACAAATAGCGGCAAATCGGTGTAGCGGTCACGCTACGCCGATTTTCTTTTGTTTGGGGTGGCTTTGAGCGTTCTCAACAACCTCCCCAAAGTCGAACGCACCGATAAAGTTATAGACAATCTCAATCTCCCGCGTCTTGGATTTCCTATCCATTGCGGATACATAGATTTTGTCGATAAACTCTCGTAGCACGGTCGCGTCCAACGTCTGTAAGTCGGTGTACTTCTTTGTCGCGGCAATAAAGTTCTTGACATTGCCCTTTTTCTGCTCCTGCCCTTTGAGGTCTTTGCGTAGCGCGTCGGCGGTGGCTTTCAGATTGCTCTGCTCACGCTCGTAATCGCCGGACAGCTTGATAAAGCGCTCGTCGGTCAGTTTCCCGCTGATATTGTCCTCGTACAGACGCTTGATGATGTTGTCCAGTTCTGTAATCCGTTTTTCGGACTGTTCCAACGTGCCGCGCTTCTTGGCAAGCTCCCTGTCCTGTTCCCGCAAGCTGATGTCCGCCGCTTCACGGATAAACTCGCTCTCGTACCGCGACACATAGCCTATCGCCTCCCGCAAGTTCCGCAATACGATTTCTTCCAATACCACGTTGCGGATTGTGTGCGTGGTGCAGTTCCCGCGATTGCTACGATAAGTGGAACAAATGAAGTGTTCCTGCCGTTTTTCAAAAGCGTTTGCGCGGCATTGGTACAGTTTCGCGCCGCAGTCCGCACAGAACAGTAAGCCGGAGAACATACCCATTTCGCCCATGCGCGTGGGTCGCCGCCGTGACTGCCGTAAGTTCTGTACAATCAAAAAGACGCTTTCTTCGATTATCGGCTCATGCGTATTCTCGAATATCAGCCACTTGTCGGGGTCGTTTGCCAGTTTTTTCTTACTCTTGTACGATTGCTTTATCGTGCGGAAATTCACCGTATGCCCTAAGTATTCTACTCGCTCCAGTATGTCGGATACAACCTCGTTGCACCACATACACGGGTCTTTGGGCGATTTGGACGATACGGGCAACCCCTTTTCTCTCATGTGTACGGACGGCGTGACGATACCGCTTGCGTGTAGCCACTTGGCAATCTGTGTCGGCCCCATACCGTCCACACAAAGAGAAAAAATCTTTTGAATGACGGCGGCTGCTTCCTCGTCGATAATCCAACGCTTTTTATTGCCGGGGTCTTTCATGTAGCCGTAGGGCGGTGTTGTACAGAGGTGTTCGCCGCTCTTGCCCTTGTTCTGAAACGTGGCGCGGACTTTCTTGCTCGTATCGCGGGCGTACATCTCGTTAAACACATTGCGTATCGCGGTAAACTCATTATCGCCGCGTGTGCTGTCCACGCCGTCGTTGACGGCGACGAAATGAACGCCGAAGTCGGGAAACAGAATATCCGTGTACATTCCCACTTGCAGATAATCACGCCCGAAACGGCTCATGTCCTTTACGATAACTCGGACAATTTTACCCGCCTTGATGTCGGTAAGCATACGCTGAAAACCGGGTCTTTGAAAATTCGTACCAGAGTAACCGTCATCTTCGTCATAATGGCGAAAGGCGGTATAACCATGGTCGCGGCAATAGCGTTCCAGTATCTTCTTTTGGTTCGCTATGCTGTTGCTCTCGCCGTCCATTTTGTCCTCTTGGGAAAGTCGCTCATACAGGGCGGTTATGCCCTCTTGCTCATCTTTTTGAGGCTTGGCGTATGCGTGGAATTGCAGAACATTGTCGCGGACAATAGCGCGGGTCGCCGCTCCCATCGGCGCGGCACTCTCTATTTTCTGATATGTGATATTGTCAAGGTACGTCTTTTGGTTGTCCATGTTTGCCTCCCTAATTCCGGCAAACGGACAACGGGATAAGCACAACACTATTATAGCACAAATCCCGGCGTTTGTCTGCCTAAATTTTATTTTTTGTCATTTTGACGGGTGACTTCTTTTCGTATCAAGCGGCGCACTTTCGCCGCCGCGCTCTCGGTCGCGCCGTCCTTGACGGCGGCTTTTACAATGTATCTCGTTTCACCGATTATGTACTCGCGCACCACGGGAAACAGTATAGGCTTCATAGCTTTCATAATCGTAAAACCTCCATGTAGTTTGTTCCTGGGAAAAAGCAAAAGCAAAATCGGACGGCTACAATTAGTAGCCACACGGGAGTTTCACCTCGGCATGGTTCTCATGCCGCCGCCCTCATTGGTTGCGACGCTCTTAACGCTCGACCTGTTGACTGGACGGGAGTATCATTATAACGTATCCGTTTGCTATATAATGCGCGGCGTTATCAACCGCGCTTTCTTTGTCAAAGTGCCGCCTGTTGTCGGGAGCGCGGAAAGGGAACGCGCCCCCGTACAGGCAAAAATTACGCGGCTTTGTCGGCGATGTCGAACGTCAGAATCTTGGTTATCAACTTTGTTTCCAGTCTGCGCCGTAGCGTTTCATCAACGTACAAGCGCGGATTTCCGTATTCGTCAAAGAGCCTCTTGGTAGACAAGACCGTGATGTAACCCGCGTAGTGACACAGAACGGTATCAAGCGCGTCCGCGTCGCCGCTTGCGGCGGCTTCGATAACGTCAAACGGCAGTATGCCCTTGTTTTCAGTCATTGGCGTTTTCCTCCTCCATAAAATTTTTAAGTTCCCGTAAAGACCTCGCCCGTCGGTATTGGACGGTTGAGCGCACCAGTTTCAGCTTGTCCGCGATTTCCGTGTCCGTCATGTCTAGGAAGTAGGACAGCAGGATAATGTCGCGGCGGTCGCACGGCAGGGCGGCGATTGCCGCCGCTATCGCGTCGTCCTTGACGGCGACAGGATAACCCAACACGTTAAAGTGAACGCTATCCGTGGGGTATTCGTCGAACTTAACAAACTGCGCTAAGTCTTGCTCTGACAGCGTTGAGAAATTGATTTCACGCTCCCGCCGCCGCTTGTCCTCGGCGTAATGATTACGAGCTTCGTTCCTCAAAACCGTTTTACAAAAGCTGTCGAAACGGTGCTGTACGCTTTCTTGCGAATAAGGCTCCATGATTTCACCTCCTCTCGCTTTCCGCAAAGGCGGTGACGGATTTCCCCTTTCGCTACTACAACAAATCTCAACCCCACTTTTGCCAAACCTCGGGGAGAAAATTTCAAAAATTTTTTCGGGCATAGAAAAATGCCCGACTGAACAGAGTTCAATCGAGCGCGAAACTGAAATGTAATTTACTTCACTAAATAATTCATACTCATAGTCGGGCTTGTCCCATGTATAGCGACAGATTTTTTTGTGCTTGGCGGGGGGAATATCACCCTATAATAACAGGTATTGACGCAGGATTTTTTGCTGTCGGCAATAATACATACCCAGTCATAGCGTCCGTGTCTGACGGCGTGTAGGTGCTACCCTTGCTGAAAATTTCCGTCTTTGATACCGTTGATACTGCCGTACCCACGCTGAACTTACAAGCCCCGGTCTTTTTATTGAAGCTCAACGGACGAATAGCAATAGCGGACTTAACCTTAACCTTGACAACCTTGCTTTTCGGCGTTATAAGGTTGGAGGTTATTATCGGCGCGGTTGACACGAAATAGGTTGTCGTTTCGGCTTTTCTTGTAGTCCCGGACGGATTCTCCACCGCTATGCCCGCTTTTGGCATTGTTACCCAAATGGAGTTCATGTCCTTGCCGTTAGTGGATTTCATAATGAGCATATGCTCGAAAATAATTGTATCTTTTTTCATCTCGGTCAGCGTCCAGTAGTTGGGCGTTGTCGGCGAAAACTTCATTGTACCGCTCTCCTTGTGTACCGCCTCGTAGTTTGCTTGCAGTTTCAAGGCTTTGGGGCGCGGTTCTACATTTGGGAACACTATCCGCGTCCCGACTGGTTGTTTCGTGGCGGGATTGAAGCCCTCTGCAAGCACCAACGCCCCGCCTTTATTCAAGAATTTGGTGATAAACCCGCCTCTGAAGCCGTTTACGGGTACGGCGATTTTACTGTCAATCGGAGAACCGCTTTTCCAAGACCTGCCGCCGTCAATGCTGTATGCGCCGATATAATAACTGTCTGGAACGATTAAAACCTCGTTCATAAAGTCAATTTTTGATATGACAGTCGGGTCTGTGCAAGACCCCGGCACGTCATAATCACCGGGCAACACGGGGACTTGGATAACATCACCCGGGTCGGGGTTGTATTCACCACCGCTCGGTGGGGCGGGAGGCGAGGGAGGTGTTG
>BNZR01000076.1 GCA_026001245.1 Clostridia bacterium
GCACGGACATGGTACACGAGCTTAAAAGCGCGGTATAGGGGAACAAACAGGAGGGGCGCAAGCCCCTCCTGTTTATTATTTCAATTTTGTCAAGAACGGCGAGTTTTAAAAAATTCTCCCCAACCCTCTTGACACACCTTGTTCTATCTGTTATACTCATATTATAACAACAGGAACAGGAGGTGCGCTATGCTGCTTAAGTTCGAGCCTGACAGTGATACGCCGCTGTACTTGCAGCTGCGAAGTCAGATAGTCGGCGGGGTTGCGCGGGGCGACTTGCTACCCGGCGATAGCCTGCCGTCGGTGCGGCAACTGGCCGCCGACCTTGGAATCAACCTGCACACCGTAAGCAAGGCCTACACGTTGCTTAAATCCGAGGGCTATGTCAAAATACTTGGTAGGCGCGGCGTGACGATTGCCAAGCCCCCGGCCTATGACGCGGCGTTCGTCACCGACTTCACCGAGAAGCTCTCCAAGCTGTTCATCGAGGCCAAGAGCCGAGGCGTGAGCCGCGAGACAATCACACAAATCGTAACCGGATTAGTTGAGGAGGAAAAACTATGACAATGCTAATAATAATGCTGATTTGCGACCTTATGCTTGTCGTCCCGCTGGCGATAACCCCGTATTTCACCCGCAAAACCGAACTTTTCGGCGTGAGTATCCCCGCGTCACAAAGCCAAAACCCCGTATGCAAAAAGCTTCGCGCCATCTATTGCGCCATAAGCCTGTGCTTGGGCGCGGTGCTTATCGCCGCGACATGGCTGATTATCGATGAAGACGACATCAGCTCGGTCTACAACAGCCTGTGGCTGATCGGCGGCTACCTGGCCGCGACATTTGTGGTCTACCTAGTAATGCGGAGCAAAATGCTTGCGCTTAAGGCCGAGCAAAAATGGCTGTCGCCCTACGCTGGCGTACCCTCCGTGGTCATGGCCACCTCCGAGCCTGTCGGGCGCGATTTCATATCAAGCGTGTGGCTGGTGGTCTATCCGATAATCCTCGCGCTTACCGTTATCGGGCTGGCCATAGTGTGGCCGAACGTCCCCGACCCGTATCCCACACACTTCAACGCGGCGGGTGTCGCCGACGCGTGGACGGCCAAAACCGTCGGCTCGCTGGCGTTCCTGCTGTTCACGCAGGTCGGGCTGGACTTGGTTATGATAGGCTGTTTCTTCGCGATGAAGTACACAAAACGCCAGATTGACGCGGAAAACCCCGAAAAATCCGCCGCCCAGCTGCGCGTCTACCGCTACACGATGGGCGCGTCGCTGACCTTTATCGGCGCGGCGACCGCGCTTCTGCTGGGCGCTATGCAAATCCTGACGATACTGCCCGATATGAACCACACGGTGTTCTTTATAGTCAGCATGTCGCTATACGCGCTGGCGATTATCGCGCCCTGCGTGGCGATGTACCGAGTGGGGCAGGGCGGCAGCCGCGTAAAGGTCGCAAACGCGGGAGACGCCGCCCCGCAGGTCAATATCAACGACGATAAATACTGGCTGTTGGGGGTAATCTACTTCAACCCCAAGGACCCCGCGTATTTCGTAGAACAACGCTTCGGCCTAGGCATGACCTTCAATCTAGGCAAGCCCGCGATGATAGCGCTAGCGATATTCATACTGGCCGGAACCGCGGCGGCGTGCATACTGCCGTTTGTGCTGTAACTCTCCACTATCAACTGCCATTTGACACCCGCCAATCTTTATGCTATAATTATAACGAGGTGGTAATCGTCATGTCACATCTTATAGTTTTGTGCGTTTCTGAGGATCGCGGGTTGCTTGAAAAGCTTTACGATACCTTAAGCGCGAAATTTCCCGTTGAAATCAATACCGTGTCCGGGCGCGACGAGGCCTTGGTTGCCTTTGACGTGGCGCGGGCCGCCGAGCGCGAGATTGCGGTGGTGTTCTCGGACTACGGTCTGTCAACCATTCCGGGCGACAGATTGTTAGAGCAGATTCACCGCAAGTCGCCCGGCACGCGCACGGTGCTTGTGTCGTCCTCCGAGTCGCATGACGCGCTGGTTCACGCAGTGAACAAGGCCGGGCTGTATCGCTTTTTGCGCAACCCGTGGCAGGCGCACGAGCTGACGCTGGTTGCGTTAGAGGCGCTGAAAAGCTACGAGTCCGAGCGGGACATTCGCCGAATAAGCGGGGATTTTTCAAAGCTGTTCCGCGAGTACGAGCTGCGCGAGCGTAACATATTCCTCAAAAGCGAGGAGATTTTCACCCATTTGTCTGGCATTTTAGAGGCGCGTTGCGCCGCGCTGTCGGGGCATAGCTCCCGCGTACGCAATTACGCGATGCTGTTCCAAATGACTGACGCGGAGCGCAGAATCCTAACGCTGGCGGCCTTGGGGCATAACCTGGGCAAGCTTGCGATGAGTGACGACGAGATAGCCGCGTCAATCGGCAAGCCCCCGACCGACGACGCGCTTGACCGCGCCCTTGCCATACTCGCGCCCCTGACCGACGGCGACCAAATCTGCCGCGCCGTGGTAGACATGCGGGCGAAAAGCGACAAGGATTTGCCTATGCTGTCCAAGCTTCTGCGCGTGGCCGAGGCGTATGACACGCGTGTTAACATTTTGGGCGAGTCCCGTGACGAGGCCATAGCGTATATCCGCAACCCGCAGGTGTTTGACCCGGAGCTTGTAAGCGAATTTTTGGCCAATCTGTGAGTAAGGGCTTACGGCTGTTCCTGATTATCTCCGCGATGACGGGGCTTGCGCTGGGGCTTAGCGACGCGGTTTTCGCCAACTATTTCAAAGAGGCCTATGGCGTAAACGCGGCACAGCGCGGGTTTATCGAGTTCCCGCGTGAGTTGCCCGGCGTGCTTACCATGGTGTTCTTGGCGGGGCTGTCGTTTTTGGGCAACATACGCAGTGCGATTGTGGCGCAGTGTTTAAGCGTGGCGGCGTTGGTGGTGCTGGGGCTATTCACACCCAGCTTTGAGGTTATGCTGGTGTTTTTGTTCCTGTTTTCAAGCGGAATGCACATGTACATGCCGCTGGGGGACAGCATAGGCCTGTCGCTGGCGGACGAGAACAGTGCCGGCAAGGTGCTGGGGCAGGCGGGCGGTGTTAGGATGGCGTTCACCTGCGGCGCGGGGATAATTACCTTCGTGGGCTTTCGGTTCGGATGGTTCAGCTTTGACAATCCCATAACGGTTTTTTTGCTGGCGGCGGCGTGTTTTATCGCGATAGCCGTCTTGTTGGCGCGTCTGCGGCGCGAGACCCGCGCTGTAAGTACGCCAAAGGCGCGGCTTGTGTTTCGCCGCGCCTATTTGCGATATTATATCGTCTGCGCCCTGTTTGGGGGGCGCAAGCAGATTATGATAGTCTACAGCCCGTGGGTGCTGATAGAACTGCTGGATTTTCGGGCGGACACCATGTCCATTTTGGCGGTAATCGGCGCGTTGGTGGGGATATTCTTCATGCCGCGAGTTGGGAAGTGGATTGACCGTTTCGGGGCGCGCAAGGTGATGATGGCCGAAGCCCTAGCGTTTATCGCGATATACACCGCCTATGGGTTTTTAAGCAAGGGACTGGCCGACGGTACTCTACTGGTCTCCGGCGCGGCGTTTATCTTGGTGTACCTGTTGAACGTGGTGGATCGCATGACGGCGCAGTTCGGCATGGTGCGCACAATCTACATGCGCTCGATAGCGATTAAGCCGGAGGACGTAACGCCATCGCTGTCCATGGGAATGGGTATCGACCATATTGTGGCCATAGGCGGCTCCGCGCTGTGCGGGATCATATGGTACAACTGGGGGCCGGAATTCGTGTTCATCATAGCGGGCGCGTTGAGCCTTGGCAACCTACTCGTTGCGCGGGGGATTGAGAAGAAAATCTAAGCCACCTGCGAGGTGTACAGCTTCCAATACAGCCCCTTTTTGGCCATCAGCTCGTCGTGACTGCCCTCCTCGGCAATCTCGCCGCCGTCGATATACAGTAGCTTCGTGCAATTCTTAATCGTGGACAGCCTGTGCGCCACGATAAACGAGGTGCGCCCGCGCAGTAGCTTTTGGATGCCCTCCTGAACCAGCCGCTCGGTGTGCGTGTCGATACTGGAAGTCGCCTCGTCCAAAATCAGAATGCGCGGGTCGGACAGCATGGTGCGCGCAAACGAAATCAACTGCCGTTGCCCCGCCGAAAAGCCCTCGCCGCGCTCGTTTACCGCCGTGTAGTAGCCCTGCGGCAGGTTCTCGATAAACGTGTCGGCATGGACGGCGCGGGCGGCCGCGATACATTCGTCGTCCGTCGCGTCCAGCCGCCCGTAGCGGATATTTTCGATGATATTGCCTGAAAAGATGAACGTGTCCTGTAGCATTATGCCCATCTGGCGGCGCAGGGACGACAGGGTAACCCCCTCGATGTCCGTGCCGTCAATGCTTACAACGCCGCCGGAGATGTTATAAAACCGGCTTAGCAGATTGATAATCGTGGACTTGCCCGCGCCCGTGGGGCCGACAAGCGCGATACTTTCGCCCGCCTTAACGTCAAACGACACGCCCTTTAGAACCGGCACGCCCGGCTCGTACTCGAAACTCACCTTGTTAAAGTTTACGTCGCCGCGAATCGGCGGCAGCTCCGTCGCGTTTTCGTGGTCGCTGACGGACACCGGCTCGTCAAGCACCTGGAATATACGCTCTAAATACGCGGCGGTGTTTAGCAAACTGTTGTAGATGTTCCCCAGGTTTTGCACAGGCCCCCAAAATCGGAATGCGTAGGTGGTCATGGCAAGCACCACGCCAACGGTTTGCGCGTCGCCGCTTTTGCCCACCATAATCACGCCGAAGATGTAAATCGCGGCCTGCACAAGGCGCGAGAGTACCGTGGTCATCGGCCACATGCTGTGGTTGATAACCACCGCCCGCATCCAAAACTTGCGGTTTTCTTTCAAAACGCCGTCCATAATCTCGGCGTTGTCGCCCTCGCGGGTGAACGCTTGGGTGACCTTAACGCCGTTTACGTTTTCGGCAAGATAGGCCGTCATGTTCGACTGCTTGGATGAGTAGGCCTGCCAGGCGCGGCGCGTCATGGGCTTGATTATCATAACGTACACGGCAAACAGCGGCAGTCCCGCCAAAATCACCAGCGTCAAGCGCGGCGACACCGAGAACGCGAAGAATATGATAAACACCATGGACAGCAATTCAAGCAAGAAGTTGATAAGCCCGGACGACAAAAAGTCCGCAATCGAGTTAACGTAGTTCACCACGCGTACCAGTATCTTGCCCGCCGGGCGGTTGTCGTAATAGTCAAAGGGCAAGTCTTGCAGGTGCTTGAACAAATCGGTGCGTATCTCGCTTATCATGCCCTGCCCGGTTACGTTGTTTAGCCGGGCGCGGCGGCGGTTGCAGATTACGTTGATTACGCTGATAGCCACAAAAGCCACGCCGATTATAATTATCTGTCGTATGTCGCGGTTGGGGATACACACGTCAATAATGCGCACCGTCATAAGCGGGGTAATCAGCGACAGCACGATGGCGATTATCGAATACACAAAGGTTTTGACGATGTTCCACTTGTAACGCTTGATGTACACCATGGCGCGGATAAAATGCTTCCAGTTAAACGGCGCGTCCAGCTCTTCGTCCACGTTGAACGTGTTGCGCTTGGCGGGCTTTGTGATTGGCTTTTTCGTCGTATCCATTAGGCGGCGCCTCCTTGCTGCAGCATGCATGTCTCGTAATAATAGCCCCTTTGAGCCATAAGCTCATCATGGGTACCCTGCTCGGCGATTCTACCGCCGTCCATAATATAAATCATGTCGGCATGCTTGATTGACGACACGCGTTGCGCGATAATCAGCGTGGTGGACTTGGTGGGCAGGGCTTTAAGCTGGGATTGTATATACTGCTCCGTCTCCATGTCCACGGCGCTTGTGGTGTCGTCCAATATCAGAATCGGCGGGGAGGGCAGTAGCGCTCTGGCCAGCGAGATACGTTGTTTTTGGCCGCCGGACAGCCCCGTGCCGCGCTCGCCGACAATTGTGGCGTACTTGTCGCCCATCTTGGACACAAAACTGTCCGCGTCCGCCGCCACGCTTGCGGCGACGATTTCCTCAATCGGAGCGTCGGGCTTGCCGTAGGCCACGTTGTTTTCAACGCTTGCCGAAAACAGAAACACGTCCTGCATGGTCATCCCAACCGCGCCGCGCAGCTTGGTAAGGTCGTACTTTCGCACGTCAACGCCGTCCACGGTAACACTGCC
>BNZR01000077.1 GCA_026001245.1 Clostridia bacterium
AAGTTTCGAGGACTATAGCGAAGACATGAGCGCGGAAGACAAGCTGGCGCCGCTTGAAAAACAGAAGCCCGACCCAACTTCTGCCGATGATTCAAAAGACCTGCCGCCGAGCGGCAAGCAAAAGGATGCCCCCTCCCCTAACACTACTTCCGGGAAAGTTGTTCCCAAGAGTCTGTTTGATAAAATGGCATCCGAGTTGGCCGCCATGAAAAAGCAGTTGCGAGCCAAGATGAGCGAGGACGAAGCCAAAGAGCTTGACCGTCAGCAGGAAACGGAAAACACGAGACTGGAACTTGAACAGCTTCGTAAAGAAAAAACGCTGTCCACTTACAAGGCATCGTTCCTTTCCGTTGGCTACGATGACGCGCTTGCTTCGGAGACGGCGAATGCGCTGGCTGAGGGAGATATGGATGCTGTATTTTTCAATATGAAGAAATACGGTACGAATATCGAGAAAGCCCTTCGAGCAAAGATTCTCAAAGAGACACCTGTTCCTCCTGCCGGAAACAGCAAAGGCGAAAAGGACGAAGACCCCTTTGTGCAAGCATTTAAGAAAGGATGAGTGATTAAAAATGGCAATCAATTACGCTGAAAAGTATTCCCCGGTTGTTGACGAACGGTTTTCTCACGCTTCCGTAACCAATGTAGCGTTTAACAACGACTACGATTGGGCGGGTGTGCAGACCGTAAACGTCTATTCCGTAGCCACCACGGCTATGAACAACTACACTCGTACAGGCGCGAACCGCTACGGCACTCCCGCTGAATTGCAGGACACGAAACAGGCGATGACGATTACCCGCGACCGCGCTTTCACGCAGACCATCGACAGAGGTAACGACATTGACCAATTGGGCATTAAATCTGCGGCTCGTGCATTGCGCCGTCAGATGGATGAGGTGGTTATCCCCGAACTGGACATCTATCGTATCTCGGTTGTCGCGGCGGCGGCCAATGCGACAAATATCAGTAACACAGTGGCTACGGCGGCAAACTCCTATAGCCTGTTCCTTAAAGGGCAAGAAGCTCTCGGCAATGCGAAAGTTCCCGGAGTGGGGCGCGTTGCCTATATGTCATATGCCTACTACAATCTTCTGAAACTTGACCCCGCTTTCGTCAAGCAGGGTGATATGTCACAGGAGATGCTTCGCGCAGGTATGATGGGTATGGTGGACGGTGTTCCGCTTGTTCCTGTTCCCGCAAGTTATCTCCCTGCCAATCAGCAGTTTCTTATCTGGCATCCGCAGGTCGCGGTCGCGCCTGTGAAACTGGCTGAGCTTCATATCCACGTTGACCCGCCCGGTATCTCCGGCGTTCTCATTGAGGGTAGATTCTACTATGATTGCTTCGTCTTGGATAACAAGAAAGACGCTATCTACAGTAGCGTGTCGGCGTAAGAGGATGAGCGAATATGATTACGGTTAAGAAAGACGGCCGAACTCAAGTTCTGCACAACGATATACAGGTCGCGGCGTTTGAAACGAATGGTTGGGAACTCGTAACCATCGAGAAGCAGGTTGAGGGAAACAATCAGGACGATAACGCCGAAATTACCGCGCTAAAAGCCGAAGCCGATAAACTGGGGATTACATATCATCCTAATATCGGCGCGGAAAAATTACGAGAGAGAATTGACAAAGCGAAATCCGAACTGGAATCGGACGAAGAAACCAACGGTTGATAGGAGGGGGATAATATGACGCTTGCTGAAAAAATGACGGCTTTGCGAGCGATAGTCGGCGGTTCTGACGCAGACGAAGTATTATCCATCTATCTCACTTTGGCCGGAGGAAAAATCATCGCGAAAGCCTTTCCCTATCAGACGGTCGTGACCGAAGTTCCGGCACAGTACGATTATCTGCACCTTGAGATTGCGGCCTATATGCTTAATAAGCGCGGAGCAGAAGGCCAAACAAGTCACGGTGAAAACTCGATAAATCGCTCCTGGGAAAACGGCGATATTCCCACATCGATGTTAAGAGCGATAACGTCACATGCCGGTGTCATAGGTACAGCTTCTTAAACGTATAAGCTCAAAGGGGTGCTAAAATGCCAGAAATTATTGATAATTGCGCGGTTTGTAATCCCGACGATACATGCGTCAACGTTGACCACGAATCCGATATTGACACCGTGATAAATAACCGCGAGTGGGGACTCGGCGCAACCTTTGTTTGTCTTGATACGGCGGCAATATATAAGATAAATTCGCAAGGTGTCAAGGTGAAGTTTGGAGGATAATCATGGCTGATAAACTAAGTGCGGTTACATTCGGGGCGGCAAAAAGCTATGCCGACTCAATACTAGGCGGTGGCGGCGTTACATCGATTATCGCGGGAAACGGAATCACAGTAAATCCCGCATCAGGTCAAGGAGATGTTACGGTATCCGCAACAGCGCAAGCATCAGGCAGAATATGGGTTGGTACTTACAGCGGCCTGTTTTCGTCAGGAAGCGGGTTGGGTTTACAGAATCCCGGGCAATGGAACACACAAAACAACCCATCGCTTGGCGATATTCTCAACGATGATTTGACCGCTCTTGTTCCGTGGCAAATAGGGTTTTACGCAATAGATAATTCTGACAGTTTGGGCGTGGTGCTGAACTTAGTTAAAAACGAGATTGGGCAAGTAACGCAAGCTACAATTATGTTGATTGCTCCGGGCAGTGGGAGATAGGAGGGGTTGAAATGCGATGCTTGACCCGCAATAAAGTTGAGTTTTACTTTGCGCTCTACGAGGGGCGGGAGCCAGTTCTTGACGAAGACGGAAACGAGACTGGCGAACACCAAGTCATACACGGAGACCCGATTCTCGGCTATGCCAACATCTCTCCCGCAAAGGGCGAGACGCAAACTCGGCAGTTTGGGGAAGACGATTCCTACGATAAAGTTATTGTTTTGGAAAAGAACTCCCCTGCTATGAATGAATACTCGTGGCTGTGGGTTGACACGATGCCGCTTTTGGATGAGAAGGGTGCTTTGGCGGTAGACGCAGAGGGGGAAATCGTTACTCCTCACGATTATATCGTTAAGAAAGTTGCAAAGAGCTTGAACGGTGTTGCCTATGCCATAACCAAGGTGAATGTAAATGGTGCGTAAAGTAATTCGCTTCGGGTTGTCCGAGAGAGAAATCAATCGGGCGATAAAAGAGCTTCGCGCCCACAAACAAGAACTCGTTCAAAAGACCAACCTCCTGCGAGAACGGATAGCGGCCGAGATAGCCAACAATGCCCAAAGCGGGTTTGCAGGGGCGATTGTCGATGATTTATTGCAAGGTGGTAAACGAGTTGCAGAAGTTGACGTGACTGTAAGCAACCAAGACAACATCTCAATCATAGTAGCGAACGGCGAAGACGCTATTTGGGTAGAGTTCGGCGCAGGGGTATATCACAACGGCTCAGTCGGAAGTTCTCCCCACCCGAAAGGGCAGGAGTTAGGCTTTACGATAGGCGGTTACGGAAAAGGTTACGGCAAAAAGACGGTATGGGGATACTACAAAGACGGGGAATTAAGACTGACACACGGCACCCCGGCAGTGATGCCGATGATGAATTCCGTAAAAATAGTTTGTTCTGACATCTCAAAGATGGCGCAAGAAGTGTTTGGGAGGTGATTCGCATTATTGACCTCGAAACCCTAATCTTCTCGGAAGTCTCAAGAAAGGTTAGAGACCATTGTCCGAAAGCCTTCGTCACAGGCGAGTATGTACCCTCGCCGCCGTCTTTCCCCTGTGTCTCTTTGGTCGAGGTGGATAACGCGACCTTTCGCAACTCGCAAACACAGGGGAGTAGCGAGAACCACGCCGCCGTGACCTACGAATTGAACGTGTACTCAAACAAAACGACAGGCAAAAAAGCGCAATGCCGGGAGATAGCAGTCTTAGTGAATGACGTGCTGATGGGGCTGAATTTCACTCGGATAATGCTTGAACCTGTTCCCAACCAAAACGATGCGACCATATATCGGATGATAGGACGTTACCGAGCGGTTGTCTCGAAAGAAAACCAAATTTTTAGGAGGTAATTATTATGGCAATAAGCACGTATCGCGTCTTTTTGATGCAGAAAGACGGAGGGGCTTACTCGAAACTCATCGACATCAAGGATTTTCCCGACCTCGGCGGTGCGCCGGAGATGCTGGAGACAACCACGCTCTCTGACAAGATGCAGACCTACATCCCCGGCATTCAGAGCCTTGACGCGCTCGAATTTACCGCTAACTACACGCTTACGGACTTCCAGACGCTCAAAGACCTTGAGGGGACGGAGCTTGACTTGGCGGTGTGGTTCGGCGGTACAGAGAGCGGCGGCGTTCTTACGCCTAGCGGGAGTGATGGTAAGTTCGAGTTCAAGGGTCAGATTTCGGCGTTCCCTGTTGGCGGCGGCGTGAATGAAGTTGTTGATATGACAATCACGATTGCCCCCTCTACGCCAATAACTCTAGGTACTTAAAATAATAGGAGGGCAGTGAAATGAGTAAGACACTTCAATTTGCAGTGGGCGGCAAGGATTACACACTTGAGTTCACGCGCCGCACGGTCGCGGAGATGGAACGAAAGGGTTTTATCACTTCGGAAATCACCGACAAACCGATGACATCTCTCCCCGCTTTGTTTGCCGGGGCGTTTCTCGCCCACCACAGGTTCGTCAAGCAGGATGTCATTGACGATATTTTCTCCAACCTCACGAATAAAGAGGAGCTTATCGGCAAGTTAGCCGAGATGTACAACGAGCCGATTATAACGCTTGTTGAGGAACCTGAACCTTCGGCGGGAAACGTGGACTGGACGGCGAGCTGGTAAGTGATTCGCCGTCTGAGGAAATAAAGGGGAGTAGCGGTAAAACTCCCGCCGCTCCCCTTGCCACTTACGAAGCGAAATTCAACGAATTGTTCCCATTTTACCTCTGCATGGGAATGACCGAGGAGCAGTATTGGGACAAAGATTGTAGCCTTGCGATTCACTACCGCAAAGCGGATGAACTGAATCAACAGCGGCGTAACCAAGAGCTGTGGTTACAGGGCAGATACATCTATGATGCCTTATGCTTGGTTTCACCGATACTTCACGCTTTTGCGAAGAAAGGTGCGAAACCGAAGCCTTATCCATCCGAGCCTTATTCTATGTCGAAGACACAGACCGATGTAAAAGAGGACGAAAAGGCTAGGAAAACCTACACTAAGGGCAAGTTGCTTATGGAACGATTTTTGGTCGATACCAATAAAAAGTTTTCTAACGCCAATGATTGAAGGGAGTGAGAAGAATGTCTGAGCCTACAATCGAAAGATTACAGGTTGAAGTCGAGTCAAATGCTACCTCGGCCGCAAGTGGCTTGGACGCTCTTGCTTCTACTTTAGATAAAATAAGAAACGCTACCAAAGGTGGCGCAGGGCTTAACGCTTTTTCAAAGCGATTGGGTACGCTTAACACAGTGTTAAACTCGGTTAATACAAATCCACTGGACAAACTCGCAAAGAGTTTGCAATCGCTTTCGTCTCTTGGCGGTCTAAATATCTCGTCTTCGATTGCAACACAAATAACAAATCTTGGTGGCGCAGTTCGCTCGTTGGACGGTGCCAATTTTGGTGCGCTTGCGCATCTCACAAGTGCGCTTACGCCCCTGTCCACATTGGGCAAAGCAAATCTTAACAGCTTTATCTCTCAATTGACGAGATTGCCGCAAGCGGTGACGGCTCTTTCGGGTACGAATTTTACAAATTTCAACACTAACATAAACCAACTGGTATCGGCTCTCGCTCCGCTGTCTTCGATGGGGAAGAATAATTTAACATCGTTTATTACGCAATTGTCGAAGCTCCCGGTCTTGATGACTTCCCTGCAATCCATCAATATGGGTACACTGACCTCGCAAATTCAAGCGTTGGCAACTGCGTTCACTCCACTTGCCACTCAAATGCAACATATATCGGCAGGGTTCGCGGCGTTTCCTGCACGGATTCAGAGGTTAATCACCTCTACGAACCAGTTGAGTTCCGCGAATAACAACGCAAGCAAGAGTTATGTTAACCTCGCGGCGAAAATGGCGATTGCCGCAACTTCTATGAAAACTATTGTGC
>BNZR01000078.1 GCA_026001245.1 Clostridia bacterium
ACCACGGTGTGCCCATGTCAATAACGCTTTATTGTGACGAGAGCGGACGGACGATACCGCAAGATTTCATTGAAAATCTCGACCCGCCCGCGCCCGTCAATATTGCGAAATACGCGAAAAGCCAACAGGCGCGGCAAGACGGACGCGCAGATGTATTCTACGCGCTGAAAGAAAACGGTGCGTCGGATTTTTCCATGCTCAACACCGCAAAAACTATGAAATTGAGCAAGCAGGAATACTCTGAAATAAAGGCCAATGTCAACGCAAGATACCTCGCAGAACACCCGCCCGCGCCGCCGGATAAGCCCTCCGGACTGACGTTGGAATAACTGTTATATCACAATAATTTCGGGAGGTGTTCCGTCATAAAAGCATACAAAATATTATCGTCGCGATGGGTATTCGCGGCGATATTTGCCGTGCCGATGTTGTTGGCACATATGTCACATTCGCAAGCTTTTCTTGATACAGGGCAGCTCACGGTCGAGCTTCTCGGTAAAACACAAACCATTGTCCCGGCAGAGTATTGGAAGCATTTTTGTATTACGTACAATGTCTTTTCGGCAGTCGCGTTTTACATGCTCGGTTGGATGATTTATCGCGCAATTATTGAGCCGTTTCTTACGGGACGCAGAAAAGGCGATCCGTTGCGTGAGGAAGATGTGAAAGCCCCGCCATTTCCGTGGCGAAAGGATAAGTTTCAGCTGATTCTCGGCTTGAAGCATAACAAATTCACGGCTGATTATAAACTGAATCCCGAATGGACGATTATTCCTGAAAAAGCATTGTATCAAAACATACTTATGACGGGTACTATAGGCACAGGCAAAACCGCCAGCTTCATGTATCCCGCGTGTAAACAGGCACTTTTTTATCAGGCGGACAAGCCTAACGAAAAGGCGGGTATGCTGATTTTAGACGTGAAAGGCAATTTTTACGAGCAAGTATTGAAATACGCCGCCGAATGCGGACGCGAAGACGATGTTGTGCTGATAACTCTGGGCGGGAAATACACCTATAATCCGTTGCACAAGCCGGGAATGGAACCTGTGGACTTGGCGGAACGCAGTAGGCAGGTGCTGAATCTTATCAGCGGTGGCGGCGGCAACGCTAAGGATAGCTTTTGGAATACAAAATCAGCCGCGATGATAGGCGAATGCATACGACTTATGCGCTTGGTGAACGACGGTTATGTGTCGCTGGGGCATGTACATGACCTTGTAACGAACACGGAATATTTGGAGGAACAATTGTACAAATTGAAGTATCTTATCGGCGACAAAGATGAGGATTTCCCGGAGGAACAGGACGCGGAAGCCATTGAAGAGGCTAGGTTTTTCCGCGCAAAGAATGATTTTGATATTCGCATGTCGGATAAATACTTCAAGGGCGAATTCACGAGCAAAGCCGAGACGACAATCGAAACAATCAAGGCTTGTGTGACGGAGCTGACAAGCTTTTTTGCGTCCAGCCAGGCGATACACGAGAGCTTTTGCCCGGAGCAGGAGGCTTTGAATTTCTTCGGCTTTGAGGACGTTATCAACGATGGCAAAATTGTTGTATTCGCGATGAATGTAGCGGGTTATCCCAGGGTTGCGCGAACGATTGCGGCATACTTAAAGCTGGACTTTCAAAGCGAGGTTCAGCAACGCACTGTGCCGTCACGAGGACTGAATCGCACACGCCCGGTGTTCTTTATCTGTGACGAGTATCAGGAGTTTTGCACCTCAAACGACGGCAATTTCTATGGCGTTTCCAGAGAGGCGAAATGTTGCTCGATTGTGGCAAGTCAGAGCTACACTTCTATGTCTAAAACGCTGGGAGACGACAAGGCTTTTAATACGCTACAGCAGAATCTTGTCAACAAAATATGGTTGCGCTCCGATGATAAGCTGACGATTGACACTGCCCAGCAGCTCACAGGCAAGGAGGAAAAACGGCGGTATTCCACGAATATCTCCGAATCAATGGCTGATACGAAGCACTCGAAAATCTTCGGCGGTTTGGTGGGAAACAAGGCCAGCGTTTCAGAGAGTACGAATGTATCAACACAACGCGATTTTGTGTTCGAGGAACGCATATTTACGCAGGTGCTTGTGATGTTTACGGCGATATGCTTTGTGGCGCATGACACGGGTATGCAGGAGCCAGGAATAGTACATCTTTTGCCGTACTTCAAAAACCCGATTTCAGATGGTATACGGCTACCCAAAGAGCCGGAAAGCGAAGTGTCTATATGCTTGGATTTTTAGTGCTTGCAATTATCGCGCTGATTGCGATAGATTTATGGAAGTACCATCCGTACAAACGCATAAACAGTGTGCTTGTCTACTCATATTTCGGGCATTGGATTAGCATGAAGCCGGAAAAACGCACTCGCAATCGCGATTACAAATCTAATATCACGGCGGCGGCATTGGGAATCGCGGCACTCCCGCGTGGGGTGTATCGCGCTAAGACGCACGAAAAGCTAATACGCATACTCGAAAACTACAAGCAAACCACGATAATCAGGCGCAGGAAATTGAATAGGTCGATAAAGCTGTCTGAATTAGAACGAGCGTTGAATAAAACAGACGACTTCTCCGCAAATGTCACGCTGTACTACATAAAATTTGAGGTGATATAGTGACACGTTCTGAGCAAATAGCCGCCGCGAAAGGCTGTGATTTAGTCGAGCTTGCAAAACGCATGGGTTTTGAGGTTAAAAAGAGCGGAAACGAGTACTATTTAGCCGAGCATGACAGCCTTAAAATCTCCAACAATCTATGGTTTTGGCACAGTCACGGCATAGGCGGCTCGACTATAGACTTTGCTATGCGTTTTCCGTATGAGAAAACCTTTGCGCAGGCTACGGATTACGTACTCGAAACTATGGGTAAATCCGAAGCTTACGCGAGGCCGGACACGCCTAAAACTACTACAATCTCTGATTTTCAACCGCCCGTAAAAGCCGCCGATATGTCCCGTGTTTTCGCGTATCTTACTGCTACAAGGCATATTGACGCGGAAATTGTGCGGGATTTGCGGCGCAACGGCTCACTGTATCAGAGTGCTAAAGGTTCAAATTGCGTGTTTGTAGGCAAGGATACGGGCGGCGCGGCGCGTTATGCCTTTGAGCGCGGCACGTTGTCTTACGTTCGCTATGACAGGGACTGCGCGGGGTCGGACAAAAGCTATGGCTTTTTCATGTCGGGCGAGGGCGACACCGTGGCGGTATTCGAGTCGCCCATCGACGCGATGAGCCATGCCACACTTGCTAAAAAGAGCGGTGAGGACTATCGAAATGTGCATAGATTATCGCTCGGCGGCGTGTCTGAAAAGGCGCTGGCGCGGTTTTTGGAGGAACGTCCGGATATTAAGCATGTGCGGCTGTGTTTGGACAACGACAGCGCGGGGAACGCCGCCTGTGAGCGGATTACAAGGGATTTTGCGGAGCGTGTGAGCGTGGCGCGGGAAGCTCCGAAGAGTAAGGATTTCAACGAGGATTTGCAATTTGCGGCGTGTGGGAGAGAGGTGATTTTGGAATGAAAGCGATTATGGCAAAAGTGTTCAAATTCCTGCGTCTGCGTGAGCGCACTATGATAATAGTGGCGTATCCGCTGGTGCTTGCGGCGGCTTTGATATACTTAAAGTTGCCGAAAACACTGTTTGCAGAACACCCGGTTATGTACGGCGCGATATGCTTTGTACTCGCGTTTTTCCTAGTGGCTTCAACGGTGTATGAGATTATTGCGCGTGTGATGAAGCATGGCAGACAGGGCAAGCATTTAAAGATACGCCAACGCTCCGGGATTGAATTGCCGGAGGATAAGTAGGGCGCTTGACAATGAAATGGAGGTGTGTTATACTTGAGAAGCAGAGATATTCCAATAATTTTTTGGTACTTTCTGATTCTGTTCCTTTGGGGAGGGCTGATGTTTTTGTTTGCCGCTTGGGATATTGACAATACGCTGTCGCTGGTTGGTCTAATCGGCGGCTCAATTGGCATTTTCGGAGGGACTGTAGGGGCGGTTACCAGTATTATTGTCGCGAAAATCAACACCAGAGGAAAAACTGCACAGAGTATTTCTCTCGAACAAGCCGACGCGGATTCATATGAATTGCTTCAATACATCAAAGATCACAGCAATGAGCGCGAAGCCGTCGGGGAGTACATAACAACTTGTAAGGCCATTAAGCCGCGTCTCACTTTGCCGGAGAGTTGCGATTTTCATCACTCGTTGTACCTCGACGCGCCTGAAAATGCTAAAGACGATGCGTGGGAGTTGTTTTTGGACGAGTGTGCAGAAGCTCGCGATCACTACCGTAAAAGGCAAAAATTCGGACGCTTAAATCTTTCGACGGGACGCATATTCGGACCGCAACGCAAGGTTGACACGCTATGGTGGTTCTTCTTTGCGGCGATCGCAACCATTCCTATCTTGAGCCTAATAATCGTAAGCACCCTGACACCGCTTTCAGGAGTGCCACTTTTGCTGACGTATTTCGTGCCGATTGTGTTAATGGTATACATAGGCCACAGGCTATGGCGATACGAGAAAAAGGTTAGAAAGCTCCTTGAACGAATCAAAGGGAAGACAAACTAAAAATCATGTACGAAAAACGCCCGATATTCGGGCGTTTTTTCATGTGGCAGAGGGAGGTGAAAAGAGATGGATGACGCGATTGGAACGACGCTTGTAATGGGCATAACAGTGCTTATAGCTATTGCATTCAATATATTTTTCACATTCTATGAAGCGGCTAATTTGAAGAGTGCCAGCGAGAGATTGTCGGGAAAGCTTGAGAACGACATCAATCGATTATCCCAAAAACTCGAAAGTATTGAGAAAACCTTAGTGGTTCTACGCGATAAGGCTGTTGAGCAAGATACTAGACTTGAAATCCTCATTAAAGTCATCAGCCGACAACCGCTAAATTAACGCCAAACGCAGTGTTGACAACGCTCGACAAATAGACTATAATGGGGAGGTGAGAAAATTTTGGAATGGAGTGAGTTTATGGATGTCGCTATTACAAGCGCACTAATCGGAGGTGGCATACTGCTTGCAAGCAATATAATTGCCACAATCAAGGACATGTTAAACTTAAAAGATGTGGAAAAGCGTTTGCACGAAGAGCATGGAACGCTGTCCGCGAAACACCAAGAGTTAGCCAAAGGGTTATCTGCTGAACATACTGGGCTCAAGGAAACATTATCCAAAGAACACGACGGCTTGGCTAAAAACCTCGATGGATTAAGCCAAAAACACAAAGACATCAATAAAACAGTAGCCGAGTTGCTAGACTACGCGAAAGCGGAAGAAGTACGCCGTCAGGCATTGGAGAGCGTAAATGTAGCCAACACACTGGGTGCTCTAAAGCGGGAGTTTGACGAAATAGCTAGAGCGAATCGGGTATTAGTCACAGAAATGGATAACCTCAAAAGGCAGCTTGAAGCGCGGGAAGACGAACTGCGCGAATTAAAGGAACGTCAACCGAAACGCCAGCCGCCCGCTAAGCCGGGAATGACGCGAGATTAACCCCGGCAGAGAGAAAAAACACAACCCTCCACGTCGGGGGATTTTTTTGCGAAAAGTTGCAAAAACCCCTTGACATTCCAGCGAAAAAGGCGTATAATATACTTAGAGGGAAAGCTCAAACAGGAGGTAATTTCAGATGAAAAACAAGCTAATCTTCCCCGCCATCGTCGTGGCGGCTCTGATAATAGCGGCTGTCGGCGCGTTTGTAATCGTGCCGAAGCTCACGGCAGACGCAAAGCCCAATCCAACACCAACTCCCACGCCGATTGTAACGGACACACCCGCTCCAACCGAAAAGCCCACGCCAACCCCCACAAGCGCACCCACCGTGCAACCCACGCCCTCCCCGGCTCCGATTGTAACGGAACCTCCGACACCATCCCCAACGCCGGAAGCGGTACAGCCCGACCCGACCCCGGTAGCTCAAACCGCGCCGCCA